>JAIRRT010000038.1 GCA_031255835.1 Bifidobacteriaceae bacterium | reverse complement strand
GCGGGCCCGCGTACGGTCCCCAGGTGGTCACCTGGCCACTAGAATGGGTGAACCCGAAGCCGGCCCCGAAAACGGCATTGGAGGTTAGGGGCGGCACCATCCACTTCACGGTGCCGGCGCTGAAGCCGGTGGACCCGGATGTGCCGGACGGTGCGAAGATTCCACTTGACGCGGAGGATTTCTATGGGATCACTGTGGACTTCCCGGCGTGGACCGATATGTTCCAACACGCAGTCCAGGTCATATTCGCGGACACCTTGAAGGCCGTGGAGTTGTATGGGCCTGGGCAATACCTTGCAATCGCGGATGACGCCGGCAAGTTGAAAGACCCGACGCCCATGGCCATCGCCCGGGTGGATACCGAGGGGAATGCCGGCGCCGACAGGATTAGCGCGCTCGCATTGGCGGCCGATCCGTCCGTCGAGGTTTCCAACAACAACACATTCAGCCTCCTCCCCATCAAGTTCATGCTGAACAACCCCATTGGAGATCCAGCCCTAGTGGTCTCAAACGAGCCCGCCGGGACTGGGGTGGGGCGTGAGGCGCGGGACGCGTCCGGCGGGACCGATGTGGCGCTGGAGGCGCTGGAGGCGCCCGGTGGGACCGGCGTGGCGCTGGACGAGCTGCCAACCGGCATCTACACAATCCGGGCCGTGTTCGGCAAGCAGGGCTACAAGGACCTGTCCGCCACCTGGCGCCTGAGCTGGGTGGCGCGGGCGGAGGACCCGGCGCCAGGCCCGAAGCCGACGCCAAACCCGAAGCCGACAGTGACCAAGCCGTCGCCAGATCCCAAACCCACGCCAACCGAGACGCCCACCCCCGACCCACCGGCAACCACCGACCCACCAACGCCCGACCCAGGCCCAACGCCCGACCCGCCGCAGCCCGACCCAGGCCCAACGCCCGACACGCCGGAGCCCGACCCAGGCCCCGAAGGAACACAGCCAGAGGAGCCACGGCCCAACGACCGGTGGGGTGGACTGCCGCCACGCACCCACGGCGAATGCGAGGCCGACCCCAAGCCCCGAGAGTGCGACACCTACGAGGAGCACATCCCCGAAGTCCAACCCCGCTAAGCCTGGGGGCAGGCGACGGGTGATTGGGGAAGGTTGGGGGCGGCATCGTCGGGGAAATCTGGTTGGAAGGCCTGGGAATTGAAGGATTCAGCACCTGGGATTCGAAGCGTAGGATGCCTGGGATCTGTAGGATAGAGGCTGTGAACAGCAACTATGTTCGGCGGCTGATTGACTCGGACTTGGATGATCTGATGCCGGATCTTCCTGCGATCGCGCTGGAGGGGCCCAAGGGCGTGGGCAAGACCGCGACCGCCAGCCGCCGCGCGCGCACGGTGTTGCACCTGGACCGCGAGCGCGACGCCGAGGAAGTCCTGGCCAACCCGCGAATCCTGGCGACTGAGCCGCCGCCGGTGCTCCTGGACGAATGGCAGCACGTCCCGCAGGTCTGGGATGAGGTGCGGCACCTCGTGGACGATGGCGCGCGGCCCGGTTCCTTCCTCTTTGCCGGGTCTGCGGCGCCTGTCGGGGCTGCGACGCACTCCGGCGCAGCGCGGATTGTGCGGATGCGGATCCGCCCGCTGTCGCTCGCCGAACGCCAGCTGGCCACCCCGAGTGTCAGCCTCGGGCGCCTGCTTGCCGGCGATGACGGCCCGGTGGGGGGCGAGGCCGAGCTTGGGCATGACGACTACATCCGGGAGATCGCGGCGTCCGGATTTCCTGCTTTGCGGCGGCTCTCGGCGAGGAGCCGGCATTGGCAGCTTGAGGGCTATGTGACCAATGTGGTGGAGCACGAATTCGCTGATCAGGGCATTACTGTGCGCAAGCCGCACTCGCTGCGGCGGTGGTTGAGGGCGTACGCGGGGGCGACGGCGACCAATGCCTCATACACCGCCATCTTGGACGCGGCGACTGCTGGGGAGGCGGACAAGCCGGCGGCGTCCACGGTTGTCGCATACCGGGACGCGCTTGCGGCGTTGTGGCTGCTGGACGAGGTGGACCCGTGGGATCCGGGCGGGGTTGGGGTTGGCGTTGGGGTTGGGCGCCTTGCGAAGACGCCGCGGCACTTCTTGGCCGATCCGGCTCTGGCGCTGGTCCTGTTGGGGCTTGATCAGGCCGCGTTGGCGCGCCACCCGGAGGACCGAGTGTTTGGCCCGCGCTACGGTTCGCTGGCCGGGCGGCTGTTCGAGGCGCTGGTGGGGCTGAGCCTGCAAACCTACGCCGCGAGGAACGACGCCACGGTGTCCTTCCTGCGCACCCAGGACGGCCGGCGCGAAGTCGATTTCGTGGTGCAGAAGGGCCGGGCGGTGGTTGGCGTCGAGGTGAAGCTGGCCGCGGAGGTGGGCCCGAAGGACGTGGCGCACCTGGTGTGGCTCCGAGAACGCTTAGGCTCCGACTTCGCAGCAGGAGTAGTACTAACAACCGGCCGCCGAGCCTACCGCCGCCCAACCGACGGAATCCTAGTAATCCCAGCAGCGCTACTAGGCGCCTAAGGTGCGCGTCCAATTGGTCAGTTAAGCACCCCCTCACGGGCCCCTTGCCTCCATTCTCGTGCTCAACACTCTTGGACGGATGTCCCTAACTGACCAATTGAGCCGAAGGTTAGGTCAATTGGTCAGTTAAGCACCCCCACTCGGGGTCCCTGCCTCCATTCCCGTGCTCAACACCCTTGGACGGATGCCCCTAACTGACCAATTGAGCCGAAGGCTAGGTCAATTGGTCTGTTGGGGACACGGCGGTGACGGACGGGATTGGGGAAAGGACGGTGAGGTACAGGAAAACAAAACCCGCGCTCAGCTCTGTCCCAAACCCTCTTCTTGGGTCTCAACCACTGGACGTCACACAACCGGACAACCACCAAACCCGCCGACTCCACGAAAACCCTGACCACACGCATCATCCCCAGCAATCCAAGGTGACCACCCACCCCACTCTTGCCGCCAACAACACCAACCCCACCCCGCAACCCACGCTCAACCCAGTCACCCCCCAATCCCCCGGGAAGCAGCCCTGGGCGCCGAGCGCGGGCCGCGGCAAGGCCGGGCCTGGTGGGGCCGGTCAAGGTGAGGTGGATGGGTGAGGTGGGCGCCGGCATCGGCGGGGTGGGGTGCGCTGTTGCTTCGTGGTGAGGGGCAGCCTGTTGGGGGGCTGGGGCAACGGGTGCATATGCGTCTGTACAGCCTGGGTTGCCTATGCTACGGTTGGATTTGTGGCTATTGTTTATGTTACTTCTGAGGAGGTCGAGGGGCAGCTTGGGCGGCAGTTCCGGCGGCTGCGGCTTGATCAGAATCGCGATCAGGCTGAGGTTGCGGCCAGCGCAAACATCAGCCTCTCGGCGCTGAAGTCGCTGGAGGCTGGGCGCGGTTCCTCCCTGCGCACCGTCATCCGGGCGGCTCGCGCGCTGGGCCGGCTCGACTGGCTCTCCGAGCTGCACCCCGAGCCCGAGGTCAGCCCCATCGCCGTGTGGGAAGCCCAATTCGGCCGCCACCCCCGCCAACGAGCCTCAAGGCGGCCATCGTGACCCACCCCATCCGCCGGCCCCCCGGCAGACCGGCCGGCCCCGACCGTCACCCGCACCATGGCGCCAACCACCCCCGCCAACGGGCCTCAAGGCGGACGTCGTGACCTACACCCCAGTCACCGCACTGCAGGTCAGCGCTTGGAACCGCGCGGTTGGTGTGCTGCTCCCGCCGCACCACGGTCCCTATGCCTCGTTCCAGTTCGACCCAGGCTGGCTCCGCGACGGCCCCGAGCTCGCCCCGATCCTGATGCCCCGGCGCGATGGCCAGCGGGTTTACGCCTTCCGCGAACACCCGCCGCACGCCTTTGGCGGTCTGCCGCCAATGCTTGCCGATTCCCTACCGGACGCCTTCGGCAACGCTCTGATCAACGCCTACCTCGCCAATCAGGGCACCCCGGCCAGCTCGGTCGGATCGGTTGACCGCCTGGCGTATCTCGGATCCCGCGGGATGGGCGCGCTCGAGTTCGCGCCTGACCTTCGGCCGTTCGGCGCCCCGCCAACGCCGCTGGTGCTGGCTGACCTGGTTGCGGCAGCCCGCGCGGCTCTCGCAGGGACGATGTCGGCGAGCGGTACGGCATCGTCCATCCAACAACTCCTGGCCGTCGGGACCTCAGCCGGCGGCGCGCAGGCCAAGGCCACGGTCGATTTCAATCCAGAAACAGGCGAGATGCTGCCGCATTCTGGTCAGACGCCATCGGCCTTTGAACCGTGGTTGGTGAAGTTTGACGGCGTGGCGGCGAGCAATGCCAGCGCAGGGACCGGCCGGGTCGAATACGCTTACAGTCTTATGGCCGCCGCGGCGGGTTTGACAATGGCGCAAACGCGATTGATCGAGGATGGTGAGCGCGCCCATTTCATGACCCGCCGCTTTGACCGGACCGACGATGGCGCACGCCTACACCTTCAATCTTTGGCGGCTTTGTTGGGACTGGATATGGGCTTGGCCGGAGTGCACAGTGCGGCACAGTATTTCCTGGCAATCGATTCGCTCGGGCTCGGCGAGAGCGCACGGCAGCAGGCATTCCGACGAATTGCGTTCAATGTCCTTGCGGCCAACCGGGATGACCATCCCAAGAATTTCGCTTTCCTTATGAATGCCGCTGGTGAATGGTCGCTGGCCCCTGCCTATGACGTCACCTTTGCCTGCGACAATACCAAGCCCTGGCTGACGCGCCACCACCTCGGAGTTGAAGGGAAATTCGCCGGCATAGAGCGTTCAGATCTGCTCGCCCTAGCAGACCGTTGTTCCGTGCCCGATGCCGCACCCACCCTTGCCGCAGTGGAGGCCGCCGTGGCCGCCTGGCCTGAGTTCGCCGCGCAGGCCGGCGTCCCATCCGCCCAGGTCCGGGCCATAACCCAATCCCTGCCCACCACCTGAGCCCGCCCCGCTCGCTGGGGTGGGTCAGGCAGGCAGGCCGCCGTGTTGTTGCAGGTCCTTGATGGACGCAGCGAACGCCGCGAAGACCGCGCGCCGCGGTGGACGCCCCCGCCCCAGACCCCGCGAACTGGTCATAGGTAGACCCTACCCAATTCAACAAGACAACAAACCACCCCCGATCCCACCAAGCGAGGGGACGGCATCGGCGGGCTCCTGCTGGAGCACCATCGCTGGGTAGAGACGGCCGAGACCTACGCCGCCGGCCTGCCACGTGGCGACGGCTCCGACCAAGACTGGCTAGACCACCCCACCACCCTCCCCCGGCCATAGCCAGTGCGGTGGATTCCACCCACCGACACTAGTCGCCTTCCACCCGGCCGCAGACCGCGACCGCAAGTGCCCAAACCACCCCACCCACCTCCCCACCCACCCCGCCGATGGCGTTCAACCTTGGGTGCTCGCGTTGTGGCGCGGGCGTTGCGTTGGGGGTTCGATGCCGCTGGCGGCATGCCTTTTGAAGGCGGTCACCGAGGTTTCTGGGGATGAATGTGTGTGGTCCAGCAGTTCGCAGGTTCGCTCAGCCTTGCTGTGGTTCAATGCGTTGGCGCCACCCCAACTTGGGGAGGCACCCCACCAAGCCTGGCCCTCTCTTCGACCCGGCGCTGCCTGCCGGCTTCCTCCTTCCGCCTTCCGCCCAAACCGATTCCTCTGACCAAAGTGACCAAATCGCCGGGACCGGAGCCCAATTGGTCAGTTAAGCACCCCTGACCGGGTCGTTCGCCTGCCCTTTCGTGCTCAGCCGCATCGAGGTGGATGTGCTTAAGTGACCAATTGGCGAACCAGGCGGCTCAATTGGTCAGTTAAGCACCTCCGACCAGGCCGCTCGCCTGCCCACTCGTGCTCAGCCGCATCGAGGTGGATGTGCTTAAGTGACCAATTGGCGAGGGAGACGGCTCAATTGGTCAGTTAAGCACCTCCGACCAGGCCGCTCGCCTGCCCGCTCGTGCTCAGCCGCATCGGGGTGGATGTGCTTAAGGACCAATTGGCGAGCCAGGCGGCTCAATTGGTCAGTTAAGCACCCCTGACCTGGCCAACCACGGCTGGGGGGTGAGGTTGGGGGGGACACACCCGCACACCTCCTTGTTAGAACCCAAGTCTCGGATCCGCACCACTCGACGTTCAAGAACCGGACCATCACCAGACGCACCGACACCGCGAAACCCCTGATCACACGCATCATCCCCAGAAGGTTTCGGTGACCGCCT
>JAIRRT010000143.1 GCA_031255835.1 Bifidobacteriaceae bacterium | reverse complement strand
CCCACCAACCCCACCGCGCCAACCCGCGCCAGATGCTGGCCGCTTGGACTGCCAACATCACGCCCAACCCTTACCCGCCGGAGGAGTACCTGGTCAGGCCGGCTTCCGGCCCCCTGCCTATGGGGATCAACCGGCGGCCGCTCTACGCCGACGGGCTGCTGCTGATCGGGGACGCGGCCGGGTTGGTCTCGCCGTTCAATGGGGAGGGGATCGCTCAGGCCATGGCCTCAGGGCGGCTGGCTGCGGACGCCATCGTCTGCGCGCTGGCCTGCCGCACGCAGGCTGCCCATGAGCAAGCCCTGCAGGACTACCGCCGCGCGCTCGCCGGCGAGTTTGGCGGCTACTTCACCCTCGGCCGAGTCTTTGTACAGTTAATCGAGAATCCGAAGGTCATGGCGGCCTGCACCCGGTATGGTCTAGGGCGTCCAACGCTGATGCGGTTCACCATGAAGCTGCTCAGCGGCCTTTACGAGCCGCGAGGTGGCGACTGGATGGACCACATTGTCCAGGCGCTGGTCAACGTGGTGCCGACGGCGTAACTGCGACCGGGGGCAGACACGGGCAGACAAGGGCAGACAACAGGGTTAGCCCGGTGCGGCAGATCCCGCGCCGGTGGGGAAGGAGGTTGCGATGGACAACGCCTATGTGCCAATCCTCGGCATGATGGCGGTGGCCGCAGTCTTGGCGTTGGGCGGTTTGGGGGTCAGCTGGCTGATAGGCCCGCACCGCTTCAACCGCGCCAAACTCGATGAATACGAGTGCGGCATTGAGCCGAGCCCGCACCCACGCGGCGGCGGGCGCTTCCCTGTCCGGTTCTACCTGGTGGCGATGACGTTTATCGTCTTCGACATTGAGGTCGTCTTCCTCTACCCGTGGGCCGCCAACTTCTCCAAGCTCGGCCTGTTCTCCACCATCGCGATGATGGGTTTCCTGGCCCTCATCACGGTTCCGTTGATCTTCGAATGGCGCCGCGGCGCCCTGGACTGGGATTAGGAGGCGGACGATGCCGGATGGCATAGAAGGCAAAGCACCCGCCTTTGCGTTGGGTAGCGTCGCCAAACTGGTAGGCGCTTTGCGGGCTGGCTCAACCTGGCCTGTCACCATGGGTTTGGCCTGCTGCGCCATCGAAATGATGGCGGCCGGCACTTCCCGGTTCGATCTTTCGCGGTTCGGGATGGAAGTGTTCCGCGCATCTCCCCGGCAGGCCGATCTGATGCTGGTATCGGGCCGGGTTTCGCACAAGATGGCTCCGGTGGTCCGCCGGGTCTATGACCAAATGGCAGATCCAAAGTGGGTCATCTCCATGGGCGCTTGTGCTTGCACCGGCGGGGTATTCAACAACTACGCGGTGGTCCAAGGTTGCGACCACATTGTGCCGGTTGACATCTACCTGCCCGGTTGCCCGCCGCGGCCAGAGATGCTGATCCACGCCATCTTGGAGTTGCACCAGCAGATCAAGGCCGAGCCGCTGGGACCGGACCGGGCCAAGGTTGCCCGAGCCGTCGAGGAGGCGGCGCTCGCAGCCATCGCCCCAGGTGAGACGCGTTCGATGAATGAGGTCAACGCATGAGCAAGCGCCCCAAGCCCCAAGCCCCATCCACCCCAGACCCCCAAGCCCTCCAACCCACACCGGGCAACCCAACCCCAGCCCCAACCACCCAACCACCTGACCCACTGATCACGCGCCACGGAATGTTTGGCGCCCCCGATACCCCCGATACCTCGGGCTTTGGCGGGCTTGTCGAGCCAATCGACATGCCGGGCCCGTCCCCCCGCCCCTACGGCGAGTGGTTTGACCAGGCAATAGACCAGCTGACCGAGCACCTGCAAGACCCAGCCACCGCCATCGAGAAAGTGGTGGTGGACCGCGGCGAGCTGACCGTCTACGTCCCACGCACCAGCCTGCTAGACGTCCTCAAAACCCTGCGTGACCAGCCAAAACTGCGCTTCGAGCTCTCGCTGGGCGTCACCGGCGTGCACTACCCGGCTGATGCCGGCCGCGAACTCCACGCCGTCTACCACCTGGTCTCAATCACCCACGGCGCCCGCTCAATCCGCCTGGAAACCACCGCCCCCAGTGAGGACCCGCACATCCCATCCTCCACGGCCATCTACCCGACCCATGACTGGCATGAACGCGAGGCATATGACCTGTTCGGCATCGTCTTTGACGGCCATCCGGCACTGGCCCGCATCCTGCTACCGAATGACTGGGACGGCCATCCGGGCCGCAAGGACTACCCCCTTGGCGGTGTAAACGTCCAGTTCCACGGCTCCTCGGTGCCACCCGCGGATGAAAGGCGGCGCTACTACCCATGACCCCCAATCCCCTCGCCCCAGCGCCCGATGTCGACTTCGACGATGCCGGTTTTGTCGCCGCTGCCGGTGGAGACTGGTATGACGTGGCAGACGAGATTGCCCGCCTAAAAGAAGAGCACGTTGTGGTCAACATGGGACCGCAACACCCCTCAACCCACGGAGTATTGCGGCTCATCCTCGAACTCTCCGGTGAGATCATCTCCGAGACCAGGGTCGGAATCGGCTACCTGCATACCGGCATCGAAAAGACGATGGAATACCGGACATGGACCCAGGGTGTTGCCCTGACCACCCGGATGGATTACGTCGCCTCGATGTGCAACGAACTCACCTACGTCCTGGCGGTTGAAAAGCTGCTCGGCATCACCGATTCAGTCCCGCCAAGGGCCCAACTGATCCGGGTTCTGATGGCCGAGTTGACCCGGGTCGCCTCACATCTGATCGCCGTAGGCACAGGCGGCAACGAATTGGGCGGCACCACATTGATGACCGTGGCGTTCCGCGAACGCGAACACATCATGCGGTTCTTCGAGATGGTCAGCGGCCAACGCATGAACAACGCCTACCTCAGGGTTGGGGGAGTGGCGCAGGATTTGCCGCCGGACGCGCTGAGCTTCCTGCGCGGCGTATTCGACAAGATATTGCGCGGCGTCAGCGATCTGGAAGACCTGCTGATGGCCAACCCGATCTATCGGCGCCGACTGCGCGGAATCGGCTATCTCGATTTGACAGGCTGCATGGCACTCGGCATCACCGGGCCGATGTTGCGGGCAACCGGACTTCCCTATGACCTGCGCCGCGACATGCCCTACTGCGGCTATGAAACATTCGACTTCGACGTGATCACCCAGGACACATGTGACGCCTGGGGCCGTTTCATTGTGCGCATGGGCGAGGTCCGCCAATCCATGCGGATCATCGCCCAATGCATTGAGCGCCTTGAGGAAACACCCGGCCCGGTCATGGTTGCTGACAAGCACATCGCTTGGCCATCCCAGCTTTCAGTTGGCCCGGACGGCCAGGGCCAAAACCCCGAGCATGTTCGCGAGCTTCTATCCGGCTCCATGGAAGCCCTGATCCACCATCTCAAACTGGTCACCGAGGGTTTCCGGGTTCCGCCCGGACAGGTCTTCGCCCAAACCGAGCACCCCAAAGGCACCCACGGAGTCTTCTTAGTGTCCGATGGCGGCCCACGGCCTTTCCGAGCCCACGTCCGCGAACCCTCGTTCAACAATCTTCAAGCCATGGCGGCGCTATGCAACGGCGGCAGCATCTCCGATGTGATAGTCGCTCTAGCCTCGATAGATCCGGTGTTGGGAGGAGTGGACCGATGAGCTACGACACCGCAACTTCAGCCCGCTTGACCGCCGAGTTCAGCGAGATTCAGGCCCGCTATCCCTCGGCCCGTTCCGCCCTATTGCCGATGCTCCACCTGGTGCAGTCAGTGGACGGATATGTCTCGCCCGATGGAATAGACCTGTGCGCCGAATCCCTCGACCTGACCCCAGCCGAGGTCAGCGCTGTGGCCAGCTTCTACACCCAGTTCCGCCGCCAACCCGGCGGCACCTACAACCTGGGCGTTTGCACCACCGCACTGTGCGCCATCATGGGTGGGGATGCCATCTTTGAACGGTTGAGTGAATACCTCGGCCTCGACAATGGCGGAACAACCCCAGATGGCATGTTCACCCTGGAGAAAGTGGAATGCAACGCGGCCTGTGACTACGCCCCAGTCATCATGGCCAACTGGGAGTTCTTCGATTGTCAGACCCCAACTTCAGCCACCGAGCTTGTTGACAAACTGCGCGGCGGAGAGCCGGTCAGCCCAACCCGCGGACCCGACCGCCTGCGCACCTTTGTTGAAGTGGAACGCACATTGGCCGGCTTTTCCGATGGCCTAGCCGATCAAGGACCAAGTGGCGGAGCGGCATCGGCGGCGGGATTGGAAGTGGCCCGGCAACGAGGCTGGACCGCACCTGCCCGTGAAGGGAAGGTATCGTGACAACGTTGACCCCGATCCTGACCGCCCGCTGGGGCAAACCCGATTCGTGGCGCCTGAACACATACCAGGCCGATGGCGGCTACAAAGCCCTGGCCAAAGCGCTCACCATGAAACCGCCCGAGCTTGTCGATCTGATCAAGTCATCAGGCCTGCGCGGCCGGGGCGGCGCCGGTTTCCCCACGGGCCTGAAATGGTCCTTCCTTCCCGCGCCCGATGGCGGCCCGCGCTACCTCGTGGTAAACGCTGACGAATCAGAGCCGGGCACCTGCAAAGACGTGCCACTGATGATGGCCGATCCACATCTTCTTCTCGAAGGCATCGCCATCACGGCATACGCCATCGGCTGCAACCACGCATTCATCTATCTGCGCGGCGAGGTTGTCCACGTGTACCGCAGGCTGATGCGGGCGGTTGAGGAGGCCAAGGAGGCAGGCCTTTTGGGTTCCGGCATCCTGGGCCACGAGTTCGATTTGACCGTGACAGTCCATGCAGGGGCCGGCGCCTACATTTGCGGCGAAGAAACAGCCCTCCTCGATTCGCTGGAAGGCAAGCGTGGCCAGCCACGGCTCAAGCCGCCATTCCCAGCTGTTGAAGGTCTGTATGCCCGCCCAACTGTGGTCAACAACGTTGAGACCATCGCCTCAGTGCCAGGAATCCTCGCCAATGGCACAAGCTGGTTCACCTCGATGGGCACCGAGAAATCGGCTGGCCACGGCATCTTTTCCCTCTCGGGCCACGTGACCCGCCCAGGCCAATACGAAGCGCCATTCGGCATCACTTTGCGTGAACTCCTCGACATGGCCGGCGGAATCCGCCAAGGCCATGAGTTGAAGTTCTGGACCCCAGGGGGATCATCCACCCCGCTGTTGACCGCTGAACATCTCGACGTGCCACTGGACTATGAATCAGTTGTTGGTGCCGGGTCCATGCTCGGCACAAGAGCACTACAGATTTTCGATGAAACAACCTGTGTGGTGCGGGCAGTCACCCGTTGGATGGAGTTCTACGCTCACGAGTCATGCGGCAAATGCACCCCCTGCCGTGAGGGCACAAGCTGGTTGAGTTCCACACTCCAGGCCATTCAGGCCGGACGGGGAAGGCCAGCCGATCTGGAGATTCTGGCCGACGTTTCCGGCTCGATCATCGGAAAGGCATTCTGCCCGCTGGGGGATGGTGCGCCATCGTCCCTCACCTCATCACTGAAGTATTTCCGCAGCGAATACGAGGACCATGTCGCGTTGGGTGCCTGCCCATTCGACCCGGCCGCCTCGACGTTGACCGAGGAGGTGGCGGCATGAGTCCAACCGACGCGCTGGTCCCGGTGACCATCGATGGCGTCCAGATCAGTGTCGAGCCGGGCACGCTGATTGTGCGGGCGGCTGAGCAGGCGGGCATCGCGATCCCGCGGTTCTGCGACCACCCCCAACTCAAACCCGTTGGCGCCTGCCGCCAGTGCTTGGTCGATGTCAGCTCGCCGGGCCCGGACGGCAAGCAGCGCGCGTTCCCAAAACCGCAGGCTGCCTGCACAATGCCGGTGGTGCCGGGCATGGTGGTCCAGACAGCCGCGACATCCCCCAACGCTGCCGCAGCCCAAACCGCTGTCATGGAGCTGTTGCTGACCAACCATCCGCTTGACTGCCCCACCTGCGATAAAGCCGGCGAATGCCCGCTGCAGAACCAGGCGATGGCGGTTGGGCGGGATGCCAGCCGCTATACGTGTGCCAAACGGACCTACCCCAAGCCAATAGCGCTGACGGCTGAGATTCTGCTTGACCGCGAGCGGTGCATCCTGTGCCAACGCTGCACCCGGTTTGCCGATCAGATCGCGGCCGATCCATTCATCGCGCTCCAATCCCGCGGCGCCCGCCAGCAGGTTGGCCGCTTTGACCCCGCCGCCTGGCTGGGACGCCCCGACGGCGCTGCCGGCCGGGTTTCCGAGGATGCCGTCACAGCCGAGCTGGCGCCCATTGTTGACACACAGCACGCCCCGGCCGTCCCCGGTTCCAACTCCCTCGCCACCGCAGAGCTGCCGCCCATTTCCGATCAAGCCGACACCGCTGAGCCCCCCGGCATGGCGTTGGCGCTGGACGGCAGGCCGTTCGCCTCATACTTCTCCGGCAACCTGATCCAGCTGTGCCCGGTTGGTGCGCTGACCTCGGCGTCCTACCGCTTCCAGGCCCGCCCGTTTGACCTGGTCAGCACAGAATCTGTGGCAGAGCATGACTCATCGGCGTGTGACGTGCGGATCGATGTGCGCCGCGGGCAGGTGCGCCGCCGCCTGGCCGCAGGTGGTCCGGACGGGCCAAGCCGCGAGTGGCTGACCGACAAGGACCGCTTCGCCTTCGCGTGGCAGAGCCTGCCTGAGCGCCTGACCTCCCCGCTGGTCCGCCACAACGGCGAGCTACGCCCAGCCAGCTGGCCTGAAGCCATCGCAGCCGCGGCTGCCGGCCTGACCAGCGCAAACAGCACCGGCGTGCTGCCCGGTGGCCGGTTGACGTTCGAGGACGCCCTCGCCTATTCGGTGTTCGCCCGCGCAGTGCTCGCCACCAGCGACGTCGACTTCAGGGCCCGACCCCACTCAGCCGAGGAGGCCGCCTTCCTGAACCGCTTTGTGGCCGGGACCGGCACCGGCGTGACACTGGATGACCTCGCCGCGGCCAGCCACGTGATCCTGGTCGGCTTCGAGCCGGAGGAGGAGGGCGGCATCGTCTACCTCCGCCTGCGTGAAGCCGCTAAGGCCGGCGCGCGCATCGAGGCCATCGCCCCTTACGCCAGCCCCGGCATCCGCAGGCTCGGCGCCCACCTCATCCAGGTGCTTCCGGGCACAGAGGCCGCCGCCTTGACCAAACTCCTGGACGATGCCGCCCCCCTCCCCGGCACCCTCATCCTCCTGGGCGAGCGCCTCGCCCTTGCGCCCGGTGCGCTGGCTGCCGCCGCGCACCAACAGGGCGGTCGGCTTGCGTGGATCCCCAGACGCGTAGGCGAGCGCGCCGGCGTAGAGGCTGGCCTGCTTCCAGGCCCCCTGCCGCCCCACCTCGCCAGCGCTCTGACCAGCGCCTTTGGCGACGCACTGTCCGGCGCACCATCCGGTGCAGCCGCGCAAGACCCAACAACCCCAGACCCAGCCACCTCAGACCCCACCGGCCGCGACACCTCAGCCATGTTGGCGGCAGCCGCAGCCGGCCAACTCGATGCACTGGTGGTTGGCGGCGTCGAGGTGGACGATCTCCCCGATCCAACCCTCGCCCGCACCGCCCTGGACCGCGCCTTCACCGTCAGCCTGGAGATCCTGCCATCCCAGGCCACCGCCCTGGCTGACGTTGTCCTGCCCGTGGCCCCACCTGCGGAAAAGTCCGGCACCTACATCACCTGGGAGGGCCGGCCCAAGCCGTTCGGCCGCGTCCTGACCTCCACCGCCATGCCGGATTCCAAGGTCCTCCAGGCCATCGCAACCGCCATGGACCGGCCAATCGACCTGACGCCCGCCACCGCGAGCACAGTCCTGGAAGCCATCCAATCCGCCGATGCCGCCGCATCCCCAACCGCTTCCGCCCCCTTGGACATACCTGACCTGGCAGAACGCGGCAACACCGAGCAAGTCCAACCCGTGGCCGGGCAGGCACTCTTGGCCACGTGGCATCTCAACCTCGATGCAGGCCGCCTCCAGGCGGGCGATCCGCATCTGGCAGGCACCGCCAAAGCACCATTCGCTGTGCTGTCCCGAGCCACCGCCTTCGAGGTCGACGTCCGCGACGGCGAGCGGCTGACCGTCTCAACCGAGGCCGGCGCCATCACCGTGCCAGTGCGGATCGGTGAAATCCCGGACCGGGTTGTCTGGCTGCCAACAAACTCCTCCGGCTGCCAAGTCCGGGCCACGCTCGGGGTGAGTGGCGGCATCGTCCAAATCGAACCAACCCCGACGGACCGACGGGAGGTTGTTGCATGAACACCTTGCCAGCCCTGGCCTTCCTGGCCGCGGACGCAGAGGGCGCACCCGCCACCGCGGCGGACTTCTCAGCCGACAACGTCTGGACCGTTGTGATCAAAGCGGTCCTGATATTGGTGTTTGCGCTTGTGTCGGTGCTGTTTGCCCTTTGGTTTGAACGCCGGCTGGTGGCCAGGATGCAGTCCCGGCTGGGGCCCAATGTGCGCGGTCCACTCGGCCTGCTGCAAGCCGTCTATGACGCCCTCAAACTCTTGCTCAAAGAGGACATGAACGTGTCCCGTGCGGACAAAGCGATCTACATTGTTGCCCCGATAATCTCGGTGTTCGCAGCTTTGATGGTGTTCGCTGTCATCCCGATGGGTGACCGTGTGACAATACCGTTCACCGACTATTCCACACCCGCCCAGCTCACCGATTTCCCGGTGGCCGTGCTGTACATTTTGGCTGTCGCTTCGATAGGCGTGTATGGGATTGTGTTGGGCGGCTGGTCATCCCGGTCCACCTATTCACTGCTCGGCTCGGTCCGTTCAACGGCCCAGGTGATCTCATACGAACTCGCGATGGGCCTGAGCTTGGTGACGGTGTTCATAGTCTCCGGCAGCATGTCAACCTCCTCCATAGTCGCTGGTCAGACCCGCTTGTGGTACGCCATCGTGCTGCTGCCCAGCTTCCTGCTGTATCTGGTGTCGATGATCGGTGAGACAAACCGTCTGCCGTTTGATCTCCCCGAAGCTGAAGGCGAACTGGTCTCCGGCTATATGACGGAATACTCGTCAATGAAGTTCGCCTGGTTCTTCCTGGCCGAATACATCAACATGCTGAACGTCTCAGCTGTGGCAACCACCCTGTTCCTGGGCGGCTGGCGGGCACCATGGCCGTTGAGCGCCATCGGCGGGGGAATGTTGAACACGGGATGGTGGACAATCCTGTGGTTCTTGATCAAGGTGTGGGCCGTGATGTTCCTGTTTGTGTGGGTGCGCGGCACACTGGTCCGCCTGCGTTATGACCAGTTCATGCGGTTTGGCTGGAAGGTGCTCCTGCCGGCGGCTCTGATCTGGATTGTGCTGCTGACAACCGTCAAAGCCATCGATGAGTTCACCGCATACAGCTTCAACGAATGGTTCATGCCGGCTATGTCGGTGATTGTGGTGCTGTTCTTGATCATGTGGTTCTGGCCGCAGGACACTTCCGCCGATGAGGCCCAAACCCCAACCCCCGCCGATGCCGAATCCCCCACTCCCGGCGCGGAGTCACTTCCAGAGGGAAGCGAGTTTGACCCATTTGCTGGCGGGTTCCCGGTGCCGCCCCTACCAGGGCAAATACCACAACAGGCGGCAGATGAGACGGTGGCGGTGGCCGCCATCGTCGTTGAGGCTGAGGTAGCAACAACGGAAGAAGGTGAGGAATCGTGAGCGACGGCCCGTTGAACTGGAAACGCAAACCCAAAGGTTTCCTGGCCAAGGGTGCGGCACCCTGGGCTGGGTTTGGTGTGACCCTGCGGACCCTGTTCTCCAAACCGGTCACCGAGCAGTATCCGTTCGAGAAGGTGGAGCCGTACCCGCGGTATCACGGGCGGCACCAGCTGAACCGTTACCCGGACGGTTTGGAACGCTGCGTCGGTTGCGAATTGTGCGCCTGGGCATGCCCAGCTGACGCCATCAGCGTCCAGGCCGGCCAAAACACCTCCGCAGAGCGGTATTCCCCCGGCGAGCGCTACGGCGCCAGCTACCAGATCAACTATCTGCGCTGCATTTTCTGTGGCCTGTGCATTGAGGCCTGCCCAACCCGCGCACTGACCATGACAACCGACTATGAACTGGCCGGACCGGACCGCGACGGCATGATCTATGACAAAGACCGTCTGTTGGCCCCACCCGATCAAGGCATGCTGGCCACACCCCATCCAATGGCCCCCGGCGTTGTTGAATCGGACTATTACGAAGGCAAGGTGACCGGCCCCAGCCCCGAGCAGGTCGAATGGGTGCGCGAGAGGCGCCCAGATGATCCCTCACTGGACGGCGCCAACCAGCAAGGGGCGGTGAAACGATGACTCCCGATTTGGCATCCGGCGCAATGTCGAGCGCTGAGATGATCCTGTTCTGGGTGGTTGCCCCAATCGCAGTGATCAGCGCAAGCGCACTGATCTTTGCAAGGCGGGCAGTCACAGCGGCCGTCTGTTTGGTGGCCACCATGGTCTGCCTCGCGGTGCTCTATGTGGCTCTGGATGCTCCATTCTTGGCGATGGCCCAAGTGGTGGTGTACACAGGCGCGGTCATGATGCTGTTTGTCTTTGTGTTGATGCTGGTGGGCGTAGATGTGTCCGATTCAGCCCGCGAGACCATCCGCGGTCAACGCATGGCCACCATCGTGTTCGGCATCGGCCTGGTCGCCGTATTTGGCGGGGCCATTTTCCGGGCCGTCCTGCCCGCGCCGGTTGGGATTCGCCAAGAACAATCCGGCAACAACCCTGAGCATGTTGCCTCGATGATCTTCGCTGACTATCCGTTCACTTTGGAACTGGTTGGAGTATTGCTGATCGCTGCCGCCCTTGGGGCCGTGGTGATGACGCACCGCACCCGGCTAACCCCCAGGCGCACCCAGCGCGAACGCTCCAAGGAGCGCGTGCGCAGCTCCCAGGTCACGCCCTATCCAGCTCCCGGCGTCTATGCAGGCCGCAACGCCACAGACGTTCCCGCCGTCGATGCCGAGGGCCGGGCCATCGAGACATCGGTACCCGATGCGATCCGCGCCCGCGGCCAGGCCCGCCAGCTGACCGGCATAGCCCACCTGGAAATCGAGTCAGCCGAGCCACCCGAGCCGGACCCGGACGCACCTTCCCGCGCACCGGAGCCCGATCCCGACATCCCGGACATCCCGGACCCCGACCTACCCGATGTACCCGACGTCCCCGACCCACAGGTCCCCGACCCACCCGACCCACCAGACCCTGAAGACGCGGAGGAGGGGAGCGCAACATGACGCCGTACATCGTGTTGTCCACGGTCCTGTTCGTCATCGGCGCCGTCACAGTGCTGGTGCGGCGCGGTGCGATTGTGGTGTTCATGGGCATCGAACTGATGCTCAACGCCGCCAACCTGGCATTCGTGACGTTCGCCCGCCAACACGGCGATCTGAGCGGCCAGGTCATCGCGTTCTTCGTCATGGTGGTCGCCGCAGCCGAGGTGGTTGTCGGCTTGGCGATCATCGTCGCCCTGTTCAGAGCCCGGCGCACCGTCAGCGTCGACGATGAGAATTTGTTGAGGCACTGACATGATCCCTGCCCCACTTGCCGCCGCCCCACTTGCCGCCGCCGCGGACGCCGCCCAACCAGCCATGGGCGCCATCGGGCTGACGCCGCTGATCATCGCCATCCCGCTGCTGTCAGCCGCCATTTTGCTGCTGGCCGGCCGCCGCGCTGATCGCTTTGGACACGTGCTGGGCGTGGCCGCACCGGCCGCCTCCTGCGTTATCGCCATCGCCACGTTCTTTGCACTGGTCGCCATGGACAGCGCCGAGAGACTGGTCACCATAAACGTTGTCACCTGGATCCCAGCCCCCCAAGGCGGGTTGGGAGTCGAGGCCGGCCTGCGCATTGATCCGCTCTCAGTCGCATTCATTCTGCTGGTGACATTTGTAGGCACGCTGATCCACCTGTATTCGGT
>JAIRRT010000124.1 GCA_031255835.1 Bifidobacteriaceae bacterium | reverse complement strand
GGACCACACGCATCATCCCCAGAAGAATTCGGTGACCGCCTTTGAAAGGCATGCCGCCAGCGGCATCGAACCCCCTACCCAACGCACGCACCACAACACGAACACCCAACCCTTGAACGCCCAGCCACCCCAGGCAGACTAACCGCGCA
Source organism: Bifidobacteriaceae bacterium (assembly GCA_031255835.1). Taxonomy (GTDB): domain Bacteria; phylum Actinomycetota; class Actinomycetes; order Actinomycetales; family WQXJ01; genus JAIRRT01. The sequence goes on along the minus strand of JAIRRT010000124.1, from coordinate 16,912 downwards.
CGCAGACCAGCCGCGCACGCAGACCAGAGAGCCTAACCGTCCCCTCGCCGTGCTGGATACGGCTGAACCGGAGCAAGCGCAGGGCGTTTGGGTGACCGGCCGTCCCCGGAGGAACGTCCCTTCATGTGGCGTCCGATCCATGGTGCTAGGTGATCGCGCGCCCATGCCGCATCAGTCTTGACTCGCTCGGACAGCGGCGGCGTCACCGGCGGCGGCAATGGGGCGCCAAAGTCAGGATCGTCAGGCTCAAGGCCAAGCCCAACCAGCGCGGCGTTGGCCACCCGGCGGTGCCCCTCAGGGGTCAGGTGAAGCCTGTCGCCTGTCCATAACCGCAGGTCACGCAGCGGTGCCAGCCCCCAAAGGTCAACCATGTGCGCGCCGTAGCGCCGAGCTATCGACCAAACCCCCAGGTAGTAGATGGCGGCTTTGGGCCGAATCCGCCGGATGACAGGCGAATAGACCGGATCGGCGCACGTCGCCATGACCACGTCAGCCCCCGTAGCCCGAATCCGCGCCACAGTCCGTTCCACCTTGACCAGCAGCCTGTCAACGTCGGAGTCCAAGCGCAGCAGGTCATTGCCGCCGCCACCAAACGCCACCAAGTCCGGCTGCATGGCCAGCGCCGGCGGAATCTGCTCGGTCAGCACCTTGTTCAACAACCGCCCCCGGATGGCCAGATTGGCGTACTGGAGCTGCTCGCCATCGTCCAGGCGTGCTGCCAGCGCCGCCGCCAGCCGGTCCGCCCAGCCGCGCTGAATCACCTCACCCGAATCCTCGGGCGGGTCCCAAAGCCCCTCGGTGAACGAATCACCCACCGCAACAAACCGCCGCCACGGCACACTCTCTCGCCTGGGCGGCACAGGCACGCTCCCGCTCACCCCGCCGATGCCGGCACTCGAGCGGGGGACGTCATCGTCCAGGGGGGCGGTCATGGGAGCCTCCAATCGATGGCCGACGCTCCTTGTGATTCGAGAAGCGTGTTTGTGCGGGAGAACGGGCGTGATCCGAAGAAGCCTCGGCTTGCCGAAAGCGGCGAGGGATGCGGCGATTCGACGCGGGGTACTTCGCCGAGCCGGCCGGCCAGGTTGCGAGCGTCGTTGCCCCAAAGGATTGCGGTCAGTGGGCCGCCGCGGGTCACCAAAGCGTCGATTGCGCAGGCGGTGACGTCCTCCCAACCGTTGCCGCGATGCGATCCGGGGGCGCCGGGGCGGACAGTCAGGACACGGTTGAGCAGCATGACCCCGCGCCCGCACCACGGTGTCAGATCGCCTCGGGTTGGGCGGGTGGCGCCCAGGTCAGAGCTCAGTTCGGTGAAGATGTTGCCTAGCGATGGCGGCAGCGGGTGAACGGTGGCGGGCACGGAGAACGCCAGGCCCATGGCGTGGCCGGGAGTGGGGTACGGGTCCTGCCCAACAATAAGCACCTTGACCTGGGACATCGGGTAGGTGAAGGCACGCAGGACGTTGGGTCCGGCCGGTAGGAAGCCGCGGCCCTCAGCGCTCTCGGCTCGCAGGAAGTCCCCCAACGCTCGGATGGTCGGGACCACCGGCTCGAGCGCCGCTGCCCACCCTGGGTCGATCACGTCGGTCAAGGGCGGCGGGCTCACGTGCGCACAATACCCCGCCCCCCAACCAGCGCGACACACCGGCACCCCGCGCCCCGCGCGAATGACAGGGATGTGATTCCCCCCTAGGATGGGCGGGTTGGGGAGCCAGAACGCACAGGGGCCCAGCCGCGAGCGTTCAGGCCAATCCGTGTACTAGACGCTGAGCCAAGGAGTCAGGCATGCGAATGGATGGGCTGCAGCCGGACACCTCGTCGCAGGTGCCGGGCGACGCCGCGGACGGCCTGTCGGAGCGAGACCGCGCTGTGCTGATGTTCGAGCGGCAGTGGTGGCGCTATGAAGGCCCCAAAGAGCAGGCAATTCGCAACCTGTTTGGCGTTGACGCCACGCGCTACTACCAGATCCTTGGCAGCCTGATTGACACATCCGAGGCCCTTGCGTTCGATCCGCAACTGGTCAAACGCCTCCGGCGCATCCGTTCAAGCCGGCAGCGCTCACGTTCGGCACGCCGACTGGGAGAAGGCAGGGATGAGTCGTTTACCGTTAGCCTGACCCAGTGAGCAAGAACTCTTACCCTTATCCGCCCGACGAGTTCGATTCGGTCGATCCGAAGTCGCGACCCCAAGAGGTCCATGCGGCGCGTCGCAGCACATGGAGCAGGGTTTGGCCGTTCGTGGTGGTCATCATCGTTGTTCCGATCATCGCTTTCGGGGTGGTCAAGGTCCTGTCAGCTTGGGACAACCCGGGTTCTGGCGGTGGCGATCCCCAAAACACCCCAACCATCACAGACACCCAAACCGTCACAGATCTGCCTGCCGTCCCGCCGGATGGAGCAGACATAGTGGATGACGCCGCCGATGACGCAGTAGACATTTCCGACGATCAGTCCGTTGAGGAGTTCACAGTCGACCGCACAGTCCAAGTCGCCATCCTGAACGCCAAGGGCGAGCAGGGGTTGGCAGCCAGGGCAGGCGAGTTGCTGCGCCAGGACGGTTGGAGCGCTGTGGAGCCCGGGGATTACGAGGGCTCCGAGATCGATGGCGGCTCAGCTGTCTACTACGGCAAGAACGTTTGGTCGGCATCGGCCGAGTCGATTGCCGGGATTCTGAACATCGCGCTCGTGGAGAAGGACACCGAGGGTTCGCCGGACGGGATCACAGTCATCCTGCGCCAAGACTTCCTGCTCTGACCAGCCAAAACGCTGCCTCAAACGCGCGTGGCGCGAGCGGTTTTCACGCGCCACACGCCCTGTTCGCCATTCGGCCAGCCGGGCTGTCGTCTTGCACTCTCAGGCCAAGAGTGCTAACCATGACTTAGCACTCTCGGCCCGAGAGTGACAATCATGGCGAGACCCGGTGGGGGCCCGCTGCTGGGCGGGACGTGACCGCCTGGTTCAGGCCCTTCCGTCGCGGGCATCGGGTACACGTCCACCACAACGACACATGTGAGGAAACTGCATTCGCATGGCCAAAATCATTTCCTTTGACGAGGACGCCCGCCGGGGCATGGAGCGCGGGCTCAACATCCTCGCCGATACCGTCAAGGTCACGTTGGGTCCCAAGGGACGCAACGTGGTGCTGGAGAAGAAGTGGGGCGCCCCCACCATCACCAACGATGGCGTATCCATCGCCAAGGAGATCGAGCTGGATGATCCCCTTGAGAAGATCGGCGCTGAGCTGGTGAAGGAAGTTGCCAAGAAGACTGACGACATCGCCGGCGATGGCACCACAACTGCCACTGTGCTGGCACAGGCGCTGGTGCGTGAAGGTCTGCGCAACGTGGCCGCCGGTGCCAATCCGATTGCCCTGAAGCGGGGCATCGACAAGGCCGTCGAGGCTGTCGTTGCGGCGCTTGAGGCTCAGGCCAAGAAGGTCGGGCCCAAAGAGGAGATCGCAGCCACAGCAGCCATCTCAGCTGGCGATCAAGCCATTGGCGATCTGATCGCTGAGGCGATGGACAAGGTCGGCAAAGAAGGCGTCATCACAGTCGAAGAGTCGAACACGTTTGGACTCGAACTGGAACTCACCGAGGGTATGCGCTTCGACAAGGGCTATCTGTCGATGTACTTCCAGACCGACGCCGAGCGGCAAGAGGCCGTCCTGGAGGACACCTACGTGCTGCTGGTCGAGTCGAAGATCTCAGCGGTCAAGGACCTTCTGCCGATCTTGGAAAAGGTCTCGCAGGTGTCCAAGCCACTTGCCATCATCGCTGAGGATGTCGAGAGCGAGGCTCTGGCACTTCTGGTTGTCAACAAGGTGCGCGGCTCGTTCAAGTCCGTCGCTGTCAAGGCTCCCGGATTCGGGGATCGCCGCAAGGCGATGCTGCAAGACATGGCGATCCTGACCGGTGCCACCGTCATCTCTGAGACCGTCGGGCTGAAGCTGGAAAACGCCACGCTCGACATGCTCGGCCAAGCCCGCAAGGTTGTTGTCACCAAAGACGAGACAACCATTGTGGACGGCGCCGGGGATGCAGAAGCCATTGAGGCGCGGGTTGCCCAGATCCGCTCCGAGATTGAGGCTTCTGACTCGGACTATGACCGCGAGAAGCTGCAAGAGCGTCTGGCCAAGTTGGCCGGCGGTGTGGCCGTCATCAAAGCCGGCGCCGCAACCGAGGTTGAGCTCAAGGAGCGCAAGCACCGGATCGAAGACGCCGTGCGCAACGCGCAGGCAGCTGTCGAGAAGGGAATCGTGGCTGGCGGCGGCGTTGCCTTGATCGAGGCAACCGCAACGGCTTTCGCTGATCTGAAGCTGGAAGGCGACGAGGCCATTGGCGCCAACATCGTCAAGGTGGCGGCAGATTCACCGCTCAAGCAGATCGCTGAGAACGCCGGCCTCGAAGGCGGAGTTGTGGCCGAGAAGGTCCGCTCCAAGCCAGCTGGTGTTGGTCTGAACGCCCAGTCAGGTCAGTATGAAGACCTGATGGCTGCCGGCATCATCGACCCAGTCAAGGTGACCCTTTCGGCACTGCAAAACGCCGGATCGATTGCCGGGTTGTTCCTGACAACCGAGGCAGTTGTTGTCGACAAGCCAGAGAAGAATCCGCCGGCTCCAGCAGCCGATGGCGGCATGGGCGGGATGGACTTCTAGACATCCCAATCCACCCGAGCAACAAGCCGGGTCCGAGCGTTCCCACCCCCTGGTGGGAGTTCGGACCCGGCTTTGCTTTTGTGGTCGGTGGTTAGATGGCATGCATGGGTGAGGCCAAGAAGGAGATCCGCGTTGGCATCATCGAAGATGAAGGGCTGCTTCGTTCAATGCTGGCGGATCTGGTGGCGGAGCATCCCCGAATGCGAGTTGTGGGGAGCGCTTCAGGGGCGAGCGACGCCCGCGACGCCTTTCCGCCTGGCTCGATCGACGTAGTTTTGATGGACGTCGAACTGGGTGACGGCAACGGGGTGGCATTGGGTGTCGCCATGCAGCGAGTCTCCCCTGGACTGGTGATAATCCTGCTGTCCAGCCATGACGTGATGGAGCTGGTCCTGTCCATCAAAGAGAACGTTCCCAGAGCCTGGAGCTACCTATCGAAGCGATCCTCGGTCACCCGTGAGGTTCTGTACCGGACAATCGAAGCGGCCATAGCCGGGGAGGTCATTTTGGACCCGGAGCTGATGGAGCGCTCCTCCCCACGCGAAGGCATGCCGCTGGCCAACCTCTCCCCAGCCCAACTGCAAGTGCTGCGCCTTGTTGCCCAGGGTTTCTCCAACGCCTCAGTGGCAGAGCTTCTCGGTCTGTCCCGGCGTTCAGTGGAGAACCATCTGCAGGCCATCTACCGCGAGCTCGGTATCACCTCCCAAGAGGCCTCGCCACGGGTGGCTGCAGTACTGCAGTTCATCCAGCAGACCGCCAGGACGTGACGTGCCGGGCATAGCTGAGCGCGGCCGCGGTGATCGCGGCGCAATGATCGGCGCGGGCATGGTTGCCCTGGCGTTCTTCTCCCTCGTGGCCTTTGCCGAATGGGTCACCTATAACCTTTGGGCCGATGGCACAGCGGCCGGTCCCGCATCCGGTGTGATCGGAGCGGTAGCCACCATCGCCATGGCGTTTGTCCCCTCATCCATCGCAGTGTTGGTATTCGCTTTGGCAGGCGGCTACCGGTGGACGCTCGGACGCCGTTCAGCGGCCCTCGTCATCCTCTCCCTAGCCGCCTCAGCTGGGCGTCTGGGCGAGATGCGGATTGTCTGGGGTGCGGGACTGTCCGGGCTACGTGCGGTTGCTGAGCTGCTGAACGGCATCGTCCCGCCACTGTTGGCGCTGGTGATCGGGCTGTACTACGTCGATGCGCAGGATAGGACGCGCCGGATTCAGCGGCTGATCGCCGTGCGTGAGGTCGAGGCACAAAAGGCGCTGGCGGACCTGGAGCATGAAGAACTGCGCGTGCGCCGCTCGGTCTCAGACACACTGCACGGGCGCATCCAACAGCGTCTGGTGTTCATCGCAGCGAGCCTGACACCCATCGCCCAGGCGGCACGCCAAGCCGGACGTGAAGACGAGGCAAATGAGTTGGCCGGACTGATCGATGATCTGGACCGGCTGCGCGAAGAGGAAGTCCGTCAGGTCTCCCACGCGCTGTACCCCTCAGGGCTTGACATGGGCTTGCAGCAGGCACTGCGTCTGGAGATTGCCCGTATCCCGGCATCCATTGCCGTCGAATACCGCCTCAGCCCAGCCGCAGCCGGCGTCGATGACGTGACAAACCCGGAGTTCGATTCAGCCGACAGGCTCCTGCTGGTCTCGGCCGTAGAAGAAGGGGTAACAAACGCCCTCAAACACGGCACAGCCACCGCCTTGACCATAGGGGTTGACGTAGAGCAGATCGCGGACCGCCCCATGGTGGTAGTAACAGTGTCCGATGACGGCCAGGCCGCCCCGAAGCAATCGGAACCTGACCCGTCACCTGCAAATGAGTCAGAAGTGCAGGATCTGGGCTTGGCCGCCTCGGGGCTGGCCCGGCTTGAACGTCGCTTCGAAGCCCGCGGAGGTGGGTTGGAGTTCACCCCCGGTGATGGCCATGGAGCGACGCTCCGTGTGTGGCTCCCCCGTCCCACCGAGCCGATGAACGGATAGCACGGCGGGCCCGGGGGGAGCGACTTGGGGAAGCTAGCGGACCGCAGAGAACAGCGACATCGCGTGATCTTCGGCCTGGGTGTAGGTCTGTCCAGCCGAGGCCAGTGCTGCGTTGATGGACGCCAGCGCCTCCTCGACATGCTTCTGGGTTGCTTGCCACTGGGTGGCAACGCCTGTGAAAGCGTTGGAGGCCGCGCCAGTCCAGCTGGACTGCAAGCTGGTCAGCTGAGACATCAGCGATGCGACTTCCGTAGAAATGGTCGCCATCGACTTATGCACACCGCTTGAGGCGGTAGCGATCATCTCGGCGTTGACCTGATAGGTGGCCATGGGGTTCTCCTTGTCTTGGAAACGGTCTCCCTGGGGGAGTCGAGCACCCTGAGGTTAGGTCGCTGCGGCATCGGCGGGCTTGGAGGGATGGGGTGGACTGTGGATGACTTGTTTTCCCCAGGGTCCTCGCGTTCGCCAGGTTGACTTTGATTTGTTTGGAAGGTGTACTAACTGCCGTGAACAGCGGCTCGAGGAGTAGTGCAGTTCCCGCCGCCGATGCCGATGTGTTGACCTTCCCCCGAGTGGCCACCGTCAGTGGGCCAACAGTCTCCAGGCGAACCAAGATCGCAGAGTTTGCCGACTTCACGTTCCAGCCGCAGGTCTCTGACGTGCCCGAAGTCGAGCCTGGCGTCATCGCCATCGACATCGGCAGCGCAGCGATCAAGGGGGCCATCGTTGTGGGTTGGCGCCATCCGGATGCCAGTCCAGAGCGGACCGTGGCGCCTGGGGTGCAGGGTGCAGGCGGCGCGTTGAAGAGCGTCAAGCCGCCGGATTCGCCCCGCATCCTCATGTCACGCTCAGTAGAAACCCCACTCCAAGCTGGACCCAGCGCCATTGTGGCGGCTGTCATTGAACTGATCTCTGGGCTCCTGCGTGATGCCCTTGGTGTTGTGACCGTCAAGGGCATCGGGATCGGTGCACCTGGCGTTGTCGATGGTGGGGCCGGCATTGTGCGCACTGCTCAAAGCCTTGGGTGGGCTGACGTGCCGCTAGGCCAGTTGGTGCATGAACAGTTTGACCAGCCCGTTGGTGTTGGCCAGGACGTGCGGGCCGCAGCGCTAGCCGAATGGCGTTGGGGTGCCGGGCGAGGCAAACCCGACATGGTGTTTGTGGCGGCCGGTTCTGGGGTGGCTAGCGCTGTGATAGTCGATGGAAACCTGGTGTATGGCGACGGCTATGCAGGTGAGATTGGGCACGGTGGCGGCGTGAGCGGCGAGCTGTGCAGCTGCGGTGGGCGCGGCTGCTTGGAGACCTACGCCTCAGGTGGGGCGATTGCGCGGCTGTATGAGCAGGCGGCGGGGCGCTCGGTGGACGGGGCTGATGAGGTTGTGGCGCTGGCTGATGATGGCGACGCCCAAGCGCAGCAGATTTGGGAGCGGGCCGTCGATGGGTTGGCTGAGGCGATCAGCGCGATAGTCCGGCTGCTCGGTGCGCCGCGCGTTGTGATTGGCGGCGGAATGGTCAACGCTGAGGACAGTCTGATGGTGCCGCTGGCTGCCGGAGTGCGTTCCAGGTTGACGATTCACCGCCCAGCAGAGGTCCTGCCAGCGGCGATGGGTTCACGCGCCGGGCTGTACGGAGCCGCCATGCTCGGCGTCCAGGCCGCCAACGCCTGAGCCGGGAGAACCCTCGCGGCCAGGTTCACCCGCAGGCTCGGCGCCAGACTCGAGCCCCAGCATTGCCTCGGCCCCAGCTAGCGGCAGTTCAACCCGGAACGTGGCTCCGCCGGCGGCGTCGGTTGTCCGGACCGTCACCCGCCCTGCCTGCGCCTCCACAATCGAGGCGACAATCGCCAAACCCAATCCTGACCCACCCGAATCACGCGAACGCGAAGCGTCCAGGCGGTAGAACCGCTCGAACACCTTGCTGGTCAGGTCAGACGGGATGCCAGGGCCGTGATCCCGCACCTCGACAACCCCGGCTGCCCACGGCCTGCCTGCCTGGGGCGAATCGACCCAAACGGACAGTTCAGCAGGTGTTCCCGGCGGCGTGTGGCGCGCCACATTGCCCACCAGGTTGGCAAGAACCTGCCGAATCCGCAGCGGGTCCCCCATAACAACCGCTCTAGCTTTCGACGATGCCGCCCCTCCACCGCTCGCCAAAGTGCCCTTTGTTGCAGGGTCACCGCTGGCTGCGGAGGAGAGGTGAGGGGCGTCATCGTCGGGTATCAGGAGGATGGGTCGGGAGGGATCCAGGGCCTTCAGGTCAGCTGCGGCATCGGCGGCCAGGATTGTTAGGTCTACCGGTTCGCGGCGCAGGGGGCGGCCCTCGTCAAGGCGGGTGAGTTGGAGCAGGTCAGCCACCAGGTGACCCATCCGGGCGGACTCATCCTCGATCCGCCGCATCGCGCCGGCCAACTCCTGCGAATCCTCCAGCGCACCTATCCGGTACAGCTCGCCGTAGCCGCGGATGGCGGCTAGCGGGGTGCGCAGCTCGTGGGAGGCGTCCGCCACAAACTGCCGCATCCGCCGCTCAGATGCGGTCCGGGCCGCGAAGGCCTCCTCAATCTGGGTGAGCATCGAGTTCAGCGAGGCGGTCAACGTGCCAACCTCTGTTCCGGCCGGCGCGGGCGGGACACGTTTTGTCAGATCGCCAGCCGCAATGGTCGCAGCTGTCGCCTCGACTTGCCGCAGCGGCCGCAAAGACCGTCTGACCAGGAAGAACCCCGCCACGGTGCCGACGCCAACCACCACCACAGCGGTGCGCAGCAACGTGATCCACATCGAATCGACCGTCTTGTCCAGCCCGTCCAAGCTGACCCCTAGGGCCACTGGCGTCAAACCGAAAGGCCCCTCAATCAACGCGGCTCGCATGCGCCATCGTCCAGGTCCGTCGGTTGAACTGACTGTGAATGGGGTGGCGGCGGCTGCGGTGGCTTGGGAAACCGTGAGACTCTCCAGCGCGGGCCCGCCGTTGCTCATCCGCCTGGCAGGTGGCCCAATCCGATCAACCTGCCCGTCGGGCGCAAACAGCATCACCACATAGTCGGTGGGTCCGGGGTTGCGCACAGCTGCATCGATGGTCTGCAGGGACTGCATGGCTGTGGCCAACTGAGTGTCCACCTGGACCATCATCGCTTGGCGCAGCGCCAGCACATTGGCCAGCCCTGCTGCGGTCAGCCCCGCAATCAGCAGGGCCGCGATGATGGCGGCCAGCCGCAAACGCAGTGGCCAGCCGTTGGCAAAGCGCTTCACCGAATCACCGCGATGCCTTGATCTGGTAGCCGAAGCCCCGTTTGGTGATGATGGGTTGGGGCAGTTGCTCCCCGTCCGGTCCGGGCACGTCGATCTTGCGGCGCAGGTAGGACACATAGCTCTCGACAATCGAGGTGTCACCGGCCCAGCTGTACTCCCACACGTGGTCCAGGATCTGGGCTTTGGACAGGACGCGGCCCTCATTGAGCATCAGGTAGCGCAACAGCTTGTACTCGGTGGGCGAGAGTTCAATCAGATGCCCGGCGCGGCGCACCTCATGGGAATCCTCATCCACCTCGATGTCTCCGCAGACGATGACGGATCCTCCGGCATCCACATCGCCGCCGGCTCGGCGCAAAATCGCCCTGATGCGCGCCACAACTTCCTCCAGGGAGAACGGTTTGGTGACGTAGTCATCGCCGCCGACGGTCAGGCCGTTGACCTTGTCAGCCACATCATCCCGGGCGGTCAGGAACAGCACAGGTATGGCGTGGCCGCGCTCCCGCAGTGTCCGGGTGACGGTGAATCCGTCCATGTCAGGCAGCATTACGTCCAGGACCATCAGGTCGGGTGGATCATCGGTTGCGCCTCGCAGTGCCTCGTTGCCGGTGGCGGCTGTTGCCACCTCAAATCCAGCGAACCGCAGGGAGGCTGCCAGCAGGTCGCGGATGTTTGGTTCGTCATCGACCACCAACAGGCGGGCGGCAGGGGAGGACTGGTCCGGATCGAGGGGTGTCATGCGCTCAGTGTGCCCCGCCTACCTGAGAGTTTCCTGAAAGCAGCCTGAGTATCCCGCACTTGTGCTCGGTCCGAGTACCCTGTTAGGCAGTTCGCACAGACCATCAGGAGGTTCGCCGTGCCTACGGGCAAAGTCAAGTTCTTCGACGAGGACCGCGGCTTCGGTTTCATCCAGGGCGATGACGGAGCCGAGGTGTTCCTCCATGTCTCCGCACTGCCTGCGGGAACCCCGCCGCCACGGCCGGGAACACGCCTCGAATACGGCATTGCTGACGGGCGCCGAGGCCCATCGGCCCTGTCCGCACGCGTCCTGGAGACGCCTGCAGCCCCGACCCGCACCCACCGCAAACCGGCCGAGGATATGGTGCCGATCATCGAGGACCTGATCAAAGTGCTCGATGGCTGCTCCAACACATTCCGGCGGGGGCGCTATCCGGAGAAGCGGATGGCATCCCAAACCGCCCAGTTGTTGCGGGCCGTGGCCCAAGACCTCGAATCCTAGGAGCCGCCGCTGTGCCGCCAGTCCGCAGCAAGAAGGTTGATGCCTACCTGTCCAGCGAGGACGCCCTGGCCAGCGCCCGCGAGGCCCTAGCCGAGTTCACCCGCCCTGGCGATGTCGGTGCGTTCATCGGCGTGGAGATGCTGGCTGACCGCCTGGCCAACCTGAGTTTTGCCTGCACGATGCCGGGGTATCGGGGCTGGTCATGGGTGGTGACGGTTGCCCGCGTGCCCCGCTCACGTACCGCCCGAGTCGATGAGACCGAGCTGCTGCCAGGTCCCGACGCGCTGCTGGCACCCCCGTGGATCCCCTGGGCAGAGCGGCTGCGCCCCGGTGACCTGGGTCCAGGCGACCTGCTGCCCCACGTCCCGGATGATCCTCGCCTAGAGCAGGGCTACGAGCAGACCGACGATGACGATGCGGACCAGACCGCCATAGTCGAGCTGGGTTTGGGAAGGACCAGGGTTCTGTCACCGAAAGGTCGAGATGACGCGGCCACCAGGTGGTACACCGGCGTCCACGGTCCGGACACCCCAGAGGCGGTCAAGGCGACCGAACGCTGCGCCACCTGCGGTTTTGTCACTCCGCTGGCCGGTTCGATGCGGCTGGTCTTCGGTGTGTGCACCAACGAATGGTCCTCACTGGATGGCCAGGTGGTCAGCTACGACCACGGTTGTGGGGCGCATTCGGAGACAGGAATTGTCCGGGCCGTACTGGACTGGCCGGACAACGAGCCAGTGGTGGATGACTCGCTCGTTGTGCCGTTTGATTTGCTCCCCGCACCACAAGGCCCCGACGGCGTGGCCCCAGGCCCTGAACCCAGCAGTTGAGTGATCGCGTCCCACCTGTCCGCGCCCATATAACAGCGTCCACCTGCATGGCATACATGCCCGTGGGGGCGTTGTCCAGACGGTGTTCCGCCTGGTTTTGGCATGTGTGACCTGGTGTCTTTCTCGTCATGAGCGAACAGTCCTATGCGAGATTGGATTAAGGGTTTACGGTGGGCGGCGTAACCCAGCTGGGCTCGCGGGGAACGGGGCCGGCGCTTTTGAACAGCAACATAAGCGACCCGGAGGCACTCATGACTCATCCGATTTTGCGTTACGGCTTGGCCGTTGTACTCACAGGCGCTCTGGCATCCTGGGGCACCGTCCAGGCCGCTTGCGCGTCCAGCCCGGCCGTCCAAGCGAGCGGCACATCCACTCAGGCGGCCAGTGATCCTTGCGACGATGTCTATACAGGTGGTTGGCAGGATTGGACCCAGGCCGGTCCCCAGGCCGCCCCCGTAGCAGGCGATGACTTTTGGAAGGCCTTCAGCATTCTGGGTGATCGTTTTGTGGACCTGTGGTCCGAGCTGGACCCTGACGGGAACTCTCGCCATCTGGTAGTGGGCGTGTGGAATCTCAAGCCCAGCGAGGTCAGCTCAGTTGAAGCCAGATTGCACCAAGGCGGCGTTGCCGCGGTGGTCAAGGCGTTGCCCTATTCACGTGCCCAGGTCAACGCGCTGGCCGGTCAGGTCATAGAGGCAATGAAGCAGGCAGGTGGCTGGTCCAGCTTTGGGGCAAGGCACTTCATCGGTGCGGTAGAGGTGGTGTACCGGCCCGAATGCGTGGCTGCCGCCGCAGTAGCGATTGAGGCTGCCACCGGCAAGGCGCCCCTCCAAGGTGCCGAGGCTGCCGCCTTTGAACAGGCCGCCTTTGCCCACATAGCCAATGGCGATCAGTTCACCCCGCCGCTTGAGCCGATTGTTGTCCTTACTGGCGGCGTTGTAGAGCCGGCGCACATGGAACTGGCAATAGCTCCCCCCTCGGCCCCACCGGCGCCGCCAGTGCCTCCAACGGGATCGGGAACAGTCGGCCTAACAACCGTCGACAAGCAGGCAAGAGCCAAGGTCAAGGCCAAGGTGAGCGCCAAGCCCACCAAGAAGAAGATCACCCGCGGCACCAAGGCTCGGGTCAAGGTGAGCGTCAAGGTCCCCAAGGGCGCCAAGGCTGTGGGCAAGGTCATCGTCTCGTGGGGGGAGAAGAGCAAGACCGTCAACCTGAAGGCATCAGCCAAAGGCAAGGTCACTGTCAAGCTGCCTCGGCTCAAAGCGGGCAAGTACCGCCTGACCGCTCAGTTTGTTGACCAGGCCGGCCAAGTCGCCCCAGCATGGTCCAAGGGGGCCAACCTGACGGTGGTCAAGTAGCCAGCGCGCCAGCGCTAGCGGGCCCGCCAAGAGGTGCGGGAGTACAGGATTGCCACCACCCCAAGGGCGATGGCGACAATGCACACGAAAGTCCAGTTGCCGGCATCGTGCACGTGGAAAGCGTCAAGGATCAGCAGAACGGCCAGTGCGACTGCCCACAGGCCGGTTCCGATGGCGAACAAGGTGACGTGTTTGCTGGCGGAGGGAGTCTTGGCCACGGCGCTGAGATTACTCCGCCGGCCCGTGCGGGGCGGGTGACTGGCCGCTGCGGCGGGCTCGGGTGAATCCAACCTCGACTGCACGGCGATTGGGACTTGGCCTAGGCGCCTGGGTCTGGGAGCATTCCTTGCATGTCCTCCACAACATCTTCACTCAAGGCGCCCAGCGCAGGTCGCTTTGATCGCTTCTTCCAAATCTCTGAGCGTGGATCCACCGTTTGGCAGGAGATTCGCGGTGGGCTCGTCACGTTCTTCACGATGTGTTACATCGTTGTCCTCAATCCGATGATCCTGACCTCGGCCCCATCTGGGTCGGGTGCCTTCCTGGGCGGATTCACCGGAGCCCCAGAAGGGCTTGCCGAAAGCGGCGTCCCAGCCCAGGCGGCGGCGGCCACAGCATTGGTGGCCGGCGTCATGTGCTTGACCATGGGTCTGGTAGCCAATTTCCCGCTGGCGATGGCGGCTGGCCTGGGAATCAACGCCATGGTTGCGTTTGGTATAGCTGTCCTTCCTGGCATGACCTATGCCGATGCCATGGGCCTGATTGTGATCGAAGGCATCATCATCTTGATCCTGGTGCTTACCGGATTCCGGGTGGCTGTTTTCCGGGCGGTGCCGCCAGTGCTCAAGATCGCGATTTCGGTTGGCATTGGCCTGTTCATCGCACTGATCGGCCTGTTCGATGCCGGTTTCGTGTCAATCCCTGTGTCTCAAGCAACGCCGCTCGAGTTGGGTGTGGGAGGGTCGCTCGGCACCTGGCCAGTCCTCGTGTTCGCCGTCGGGCTGATCATCGCCATCGTGCTGCTGGTCCGCAAGGTCAAGGGCGCCATCTTGATCGCCATCGTGTCCAGCACGGTGCTGGCCTTTGTGGTCGAGGCGATTGCCCATCCCCAGTGGCACCTGTCCGCCCCACGGATCGATTCTGTGGTCCAAATGCCTGATCTTTCGCTGATTGGCCAGTTCTCGCTGTTCGGTGCGTTCGGCAAGCTGTCTGTTGTGACCGTCATCCTGCTGGTGTTCACCCTGCTCCTGGCCGATTTCTTCGACACCATGGGCACCATGGTGGCTGTTGGCGCTGAGGGCGGGCTGCTCGACAAGGACGGCAATCCGCCGCGCACCAAGCAGATCCTGATTGTCGATTCGCTCGGTGCGGTGGCAGGTGGCGCTGGCGGCATCTCCTCCAACACCGCCTATATCGAATCGGCCTCTGGCGTCGGCGATGGCGCACGGACCGGTTTGGCATCGGTTGTCACCGGATTGGCGTTCCTGGCCTCGATGTTTGTGGCGCCGCTGGTATCAGCAGTGCCCTATGAGGCCGCCACGCCAGCTCTTGTGGCGGTCGGGTTCTTGATGATGACCCAGGTGGCCGGCATCGACTGGAGCGACTGGGAGATCTCGATCCCGGCGTTCCTTACAATCGTCCTGATGCCGTTCGCCTACTCCATCACCGTCGGCATCGGCGCAGGCTTCATCTCCTTCGTGGTGCTGAAGATTGCCAAGGGCAAGGCCAAAGCCGTTCACCCGCTGATGTGGGTGGCCTCGGTGCTGTTTGTCGTGTACTTCGCGATAGCACCGATCAAGTCGCTTTTGGGTGCCGGCTAGCCGGACCAAGTGTGACGGACGCTGGCGTCCCGCCGGGGCGGCAGCTGACACACATGACGTGTCAACCATTGATAGAAGAAAGGGAGCGAAAATGACTTCGCCCTATGATCCGCAACAACCGCCTCCTCAGGGGCAGCCGCCGGCCCAGGGCTACCCGCCGCCTCAGGGCGCGCCGGCTGGCCCGCCGCCTCAGGGATACCCGCCCCAGCAGGGATACCCGCCCCAGCAGGGCGGATACCCTCCGCAGCCGTATGCCAGCCTGGAGCAGGATGCAGCCGATAACAAGGTGATGGCCGTATTTGCCTACATCATCTGGCTGATCCCGTTGCTGGCTGCTCCGAAGAACTCGCGGTTCGCTCGGTTCCACACCAACCAGGGATTGGTTCTGTTCCTGGCGGGTACGGCCTACGGCATCCTGATGGCGATTGTCCTGGCCATCGCTGGGGCTGTGGCCGTCGCTACGTTGAGCGCGTCTGGTGTCGCTGGAACCGGGATCCTGGGGACGATCCTCGGGCTGCTCTATTTGTTCTACCCGGTACTGGCGATCATCGGCATCGTCAACGCTGCGCAGGGCAAGATGAAGCCGTTGCCCATCCTTGGATCCATCACAATCCTGAAGTAGTTCGGCATTCGTCCGGCCCGTCGTCCTCGACCTGCTCGGCAGTACGAGGACGGCGGGCTTAGGATCTAATGTCATGGCAGCGCTTCCGGCACCGGTGCGTGGAACGCGCGCGCATCAGTCTCCCAAAGCAGACATGCCGTGGATCGTGGTCGTTTGGGATGATCCGATCAACCTGATGTCCTACGTGGCGTATGTCTTCCAGTCCTACTTTGGGTTCCCGCGTGCCAAAGCCGAGCGCCTGATGCTTGCCGTCCACAACGAGGGCCGCGCGATAGTCGCAACCGGGCCGCGAGAGTCGATGGAGATGCACGTCGAGGCGATGCATTCCTATGGGCTGTGGGCCACCCTTGCCCAAGGCGAGCCGTAACCGCCATGCAGCTATTCAGCCTGGTGGAGGAGCGTTTTGTTGCCCAGCTGGACCCTGCCGAGCGGGCCGTGCTGGCGGCCGTTGCCAATGAGGTCCAGTCCATGATCAAGGGCGAGACACCTCCATCGTTCGAGGTCTTGCCCACCCTGACACGGCTGTTCCCGCCCGCGTCGATGAGCGACCCGCAGGTTGCGCGAGAGTTTGTGGACCTGACGGGCAAGTCGATGCGCGAGACCAAAGAGCAGCGCCTGGGGCGCCTGGCCGCTCGCCTTTCCGCAGGCACCGTTCACCTCGATGCCGAGCAGGCCCAAGAGTCCGTGGCCGCCATGAACGACATCCGCCTCGCCCTAGCCGAGATGCTAGGAATCGAGACCGCCGATGACGTAGAGCGAGTGACCGAATCCCTCGCCCAAACTGACGAGCCGGCCGAGCCGAACGATGTTTTTGGCGAGCTGTACATGGTCTTCACCGCGTTGCAGGACTCCCTGGTTGCAGCACTGGCGAGCGCCGCTCCCTGAGCGGTGGGGGACAGCCAGTGAGCTGGCAGGGTCCCGGCCCGCCTCTGCCCCCTGAGTTGGTTCATTCGGCTTAGTGCCCAGTTCCCCGAAGAAGTGCTCAGTTTCGGCCACCCCCAGTTCAGCGCTGAGCACGGCCGGCCCGACGCCGTGGGCTGGGAAGGTGCTAGAAGTGACCACTCTTGAGGTGGATGGGCTCGCTCCCAGGAAAGATGGTCAGTTCCGGCTACGCCGGACCCGTTGAACAGTCGCGGCTACCGGACCAGAGGTGCGTAAGTGACCAAATGA
>JAIRRT010000101.1 GCA_031255835.1 Bifidobacteriaceae bacterium | reverse complement strand
TCGGCGGCAGGGAGACTGCGACGACCGGAAGTGCTCACAACTGGATGGAAAGCCGGAGGGGAAGTGGGGTTTTGGGCAGTGTGTGTCGTGGGGGGTCGCGCCTGCCGCGGCACCTGAGCACAAAACTCGCTGAGGTCCGTGTCTGGAGCCGACCGGAAGTGCTCAAAACGGGGGAGGGGGTGGAGCCGACCGGGAGTGCTCGGAACGGGGTGGGTGGGGGGCGGGGAGTTGGGGTGGGGGATGGGGTAGATTGCGGGGGGATGGATGGCGGGGGTTGGTTGGCCTTTTGCGGACTTGGGGCTGACGGGACCGGCTGTCTGTCGCTTGCAAGATCCAGTTAACTCAGTCACTCATCGAAGAGGTATGAATCTATGACTAGGACACGTTTCCGCACCTCAAATAGGCGAAAGCAGATCGGGACCCTGATGGCAGTCGCGTTGGCCGCTGTGCTGGCAGGAATCCCCGCCCTGTCACCGCTTGGGACCGGCTCGGCTGAGGCTGCCAACCCGTTCCTTCCCCTATGGGAGCGGATTCCAGACGGCGAACCCCGCATCTTCAAGGACCCAGAGACGGGTCAGGACCGATTGTACGTTTATGGCTCGCATGATTCGCGCCTGGCGGGCTACTGCGGGCCGGAGCACGTTGTGTGGTCCGCCCCCGTGGACGATCCAACAAACTGGCGCCAAGAAGGCACCGCGTTCCACGTTGACCAGCTCAACGGCGCCCCCTACATCGACTCCGACGGCAAGCGCAAGCAGTTGGTAGTCGATACTGGCCCCGTCCCGGCCTTCTGGGATGACAACAACCAGTTCCATCAGGGCTCGCCTGGCAAGAACATCCGTGTGCAGCTCTATGCCCCCGATGTCGTATATCACCCTGAGAATCAGAAGTACTACATGTATCTGTTTGTCGATGGCATGTGGCACGTCAACGCTTCCAGCAACGGCGTGCCGCCAATCCGGCGGCACCTGATGTTTGTCGCCTCCAGCGACTCACCGGCCGGTCCGTTCACCGATCCGAAGTTTGTCACCTTGGCCTTTGACCCGGCCGTGCTGGTGGACACCGAGAAGAACGCCGACGGCAAGTCCCGGGTTTATCTGTACTGGACACCGGAGGAGACAAGAAACTCCTACGCAGCCGAGCTTGACCCGAATGACATGGCCACAATCCTGCCTAACACAACGCACTATCCCAACAAGATGACGGATAGAGCGCCATTCAACACCATGCCGGACTGGGACGCCCCGTTCTACATGTTTGAGGGATCCTCGATCCGCAAGGCCGGGGATTGGTACATCATGGCCTACTGCCGAGGTGAACGTGCCACTTTCAACGCCACATCCAACATCAGTGAGATCGGTTGGGCGTATGCTCCAGGGCCATTCGGGCCATGGACGTACGGCGGGGTGGTGGTCAGCAACAAGGGCGAGCGGATTGTCGATCCATACACCGACGCACCGAACACCCAGACCTACACCGGCGGCAACATCCATGGTGGCATGGTGGATCTCGACGGCCAGTGGTACCAGATCTACCACCGCGACAGCGGAATCTCCGGCAAGCGCCAGGCCATGGCAGAGCCGTTCGATCTCAGGTTCGATGCCGCCAACAAGCCTGTCATCGATCAGGTCGAGCTGACATCGCAGGGATTCGAGATCGACGGTCTCGACCCGTTCAAGGAGCAGTACGCCTCCTATGCTTCATACATTCTGCCGGCATCGGGCCCCAATGCACCGCACTTCTTCTCGCAGGTCAACGATGCAACCATCAACTTCGATCCAAACGCCCAACGCGATAACTGGTATCCAGCCACCAACCTGGGCAACCAGACATGGCTCGGATACAAGTATTTCAACTTCGGCAGCGGCGTGACACTGACAGGTGAGCAGAATCTGAAGCTGACACTGAGCCTGAAGGAGTATCTGCCAGGTGTGATCAGGGTCTATTCGAGCGCCGCCAAGACGAAGTTCGATGATCCAGAAAAGCCCAAGACGATGATTGGGACCATTACCCTGGCCGGGACCAATGAGAACATTCATACCGTTGAAGGGATCATCAACACCAGGACTCTGGTGGGCAAGGTCGGTATCTATTTCGAGTTCCTGTCCAACGAGACAGGTGAAATGGCGCAGGTGAACAAGCTCCAGTTCTCGATCAACGATCCAACCGCCCCACCGACCCAACCGCCTACTCAGCCACCAACTGAGCAGCCAACCGATGACCCGTCAACTGACCCGTCAACCGACCCAAGCGATGACCCGAGCGATGACCCCAGCCAGGAGCCGAGCACGGAGCCATCCAAGACGCAAGAGCCATCTGGGGACGTCTCCAAGCAGGAGGCTGAGCGCCAGGCAGAAGCCGCAGCGCTAGCCGCAGCCAAAGCAGCCGTGACAAGCGGTGTGGCTGAGGCAAACGCCCTGCTGACCCAGGCCGCCAACTACACCCCGGCGTCAGTCGAGGCGCTCAAGACGGCTGTGGCCAACGCCTCCGCTGTGGCGTCCAACCCGGCAGCGTCCCTGCCGGAGGTCCAGGCGGCCATGACTGCCCTGATCAAGGGGGTGGCCGGTCTGGCTCAGACGCCATCCCAAGCGATCAAGTCCGTCAAAGCTGGCACAGTCAAGGTCACCGGCAAGCTCACCGTGGGCAAGAAGCTGACCGCCAAGACCGCCAAGTGGACCAAGGGAACCACGTTCACCTACAAGTGGTACGCCGGTTCCAAGGCGATCAAGGGCGCCACCGGCAAGACGCTGAAGCTCACCAAGTCGCTGAAGGG
This sequence comes from Bifidobacteriaceae bacterium, assembly GCA_031255835.1. Lineage (GTDB taxonomy): Bacteria > Actinomycetota > Actinomycetes > Actinomycetales > WQXJ01 > JAIRRT01. The sequence goes on along the minus strand of JAIRRT010000101.1, from coordinate 19,492 downwards.
CAAGAAGATCAAGGTCCGGGTTGTCGGCAGCCGCGCCGGCTACGTCGCGGTCGCCAAGACCTCGGCCGCCTCCAAGCGCGTCAAGTAGCCGCCAACCCAGCCCAACCCAACCCAACCGAACCAACCAACAACCACGTTCCAGAACCCACACTGAACGTGGCGAGCGGGCCGGCCTGCAACCCGGGCCGGCCCGCTCCGGTTTGAGACGGGTTCGAGCCCGCCGCGGCGGCGCGGTAGAGTACGCGGCTGAACGGTGATCCGGTGCCCTCTGTCCCAACGACGGGTACCTTCGCCCCGGATGAATCGGAACCATGGCCAAGACTCAGACGAGTTCGCGCGCTGCGTTGCTGCGGTACCTCGCGATCCGCCTTGTGCTGATCGTGCCGACTGTGTTCATCCTGGTCACTGTTGTCTTCTTCTTCATGCGCGTCATCGGCGATCCGATCACAGCAGCCCAAGGTGGGCGCCTTTCAGCTGAAGCGCTCGCCCAGCGCCGCGCCGACGCGGGCTTCGACAGACCCCTCCTGATCCAGTATTGGGAGTATTTGTCAGGCGTTTTCCGTGGTGATTTCGGATCGACGATGACGGACCACCGGGAAGTCACGGAGGTTCTGCTTACAAACGGGGCCGCCACGCTGGAGTTGGTGTTCTATGCCCTCATTGTCGCGTTCGCGGTGGGCATCCCACTTGGCCGTCTGGCGGCCCGTCACCATGACAGGCTGCCCGATGTCGGAATCAGGACTTTCGCAGTCCTGTTCTATGCCGCTCCAGTGTTCTTTGTAGGGTTGTTGCTGAAGCTGTTGTTCTCCTCCGCGCTGCACTGGTTGCCAGCTGCCGGACGAGCCGAGACAGAAACCACTTTGGCGCTATCCAAACAGGGGCCCAACACCAACATTTTGCTGATTGACGCGATAGTGTCCGGCAACGGCGCCTACGTTGTCGATGTGTTGCGCCATGCTGTGCTGCCCGCGCTGGCGCTCGGTTTGTTGACCGCCGGAGTGTTCATACGCCTGATCCGGATCAACCTGTTGGAGACCCTGCGAGCCGACTTTGTCACTGCTGCCAGAGCCCGCGGCGTGGCCGAGCGCAAGGTTGTCTCCAAGCACGCGTTCCGCAACGCATTGATCCCCGTTGTCACCGTGATGGGAATGCAAATAGCCCTGATGCTGGGCGGAGCTATCTTGACGGAGAACACCTTCGAGTGGCGCGGCATCGGGTTTGTGCTGTCCCACTACTTGCTGGCAAGGGACTTCGTGGCTGTCCAGGGCCTGGTGACAGCCATCGCGGTGGTTGTGGCAATCGCATCCTTCCTGATCGATGTGATAAACGCACTGGTAGATCCGAGGGTGAGGTACTGACATGGCCACGGCTATAGTGCCTCTGGCTCCCGTGCCAGTGCAGCGGCGCTCGCGCATACCAGGGCTAGCCCTGCTGCGTTCCACCCACGGTCTGCAACGGATCATGCTGGTGATAGGCCTAACGCTGATCGCCATATTTGTGATTGTGGCAATCGGAGCGGACCTGATTGCCCCCTACGGCTTTGCCCAAACACGGATTGGTGACGCTCTCTTCCCAACTCATGCGCCGCCATCGGCGGAACACTTGTTGGGGACAACTGTTGGCGGGATGGATGTTCTGTCACGGATTGTGTACGGGGCTAGGACCGCTCTGTTGGTTGTGCTGCTGGCGGCCGTGCTGTCCATCTTCATAGGTGTGCCTTTGGGCGTGGTCTCGGGCTATGTTGGCGGAGTCCTGGACCGGGTGCTGGTGCTGATCACCGACGCTCTGTACGCGTTCCCATCCCTGTTGTTGGCAATTGTTGTATCGATCATGGTGGCAGGTGGGCGTTCTGACGCCTTTGGTGGGATTGTTGCGGCATCTGTGTCCATCACTGTCATCTTCATCCCGCAGTATTTCCGTGTTGTTCGCGGCGCAACCCTGGCAGCCAAAGCCGAGCCCTATGTCGATGCCGCCCGGGTGGCTGGCGCCCGGCCCACACGGATCATGTTTGGCCACATTCTGTCCAACGTTTCCCAAACCATCCCGGTGCTGGCAACGCTCAACGCATCAGAAGCGATTCTGACGCTGGCTGGACTGGGCTTCTTGGGCTTCGGCATTGAGCCATCGGCCGCCGCCGAATGGGGCTATGACCTCAACAAAGCGCTTTCGGATGTGGCCAACGGGATTTGGTGGACGGGAGTGTTCCCGGGCATCGCCATCGTCCTGGTGGTGACTGGTGTGGCGCTGATTGGTGAGAGCCTCAACGACGTCCTCAACCCGCTGCTGCGCACGCGCGGGGGCGCCACCACAGCGGACGAGCACGATGTAGTAGCGGCGGCCACGCAGGACACCATCGCAGATCACCGCCCCAACCCGCCGCACCTCCCCAACCCCCCCGAGAAGCACGCCCCTCCAGCGCACCCAGACCCACCCGAGGACTCAGCAACCGAACCCGACCAACCCACCCCACCAACCCAAGGGGGCGACCGATGACGCCCCCACCTCCACCTCCACCCGCAACCCCACCCGCAACCCCAACCCCCACGGCAACCCAAACCCCGCCCGGCCAACTCACCGTTGACCGGCTCTCCGTCACGTTCCAAACCGACGCAGCGCCGGTTCAGGCGGTGGACCGAATCTCCTTCGAGGTGGGGAGAGGTGAGATCCTCGCCATCGTCGGGGAATCTGGATCGGGAAAGACTGTCTCCTCACGGGCCATGATGGGGCTGTTGCCGCACACTGCGCGGATCGAGGGCAGCGCCCGCCTGGATGAGCTTGAGCTGCTGGGCCTGCGCGGCGAGGCGATGCGCCGGGTGCGCGGTGACCGGATCGCCATGATTTTCCAGGAGCCGTCCACCGCGTTGGACCCGGTCAGGACGGCCGGCTGGCAGATTGCCGAGGCCATCCAGGCGCACAAGCCGGTTTCGCGGCGCGCAGCGATGGCCCGGGCCGTGGAGCTGCTAGACCTGGTGGGCATCCCCGATCCGGCCAGTCGGGTCCACTCCTACCCGCACCAGCTGTCCGGCGGGCAGAAGCAGCGGGTCATGATCGCCATGGCCATCGCCAATGATCCAGAGCTCATCATCGCTGACGAGCCGACCACCGCCCTGGATGTAACCGTCCAGGCCCAGATCCTCGATCTGCTGCATGACCTGCGTGAACGCCTCGGCACAGCCATTATCCTGATCACCCACAACATGGGCGTGGTGGCTGATCTGGCGGACCGGGTGGCGGTGATGTTCCGCGGCAAGCTTGTGGAGGTTGGCACCGCTGACGAGGTGTTTTACCATCCGCGCGACCCCTACACCAAGCATCTGTTGGCCTCGGTGCCGCACCTGGGCCGCCCGCGCCCGGCGTCCATGAATGAGGTGGCCGCACCGGAAATCGAGCCCCAGCCGGTCCTCGAGGTGCAGAACCTCGACGTCAAGTTCCCCGGCCGCATCGGTTCCCCACCAGTGCACGCCGTCGATGCCGTATCCCTCACCTTGCGCTCGCACGAGATATTGGCCCTGGTGGGAGAGTCAGGGTCCGGCAAAACCACCCTTGGGCGCTGCGCTGTGGGGCTGCTTGCACCGACGTCGGGGCGCATCGAGGCGCTGGGCGTGGACATCGCCAAGGCGTCAAGCCGCGAGATGCGCCAGCTGCGCCGGCGGATGGGCTTTGTGTTCCAAGACCCGGCCGCCTCGCTGAACCCCAGGATGAGCGTAGGGGCGTGCATCTCCGAGCCGATGCGCATCCACAACCAGGGCACCAAGCCCGAACGCGTCCAGCGCGTGGCCGAACTGCTCGAGGCAGTCGAGCTGCCTCAGGACTTCGCCTCGCGCTACCCCCACGAGCTATCGGGCGGGCAGCGTCAGCGCGTCAGTTTGGCGCGCGCGTTGGTGATGGGGCCGGAACTGCTGGTGGCGGATGAACCGACATCGGCGCTGGATGTATCAGTCCAGGCCAGAGTGCTAGAAGTGTTTGTACGCCTGCAGCATCTGATGGGGTTTGCCTGCCTGTTCATCACCCATGATCTGGCCGTTGTGGACATGCTCGCTGACCGCATCGCTGTGATGAAGGGCGGTCAACTGGTCGAGATTGGACCATCAGATGAGATTTTGCGTTCGCCAACGGCTGACTACACCAAGCAGTTGATCGCCGCAGTTCCCCTGCCTGACCCGAAAGAACAGGCCGTTATGCGGGAAAAACGTCGTTCTGTCCTACCTCCCGCCTAGCTGCCTAGGGCAAATCCCGGTGTTCGAGAAGGGGCGCGTTTCGCCCACACCTGTGAGAGGATGACCGACAAATCAATCGCACTGCGGCGGTGGTTCACCGACTCGCAGGAGGCGATTTGAAGGCGCCACAACCCATTGGAGGCACAGTGATTTCCACACGCGCGAAACTGATCGCGGCCATGTTTGCCGCAGCTGGCTTGGCCCTGACCGCATGCCAGGGCCCCGCAACGGACGATTCGCAGAGCGATGCAAGCACGTCGGCCGAGGCGACCGACGCCGATAGCTCAGGCGAAGAGGCGGCCGATACTGAAGAAGGTGGTGCGCCCAGCGGCACCGTGACGGTTGGCTGGAACCAGCCCTTCTTCTCCTACAACTACACCTCAGGCAATGGCCACGCCACGGCCAACGCCATCGTCACCTTTCTGACAAAAGCTCAGTGGGCCTACTACGACACTGACATGAACTTTGTCGAGAACACAGACTTTGGCCGCCAGGAGTTGATCTCCGAGGATCCGTATACCGTCCGCATGACGGTTAACGATGGCGTTACGTGGTCCGATGGCGTTCCCGTCACCGCTGCCGATACCTTGCTGGATTGGGCAGCCGCCTCCATGCACTTCAACACTGTTGAAGATGAGGATGTTGAGAGGGACGATGAAGGCCGGGTCCAGCTCACTGCAGATCAGGTCTACTTCGACGCTGGCGATCCGCACATTGCCCTGGTGGAAGAGATCCCCACCATCTCCGAGGATGGGCTGGCACTGGACATGGTGTTCTCCAAGCCCTACTCCGAGTGGCAGTACAACATCCTCGAGGTCAACCTGCCTGCCCACGTTGTCGCCAAGCGCGCCCTGGGCATCGAAGACCCAATCGAGGCGCGTGACGCCCTGGTCGAGGCCATCCAGAACTCCGACCTTGAGGCTCTGGCCAAGATCTCCCAGGTGTGGAACACCGACTTCGACTTCACAGCCCTTCCCACCGGCGAGGACGCCGAGCTGCTGACCTCCTGCGGGGCCTACACCATGACCGAATACGTTGAGGGCCAGTACATGACCCTGCAGTACAACCCGGACTACACCTGGGGCCCCAAGCCGAAGGTGTCCGAGGTCATCTACCGGTACAACGAGGACCCGATGGCTCAGGTCCAAGCCCTGAAGAACGGCGAGCTTGACATCATCCAGCCCCAGGTCACAGCGGACGTCTTCTCCGCTCTGCAGGATGTGGACGGCATCGAACTCATCTCCGGCTATGACGGCACCTATGAGCACGTCGACCTGACGTTCAACAACGGTGGCCCGTTCGATCCAGCAACCTACGGCGGCGATGAAGACAAGGCCCGCGCCGTGCGCGTCGCCTTCCTCAAGGCACTGCCGCGCCAAGAGATCCTGGAGAAGCTGATCAAGCCACTCCAGCCTGAGTCAGAGACAAGGGACTCGTTCAACGTGGTGCCAGGCGCCCCGGGCTATGAGGACACGATCGCCGTCAACGGGGTGGACGGCTTTGTCGGTTCCGATGCTGAGGGTGCCACTGCTCTGCTCGAAGAGGCCGGCATCACCACGCCTGTCGAGGTTCGCTTCTTGTATGCCAAGGGCAACCAGCGCCGTGAGCAGGAATACCAGCTGATCTATGAAGCCGTCGGCAAGGCTGGCTTCGAGCTGATCGACAACGGATCGACAGACTGGGGCCCGCTGCTCGGTGGCGGCACCTATGATGCCGCGCTGTTCGGCTGGGCGTCGGTCTCGACCGCCGTCAACGAGCCGGCCGCCAACTACGTGGCAGATGGCCAGAACAACTACGGCGGCTTCGCCAACGATGAGATCGATGATCTGTATTCGCAGCTTCAAAGCGAGAACGATCCCGCCGCTCAGCTGGACATCAACGAGAAGGTTGAGCAGATCCTGTACGCAGAAGGCTTCGGCGTGCCGCTGTTCCAGTTCCCCTCGATCACCGCTTGGAACGCGAACAAGGTTTCCGGTGTTGCCACCGTGCCTGTCGGTTCCACCGTGTTCGAGAACTATTGGGATTGGACGTTGGCCGGCTAGCGGTCTCCTGCTCAGTTCCACATTGCCCTAGTGTTTCCTTTCATTGCGAGACGCATCGCCGCAGGGGTGATCGTGCTGCTGGGGGCCACATTCATTGTCTATATGGCAGTGGCCTTCGCAGCCGATCCCCTGGCGGCGTTGCGCACGTCGACTTCACCAACCCGCGTGCAGCAAATGGAGCGGATCACCGATCTGCTCTCACTTGATCTGCCGCCGGTGGTGCGCTACTTCAAGTGGCTTGGCGGGGCCGCCGGCTACCTTTGGGGGAACGGCACCCTCGGAATGTCCGTTGTCAACTCCCAAGCGGTCTCAGCGATCCTGGGAGCGGCCGTTCCGACAACCGTCAAGCTCGTTGCGCTGTCCGTTTTGATGGCGATAGTCCTCGGTGTAGTGGTCGGAATTGCCACGGCCCTACGCCAGTATTCGGCCTTCGACTATCTGACGACATTCGTGACGTTCCTGTTCTATTCCTTACCGGTGTTCTGGGTGGCCGTTCTTCTGAAGGAGTTCGGCGCAATCAAGTTCAACGACTTCTTAGCCGACCCCCACATAGGTCTGCCCACAATCCTGGCCGCCGCATGTTGCGTAGCCCTAATAGGCACCCTAGTGACCGGTGGACGATGGCGCATCCGTGCCTTTGTAGGTGGAATCGCCTTTGCGGCAACCATGGCGGTATTGCTGTACATCGATCAGACCGGTTGGCTGTTGCGGCCAGGGCTGGGGATTATCGGTATTGCGATCACCGGAACATGTTTCGCCGTGGCGATGGTGGCGATCAGCCCAGGGCTGGGGAACCGGCGTGGTCTTGGTGCCGGACTGACCGCTGTGGCACTCGGGCTGGCCGTCTACTTCCCGGTGCAGTTTGCGCTGGTCAGGCCCACTTGGCTGACCATCGCACTGCTTGCCCTGACCGCCGTGGCGGCAGGAATCGCCATCGGCTGGGGCTGGGGCGGGGATGATAGGCGAAGCGGCATCAGAACAGGAATTGTTGTGGCACTCGGCATGGGTGCACTGACATTTGTTGACCGGGTGATGCAAGCCTGGCCGGCATATGTTGCCTCACCGCGAGTGGGCGGGCGTCCCATTGGCACCATCGGAGCGGTCACGCCGTCACTGGGCGGCAACTTCTGGTTTGCCACAACAGACGTTGTCACGCACCTGGTTCTGCCAACAACCGCACTGGTGTTGATCTCATTTGCCAGCTACACCCGTTACACCAGGTCATCGATGCTCGAGGTGATGAATGCGGACTATATTCGCACAGCTCGAGCCAAGGGCCTGACTGAGCGGGTTGTGGTGGTGCGGCACGCCTTCCGCAACGCATTGATCCCCCTTGCCACTGTCATCCCGATCGATGTGGCGGCCGTGTTCGGTGGAGCGGTGCTGACCGAACGGATTTTCTCGTGGCGCGGCATGGGAACAATGTTCCTTGAAGCGCTGCGGGCAGGCGATCCAGGGACCGTCATGGGCTACTTCCTTGTCACTGCCATGCTCGCCATCGGCGCCAACATTTTGGCTGACCTGGTGTATGCATGGCTCGATCCACGAATCAGGGTGACGTCATGAGTCTGCTACCTGGTGATTCGACACCGACCTCGCTGGATTCGGGCAAATCCGAGAACGCCATCGAGCTGAAAGCCACTGAGGGGCTCTCCCAAGGTCAGATTGTGCGGCGCCGGTTTGTCCGCCACCGCGCAGCAATGGCTGCTCTGGGCGTGCTGCTGTTCATTGTGGTTATGGCCGTCACCTCCATCGGTTGGGGTCCCCTGCCCGGATGGTGGAAGTGGGACTACACATCAACCCATCCCGTGGCACTGCCGGGCGGACGGCCCACTTTGGATATCGGCTTTTGGCATTTGTCGTTTGGTGACCATCCGTTTGGGCAGGACATTTTGGGCCATGACATGTTCGCCATGACCATGCGCGGTGTGCAGCAGTCGCTGACTGTCATGGTGCTGATCGGTCTGATTGCGGCACTGGTGGGCATTGTGATCGGCGCGCTGGCTGGGTTCTTCCCAGGCAAGGTGGACACAGTGGCAATGCGCTTCACCGACATGTTCATCGCTGTGCCGGCGCTGGTGATTGGCGCTGTGCTCGGCAAATGGGTCAACGGCGCCTCAGCTGTGACGTTGGGCGTGGCGCTGGGGTTGGTCCAATGGATGAGCATGGGCAGGCTGGTCAGAGCCGAGTTCTTGACTCTGCGAGAACGCGAGTTTGTCGATGCTGCCCGCGTGGCTGGAGCGTCATCATCGCGGATCATTGTCAAACACATCCTGCCAAACGCCATCGGCGTGGTGATTGTCAACACCACACTGCTGATGTCTTTGGCCATCTTGTTGGAGACCTCGCTGAGCTATCTCGGGTTCGGCATTGTGTATCCGGACATCTCGCTAGGCAACCTGATCAGCGAATACCAGACCTCATTTGCTGAAAGACCATGGCTGTTCTGGTGGCCAGGTGTGTTCATTGTGGCCATCGCGCTGGCCGTGAACTTTGTGGGCGATGGCCTGCGTGACGCGTTTGACCCGCGCCAGCGGCGCATCCCGTCCGCCCGCGCCATGGCCCGAGCCGCCCGGCGCACACTGGCAGCTGGCTCGCCCGGCACTCGGCGGCTGGCTGGCCTGCGGCCCAAGGGTGAGAAGGACGGTGCGCAGCCGGAGGCGACCCAATGAGCCCGGCTGGCCTAGTGGATCAGCGCCGCAGCCAAAACGGCCAGACCCGCCAGCCCGGCCAGCAACAACATGGTTGTGCGGTGCCACAGAACTTGGATCGCGGCCGGCTGCCCGGGCTCCATCTGGCCGGCATCCCGCAACTCCTCCAACTTGCTGCGCAGCACCACAGCAAGCTGGCCGCTCGGGCTGGCAGGCAGATCGCCTGGCCGGACCGAGCGGCCAGGGCCGAACGTCGAGTCCGGCAGATGGTCCAGATCAGACCGGACGGCTCTGCGCACAGTGGCCCTGCCCGGAGCGGGCGCCGCGAAGGCAGCAATCCGCCTGCCCGGAGTGATCAGCGTCAGCGAATACTTCGTGTCAATCGCCTGGATGGCCTGCCAGGGCACTACCCAGGTGCGCAGGATGTTGCGGACGGTTGGGCCGGCATCGTGCACGGTTACCTCTGGGGCCCAGAAGACCGCCCAGGCGAACATGGCCACAAAGCCGGCCGTGGGCGCCCAGCGCAGCGCCTGGGCAGGCCCACCTTCCACAGCCAGGTCAACCGCCGCCCCAACACACAGGACGATGACGGTCCCCGCCAACCAGGGTCCGGTTGCGGCCCTGAAGCGAAATGGTGTGGCGGACACGTGGCCGATCATCCCACGGACATGCCCGGTGCGGTGGAAATGAGCCGGCCAAGAAAGGCGGAACGATGAGTCAGACCAATGGATCGACGCCCGGTGGTGCGGCAGGCGGGCCGGCTGGCGGTGCGGTGGGTGACGCCGTGGGCGCAGGTGAGGCGCGGCAACCGATTCTGAAGGTGCGGGGGCTGAACGTCGAGTTCTATGTGGAAGGGGAATGGTTCCCGGCCGCCATCGACGTCGATTATGACGTGTATCCGGGTGAGATTCTGGCGATAGTTGGAGAATCGGGTTCAGGTAAAACACAATCCTCGATGTCACTCATCGGGTTGCTGCCACCCAATGGCAAGGTGTCCGGCTCGGCACAGCTGGCTGGAAATGAGCTGGTGGGAATGCGGCAATCGGAGTTGCACAGGGTGCGTGGAGCCAGCATCTCGGTCATATTCCAGGAGCCGATGACGGCCCTCAACCCGGTGTACACCATCGGTTTCCAGATCGCTGAGACCATACGCGCCCACCGGCCAGTCAGCCATGATGCTGCCCGGGAAAGGGCACTTGAGCTGCTGCGATTGGTTGACATGCCCGATCCTGAGCAGCGCATCGACTTCTACCCGCACCAGCTGTCCGGCGGTCAGCGTCAACGCGCCATGATTGCCCAGGCTTTGGTGCTGGACCCGGCATTGTTGATTGCCGATGAACCGACCACAGCGCTCGATGTCACCGTCCAAGCCGAGATTCTGTCTTTGATGCGTGACCTGCGTGAAAGAATCGATTCAGGCATTATTCTCATCACCCATGATATGGGCGTTGTGGCTGATATGGCTGACCGAATCTGCGTCATGAAGGACGGACGGATTGTCGAGACAGGAACATCCGAGGAGATTTTCTACAACCCGCAACATCCCTACACCAAACTCCTCCTGGCAGCAGTCCCAACCCTGAGCGAAGCCCTCCCAGCCGGTGACCAGGCGACCGAACCGACCACCGCGGGAGACGGCATCGTCCAGAGGGAACCTGAAACCCCCGCACGGGAACCAGAAACCCCTGCTCTGGAGGCGGCGAACCTTGTGATCGAGTACCCGCGGCGCGGGCGGACCCCGGCGTTCCGGGCCGTGCATGATGTGTCGCTGGTGATTGAGCCTGGTGAGGTGGTTGGGCTGGTGGGGGAGTCGGGTTCCGGCAAGACGACAGTTGGCCGGGCCGCCGTGGCGCTGGTTCCGGTGCACTCCGGGTCGCTGAAACTGTGCGGCATCGAGCTGCACGGGGCGTCAGCGTCCCAGATCCGGCGGGCGCGGCGGGGTGCGTCGATGGTGTTCCAGGACCCGGGGTCATCGCTGAACCCTCGCCTGCCCATCGGTCAGTCCATTGGCGAGCCGCTCCTGCTGGCCAAGGTAGCGAAGGGCAAAGCGCTGGACAAGGAAGTCGAAAGGCTGCTTGACCAGGTCAAACTCCCGGCGTCGCTGCGCAACCGCTACCCGCATGAGCTGTCCGGCGGGCAGCGCCAGCGGGTCGGAATTGCCCGTGCGCTCGCGCTGGAGCCGCAACTGCTCATTGCCGATGAGCCGACCAGCGCGCTGGACGTGTCCGTGCAGGCCTCGGTGCTGGCGCTGCTGGCCGAGCTCCAAGCTGAGCACCGCTTTGCGTGCCTGTTCATCTCGCATGATCTCGCCGTGGTCGAGATGGTTGCCTCGCGCGTGGCGGTGATGAGCAAGGGCCGGCTGGTGGAGGAGGGTGGCGCCCGGCAGATCCTGCGCTCGCCGCGCGAGGAGTACACCCGCGAGCTGATCGCGGCGGTCCCCGTGCCAGATCCGCGCGTCCAAGCCATCCGCCGGGCCGAGCGGGAAGCGTACCTAGCTGCCAAACGCTGACCCTAGACTGTTCCGGCTGGGTGCCCTCGACGAAAGCTGAGTACTTGTATGCCTATTCGCCATGACGTGCGTAACGTCGCCATCGTCGCGCATGTTGACCACGGCAAAACGACCCTTGTCGATGGGATGCTCTGGCAGACCGGCGCCTTCGGAGAGCACGCCAACGTGCCCAAACGGGTCATGGACTCTGGTGATCTGGAGCGCGAGAAGGGCATCACCATCCTCGCCAAGAACACCTCCATCCACTACCGCGGCCTTCCCCCCGACGATGCCGCCCCCTCGCCAACCGCCAAGACCTCACCAACCGCGCAGACCCCACCAACCGCCGCCACCACACTCCAGGAGCAGGCGGCGCAGGCCCTTGCCCTGGCCGGCGGCGCCATCACCATCAACGTGGTGGACACCCCCGGTCACGCCGACTTTGGCGGCGAGGTAGAGCGCGGCCTGACTATGGTCGATGGTGTTGTCCTGCTGGTCGATGCCTCCGAGGGTCCCCTGCCCCAAACCCGGTTTGTCCTGGGCAAAGCCCTGGCCGCTCAACTCCCGGTGATCGTGGTGATCAACAAGGTGGACCGCAGCGACGCGCGCATAGCCGAGGTTGTGGCTGAGACCCAGGATCTACTGCTCTCTCTGGCCGCTGACCTGCATGAAGACAACCCAGACCTCGACATCGACGGGGTCCTGGACGCACCAATTGTCTATTCGGCCGCCAAAGCCCGCCGCGCCTCGCTCACCCCCCCGCCCGATGGCGCCCTGCCGGACAGCCCAAACCTGGACCCGCTGCTGCGCACCATCATCACAACCATCCCCGCCCCCACCTACGTGGCAGACGCACCCCTGCAGGCCCACGTCACCAACCTCGACGCCTCGCCGTTCCTGGGCCGGCTAGCCCTGGTGCGCGTCCACGCCGGCACGCTGCGCAAAGGCGAGAACGTCGCCTGGTTGCGCAGCGACGGCACGGCCGCAACCGCCAAGATCACCGAGCTTCTGGCCACCGAGGCGCTTGAGCGGGTCAGCATCGACCAGGCCGGCCCGGGAGACATTGTGGCGGTGGCCGGCATCGACCAGATCATGATTGGCGACACCCTGGCTGACCTGGATGATCCGCGCCCGCTGCCACGGATCGTGGTGGATGAGCCAGCCATCGCCATGACCATCGGCATCAACACCTCCCCGCTGTCCGGCCGCGTGAAGGGTGCCAAAGTCACCGCCCGCCAGATCAAGGACCGCCTGGACCGCGAGCTGGTGGGCAACGTCGCCATCCGCGTCCTGCCCACTGACCGCCCCGACATGTGGGAAGTCCAGGGTCGCGGCGAGCTAGCCCTGGCAGTTTTGGTTGAGACTATGCGGCGGGAGGGTTTTGAGATGACTGTAGGAACGCCGCGCGTGGTCACCAAGACGCGGGATGGCGTTGTCCTTGAACCGGTTGAACGGATGACGGTAGACGTCCCCGAGGAGTTCCTCGGAACCGTCACCCAACTCCTGGCCACCCGCCGCGGACGTTTGTCGACGATGGCGAACCACGGCTCGGGCTGGGTGCGTATGGAATTCCTTGTGCCGGCTCGCGGTCTGATCGCCTTCAGAACACAATTCTTGACTGAAACCAGGGGGACGGGAATTGCCTCCTCGATAGCCGAAGGTTACGAGCCGTGGGCCGGGCCAATTGAACTGCGGGTGACGGGTTCAATGGTGGCTGACCGGCCGGGAGCGGCAACCGGATATGCCCTGTTGGCGTTGCAGGAGCGCGGAAGTTTCTTCATCGGCCCCGGTGAAGAAGTATATGAAGGTATGGTTGTGGGAGAGAATCCGCGCAATGAAGATATGGACGTGAACATCACGCGCGGCAAGAAACTGACAAATGTGCGTTCATCAACAGGTGAAGAATTGGAGCGCCTGACCCCGCCGCGCCGGCTGAACCTGGAACAGGCCCTGGAATTCGCGGCCGTGGATGAATGCGTCGAGGTAACCCCACGCGACGTCAGGATTCGCAAAGTCGAATTGAACGCCGAACAACGCGCCAAAGCCCGCGGCCGTGCCAAACGAAATGATTCCCCAGGAGACGGACGATGACGTCCCCACCAACCTGGCTGCGTCACCTGCTCCCGCCGGTCACCTGTGGCTTGGCGATGGCGGTGCTGGGCGGCATCGCCACGTTCTCCCACTCCTCACGCTGGAGCATCGGCCCCTGGCAGGACATCCCGGCTGGAATTGTGCTGGCATGCGCCCTGGTTGTGGCCGGCGCCCTCACCGCCCGCGCGTGGGCCGGGTACTGGGGCAACGTGGCCGCGGCCGCCGGAGTCTTCGCCATCACCCAGGCGATGTCCGCCGTCGGACCCGGCGGTGACGTGCTGATCCCGGCCCTGCCGCTCGGCTACACCTGGCTGGTCCTAGCCCCCACATTGACCGTGGCCGTGGCATTCTTGCCCCGGCGCTGGTTCGCTCGCCCCGACCCGTCCGCCAACCCCTGCGAAGAAGAGGGCGAGCACACCCCGCCGAGCCTCCGCGACCCGGACACCACAAGCTCTTAGAATCGGCGGGGAGCCTTGATGGGCGAGGCTCCACCGATGCGGTGAGGAACCGGCCCCGACGTTGCCTGATACCGCTGGAAAGGCATCCATATATGCGCGACACCACGAAGATGGCCACCGAGCACCCGAAACGCCGCCTTGGGCGGACCATTGGGTTTGTCATCGCGGCCGTCTTGCTGGTGGGAGCTGCGGTGGGATACGTCTGGCTCGCCAACTACCTGGCCAAACGCGTTCCGGCCGGCGTCGAGGTGGCCGGAGTGGACATCTCGCGAATGACAAAACCCGAGGCCATCGCCGCCCTCGAAGCCGAGCTGGGAACCCGCGCCACCGCTGAAGTCGAGGTCGAGGTGGACGGCGCCACCATGTCCATTGACCCCGCTGAAGCCGGCCTGAGCTTCTCGCCCGAGAAGACCATCGCCTCCCAGTTCACGCTCACCTATGACCCGTTTGCCATGTGGCGCCACGTCAGCGGCAGCCAGGACATAGCGCCCGTAACCGAGATTGACCAGGACAAACTGCTGGCCAGCCTGGAGACCGTCGCTGAGCACACGGCCGTTGCCCCCGTGGACGGGACAATCTCGGTGGTCAACGGCACAGTCGAGACAACCGATCCAGTCCCCGGTTCCCGAGTGGACGTCCAAGCCGCCGCCGATGCCGTCACTGAAGCCTGGTTTGTAGAGGAGGGTCCCGTAGCGCTTCCGTGGCAGGCCGAGGAGCCGACAGTAGATCAAGCCGCCCTGGACCGGGCCAAAACGCAGATAGCTGAGCCGCTGTTGTCCGGCCCGGTGACCATCGCGGTGGAGGACAGGCGGATAGAACTGCCGGTCACAGTCCTGACCGAGGCCGCCTCCATAGGGCCCGTTGAGGGCACTTTGCGGCTGAACCTGAACGAGGACACAATCATCGATGCGGTCAAAGAGCGCCTGCCCACGGACATCGAATCTGAGGCGAAGAACGCCCAGTTCGTGTTTGTGGACGGCAAGCCCGAGATCGAGCCAGCCACGGCCGGCCGGACGGTCGATTTCGCCTCGATCACAGCTGAGGTTGCGATGGCCGCACAATCGAGCGCGGACAGGACAGCCCAAGCTGCCATGACCGAGATTGACCCAGCCCAATCGACCCAAATGCTGGAGGACATGGGTATCAACGAGGTTGTGGGCTCCCACCACACCCAGGCCTACGCCGATGCCGGGCGGACCGCCAACTTGCAGCTGGCGGCCGAGAAGGTCACCGGGGTGCTGGTCCCGCCAGGTGAGGTGTTCTCGCTGAATGACACCCTGGGCCCGCGCACAGCAGAGAACGGCTGGCACACCGCTGGCGTGGTGGAAAACGGCGTCCTTACAGAAGGAATGGGCGGCGGACTGTCCCAATTCTCAACCACGCTATACAACGCCTCCCATCTGGCAGGCATGGAGGACGTGGAACACCAGCCGCACCACAACTACTTTTCACGTTATCCCGAGGGCCGCGAGGCAACACTGTGGGAAGGCGTAATCGACAACAGGTTCAGAAACACAACGCCTTACGGGGTGTTGATTCGAGCATGGGTGACATCATCTCTGGAAGTCAATGTCGAACTCTGGTCCACCAAATACTGGGAAGTCGAGAGCGTCATCGGACCGCGGCGTGGTGTTGTGCCGGCTAAGGAGATCCGCAAGCCGGCCGGTCCAAACTGTGAGGAACAAGCCAAGGGCTCACCCGGTTTCACAGTTGACTACACCAGAACACTGAAGCTAAACGGCGAACTCAAAGACGAACAAACCTGGACATGGACCTACGCCCCAACAAACGCCTACGTTTGTGAAAAGCCCAAACCCAAGAAAGACTCCGAGGAAGAGGATGAATAGTTCCCCACCGTCACTCGGCGCCATTCGGCCCGCAAATCAGTTTGGCGATGGCGATTGCTTTGGTGGGGACCGTCATCGTACCGCGGCGGGTGGCTACGGTCAGGGCATCTGGATCAACGGCAAGCAAGGTGCCCAGGGCGTCGGAGTAGCCGCCCTCCTCCAAGTGGTAGCGGACCACCACACGTGAGCCGAGCGGCCAGGCTTCCCAAGGTTGAGCGGGCCGGCCAGGGCGGGCGGCAGCGGGGCACATGTGCGGGATACTATCGGCCGGAGGGTCGGGTAGGCTTAGGGTTTCAGTCAACGGAGCCTCAAGCGAGGTTCAGGAGCGCGGCATCGTAGGGTATCCAGGTGGAAAAGTGAGCCTGGGGGAGGAGCAGGTTGTGACATACGTCATCGCACAGCCTTGTGTGGACGTCAAGGACAAGGCATGCGTTGACGAGTGTCCCGTGGACTGCATCTACGAGGGCCGGCGCTCGGTCTACATCAACCCAGCCGAATGTGTTGACTGCGGTGCCTGTGAGCCGGTCTGCCCGGTCGAGGCGATCTACTACGAAGACGACCTTCCAGAACCATGGAAGGACTACCTCAACGCCGCCGCGGACTTCTTCACCGCCGTCGGAACGCCCGGCGGCGCAACCAAGCTAGGGGCCATCGACACCGACGCCCCGATGATCACAGCCCTACCCAAGGATCAGTGAGGCCGACCAATGGGATTGCACAGCTCAGATTTGCCGGACTTCCCCTGGGACCTGCTTGCGCCGCACAAGGCGCGCGCAAAGTCCCATCCAGACGGAATGCTTGACTTCTCGGTCGGCTCGCCGGTCGATCCAACGCCGGACCTCATTGTCGAGGCCCTGCGCGAGGCAGCCAACTCACCTGGCTACCCGAAAACCGGCGGCTCGGCCACGCTGCGGGCCGCCATCCGTGAGCACTATCGCCGGGTGCGGCGGGTCCGCCCTCCTGAGCGGCACGCCATCTTGCCGACTTTGGGGTCCAAGGAGATTGTCGCCACCCTGCCGTCCCTGCTCGGTTTGAGCGCTGGGGACGCCGTCATCCATCCGTCGGTTGCCTACCCGACCTACGCGCTGGGCGCGAGCCTTGCCGGTGCCCTGCCTGTTCCGGCGGACAGCGCCGAGGCTTTGCCGCGTGGCACAGCTGGGCGCGTCCGGCTGGTGTGGGTCAACTCACCGTCCAACCCCACTGGCAAGGTCTGGTCAGTGGAGGAGCTGCGCCGGCTGATCACCTGGGCCCGTGAACGCGGCATCGTGGTGGCCAGCGACGAATGCTATGCCGCCTTGCCGTGGACGGAGCCGTGGATCAGTGAAGGCGTTCCGTCTGTGCTTGATCCGCGGGTCAACGGCGGTGATCTGACCGGGATCTTGGCGCTGTATTCGCTGTCCAAGCGGTCCAACGCCGCCGGGTACCGGATGGCCTGGATCTGCGGAGATCCGCTGCTCATAGGCCCAATCCACGAAATCCGCCGCCACATGGGCATGATGATGCCCGGCCCAATCCAGTGGGCCATGGAGAAGGCTCTGGGGGATGAAACCCACGTCCAGGCTGGCCGCGAGCGCTATGGGGCACGGCGCACCACACTGCAAGGCGCGCTCAGCCAGGCGGGGTACGCCATCGACGATTCCCAGGCGGGCCTGTACCTGTGGGTGCGGGCGCTGGATGGCCGGGATGACTGGGCCATCACGGCTGACCTCGCCGCCTTGGGCATCTTGGTGGCGCCGGGCAGCTTCTACGGTGACCCCACCCACGTCCGTGTCGCTTTGACGGCGTCCGATGCCGCCACTTCAGCCGCCGCTTTGCGCCTGGCTGCTCCCTGAGTCACCCGCCGGCCTCGCCGCCGGCATCAATGACAGTGTGCCCGGCCACGGGGCCCGGGTTGAATGACGCGAAGGAGGACCGCGCTATGACCGTCCCCATTGCAGGCAAGGGCTCGAGCCCTGTGCCGGGCCGGCTCCACCTTGGAGACGATGCAATTGATCTGCCCGCTGTGGCAGCGACCGCCGGCAGCGACGGGCTGGCCATTTCCAGCCTGCTGGCAACCACCGGCAAGGTGACAGTGGACCCCGGGTTCATGAACACAGCAGCGTGTACATCGGACATCACGTTCATTGACGGCGCCGAGGGGGTGCTGCGCTACCGCGGCTACCCGATTGAGCAGCTGGCCGCCAACTCGACATTTCTTGAGGTCGCCTACCTGCTGATTCATGGCGAGCTGCCCAGCCACCACCGGTTGGACGAGTTTGTTGAGCGCGTGGATCGGCACATGTATCTGCCGGAGGACTTCCGCGAGATCCTGTCGATGCAGCCCAGGGCGTCCCATCCGATGGCGATGCTTGGGGCGGCCATCCAGACCATGGCGTGCTTCTATCCCGAATCGATGGACCCGCTCAATCCGGCTGCGGTGGACCTTGCAACCGTTCTGCTGATGGCGAAAATGCCGACCATGATCTCCTACATCCACCGCCGTGCCGCCGGATATGCGCTGCTTTATCCCGTGCGAGGTGAGGGTTATGTGCGCAACTTTGCTCGCATGACGTTTGCCCGGCCCGGTGAGGCAGCGGACCTCCCAGACGCCCTGGTGGAAGCCCTGGACACACTGCTGATTCTGCATGCTGATCACGAGCAGAACTGCTCAACATCCACGGTCCGGCTGGTCGGTTCAGCCCAAGCCAACCTGTATTCCTCGATCTCAGCCGGGGTGGCGGCATTGTCCGGGCCGCTGCACGGCGGAGCCAATGAGGCGGTTCTGGAGATGCTGGCCCGCATCCGCGATTCGGGCCGGGACGTGCCCACGTTCATGGCGCGGGTCAAGGACAAGCAGGACGGCGCCAAACTGATGGGATTTGGCCACCGGGTGTACAAGAACTATGACCCGCGGGCCGCCATCGTCAAAAAGTCCGCTGACAGGGTGCTTGAGGCCCTCGGCGTGACCGATGAACTCCTCGATATTGCGCGCGAGGTTGAGGAGATTGCCCTGGCAGATGCGTATTTCATTGAGCGCAAGCTCTACCCGAATGTCGATTTCTATACCGGCATCATCTACCGCGCCATGGGTTTCCCGTCCTCAATGTTCACCCCCCTATTCGCGTTTGGCCGCCTACCCGGCTGGATAGCCCAATGGCGCGAGATGATGAGCGACCCAACCACCCGAATAGGCCGCCCCCGCCAGGTATACGTAGGCCACCCCAAACGCGACTTCATCTCCTGGGAAGACCGCTAGAACCGGAGGCGTGCGGGTGCAGGTGCGCTCGCGGGGGCGAAGGGGCTAGCTGGTAATGGCCGCAGCACCCGACGGCGGATGCAGGTGCGCTCGCGCGCGGGGAGGGGCTAGTCCGAGAGTTCCGCGAGGACCTCGCCGGCGGGTAGGGCGGCATCGGCGGTGCGTTCGCGCCACTCGCCCCATTCGCGTTGCCAGCGCAGGTTGCCAGCCTCGACAGCGTTGATCGCCTGGTCCTCAGCCTGGGTGACGGCCCATGCTGCAACCGCCCAGCCCAACCGCTCGTCCGGAGCAACCAAGGTGAGCCGCCCGCCCGTGGTGGGTGCGTCATCGCCGGCCGCCGATCCTAGGTTGGATCAGCCTGCGCCGCTTTCGCAAGTCGTGGTTCGTTGACCTGGGGTTTTGGTTAAGGCTGGAGCGCTCGTGAGGCACTACCCTCGTGCCGGTGGGGCCGGGGCAACCGGGG
>JAIRRT010000094.1 GCA_031255835.1 Bifidobacteriaceae bacterium | reverse complement strand
GAGCTAAGGCCCGAGCTTCCACGACTGGCCACTGCCATCGCCGACGCCCTGATCGCGCGCGGCCTGACTGAATCAGAAATCGCC
This sequence comes from Bifidobacteriaceae bacterium, assembly GCA_031255835.1. Lineage (GTDB taxonomy): Bacteria > Actinomycetota > Actinomycetes > Actinomycetales > WQXJ01 > JAIRRT01. The sequence continues at coordinate 25,398 of JAIRRT010000094.1, read as the reverse complement.
ACCATCGCCGGATACGCCAATCCTCAGGCCAACCGTGTCTTCCAGCCAAGCCAGGACATGGCCGGGGGCCTCCACCTCGTGGGCAGGTGACACACCCGCCCACATGTGTGTCTCTGGAAGAGGGTCACTTTCGGCCGGCTGGGTGGTGGGTTTGTCGCGGGGTGTGGGGAGTGCGGTTTGGCTGCTTGACATGCTAGGATTTCAGCTGAAATGCCGGCTACAGGGGATAGTGCTATGGCTTTGACGGTGAGTGCGGCGGACGCGCGGGCGCAGTTCGCGCGCATTGCGAGTGAGGTGCACTACAGCGGCGTTCCGGTGACGGTGTTCAAGAACTCGCGCCCCTGGGTGGTGATCCAGCCGGTCAAGGCTCCTACCAGCCCAAATGCGGCCACGGCCGCTGCTCTGGCCGAGGCTCACGCGATGGCGCGCCGTCCCGCGCGGTTCGAGGGGTTCGCCGACATGATGGCGGCGCTCAACGCTGAAACCTGACTTCACCTCGACCTTCGCCAAGGACCGCAAGAAGTGCCCAAGGGTGTCCACCAAACCCCCCGGTGGACCCGCGTTTTGAGCACTTGCAGTCAGCATCTGTGTTGGTAGCGGGGGCGGGTATCGAACCCGCGGCCTCACGATTATGAGTCGTGCGCTCTGACCGTCTGAGCTACCCCGCCTCGCGCCGCCTGCCACTCTTCCGGGCGCTGGCGGACACCCGAGCCCCGAAAGGGAATCGAACCCTTGACCTTCTCCTTACCATGGAGACGCTCTGCCGACTGAGCTATCGGGGCAGCGCACCCGAGGGTACCCGACCCACGGCCATCACGCGAAATCGCCATGCCGCTGAATCGGGCAACCTGGGCGCCGGGGGGTTCGGCACAAGTCTCCGCCGGGGACCTTCATGTGCCTACCACTTCTAACGTCCGGCCAACCGCGCGCCATCCCCAGCCAGTCACGCTGTCAGCTGAACCGGCCGCCGCCGCCCCACCAGCCGCGCTGGCCAAGGCGTCCCGCCGCCCGTTACGCTCGCTGTGCCGCCGCCCCACCGGCGCACCGAGGAGCCCACCATGCCTACCAATCCCACCCTGCCGCCCAGCACTGTGGGGAGCCGGCGCAGCCTAGAACCCTTCCCTTTGGGCCGCACGATGCCGTTCCTCGGCATCTCCTCCCGCCTCGCCACCTCCGCTCCCCCGCCCGCCGCCGATGCCGCCACTCACCCCCCGGCCGGTGTCCCCCAACCACCTCCCTACACTCCCGGGCCTACGGAAGGCGACAAGCGGCATCGTCGGCAAAAGGGGAAGGGTGCGGCTCCCAAGCCGGTGCCGGCGGGAGTGGGTGCGCCTGGGCGGGCTAGCCGGCCCGCAAGCAGCCCGCCGCCGCCTGTATTGCCTGGTCAGACGGGGTGGGGTGCTCCGGCGCCGCCGTCACCGGGGCTGCCTGGGCAACCGGGGCGCAGTGGGGCACGCAAACCGGCGCAGGTGCCGGGTCTCAAGACTCGGCGGGTGGCGGGGGACGGCACGGTCTACACCACCAGCCGCGGGACGGCGCGGGCTCGCACGGCGCGGAGCCGGCCGCAGACCAGGCCTGCCGCCGCAAGGGCCAGGCGGAAGGGTCGGCTTCTCACTTGGATTGTGCTTGTGCCGCTGGTCTTGTCGTTTGGCGGGGGGCTGATCGACATGGTGAGAGGGCGGATTGATGAGCTGACGAGCGATCCGTCCTTCATCACAGATGAGGTGGGTATCGACTTCGACGCTGTGTCCGCTACCGATCCGGCGGCGCCCCCAGAGGCGGACGGTCCGGAGCAGGTGGACGGCGCCGACCCGTTGACCTCGGGTTTTGTGTGGGACTCGGACGCTAGCCGGAGGTGGGACAAGGCCGAGCCGATGGTGTTGCAGGAGGGGCGCTACACGGTTGGGACGGACGTTCCGCCGGGTCGCTACACCGTCACGCCCGTGGACCCAGCCGATTACGCGTTGCTCGCACTGATGCCCCCGGAGGCCGATTACTACGTGCCGAACATCGCGTTGGGTGGGGACGGCACCGAGGGGTGGGGGCCGGCATCGTTCACCGCCACGTTGTCGGGACCGCTGGAACTCGAGGTCGGCTCGCTTGGAGGGTTGGCGCTGACCCCGCAGCCGGTTCACGCCACGCCGGACGTGTTTGCCCAGGGTATGTACCTGGTGGGCCGTGAGTTGCCGGCCGGGGTGTACCGCCTGACCGCCCGCGGCCCCTTCTCCGGCAACATCCTGGTGGCCGATGGCGCAGTGATGGACAGTCTTTCCCCCAACGTTGCGCTTGATCCTGCTGAGGAGACGGCTCCGAGTTCGGGTGAGTTCGAGTTGGAGGACGGCGATCTGGTGTTCATCTGGAACCTCGCCGAGGTTACGGCGGAGGTGGTTGGGTAGGGCTGGGGTTGGATTGGCGCCGGGGTGAGGTGGCGCAGCGGTGTCCGGCTGGTGGTGGGTGAGGGATTCGAACCCCCGAAGGCTTCGCCGTCTGATTTACAGTCAGATCCCTTTGGCCGCTCGGGCAACCCACCATGCGTGCGGCCGGGGCTAGGCCTCGGCAGCGACGAGCCATCATACTAGACCCACCTGATGGGCGAGACGGACTTCAACTGACTGACGCCATCGTCCCCAAGTCTTCAACGAAAGGACTGGCCATGGCCGCAGAGGCTTCCTTCGACATCGTCTCCAAGGTGGACCGCCAGGAGGTGGACAACGCACTCAACCAGGCCGCCAAGGAGATTGCTCAGCGCTATGACTTCAAGGGCACGGGGGCGTCGATCGCCTGGTCTGGGCCGGACATTGTGATGACGGCTTCCACGGCGGACCGGGTCAAGGCGGTGCTTGACGTCTTCGAGACCAAGCTGGTGCGGCGCAAGGTGTCGCTCAAATCGCTCGATGCCGGCGAGCCGCGCCAGGCCGGCAAGGAGTTCCGGATCGAGGCGCACCTCAAGCAGGGGTTGGGCCAGGATGCGGCGAAGCAGATCGCGAAGTTGGTGCGGGACCGCGGGCCGCGAGGGGTCAAGGCGTCCATAACCGGCGATGAAATCCGAGTCACCTCCAAGTCCCGAGACCACCTCCAAGAGGTAATCCAACTCCTACGAGGCGAGGATTTGGATGTGGCGCTCCAGTTCGTGAACTACCGGTAGGGGGTTGGGGCTGGGGTTGGGGTTGGGGTCGGGGTTTGGGCTGGGGTTTGGGCTGGGAGGGCTCGGACTGTTAGGGCGCCGCGGGCTATTTGGACGTCGATCACGGGCAGGATCTCACGGACTGGGCCGACGGACCCGACCGCTACGGGCCGGCCGGCGAATCCGCCCAACATGCCGGGCACGTTCAGCACCGGCACCATTGCGGCTGCGGCCTGGGCAATGAACCCGGCTGCGATTGGGAACCGCCCTGCTATCAGCGGGTCTGCCAGCAGCGAGGTCACCGTCAGGTTGTATCGCGCCAAGAACGCCGCCCGCCGCCGCACCTCATGCCCCAAGCCCGCCGGCGCCGGCGGGTGCGCTGCTTGGGCGGGGGACGCGGGGGTGGGGTTCGCCGCTTGGGCGCGGGACGCGGGGGCGGGTGGCGCGGGGGTGCCAGCCTGCGGCGCCGCACCCGCGGTCGGGTCGGGGGAGTCCACTACTAGGGGGACTAGGTCGGCGAACAGGCCTAGGTAGTCGGAGAAGTCGCCGCCTGTGTAGCGGCGCCCTGCTACGGCAGCGAAGACCGGCATCGTCGGAGTGACTTGGGAAAGGGCGTCGGCTACCAGGCGGTCGACGTCATCGGCGGAGGCACCTGGTTCTAGGTCGCATTCGAGGTCAACGGGCGGCGGGGGGGCGGCGGGGCGGCTCGCGGCGTATGTGGCCGCCACCTGCGCAAACCGCTCCAGATCCAGCTCGCGCACCACCGCCTCATCGGAGATGTCGCGCGGTCCCATCGCGGCGAACCGCACGTAGTCGGAGTAGGGGCGCCGCGCGGGGACGCCCGGGCCGCCCAGCGCGTAGCCGTTGACGAGCCGCCGCTCCAGCACGGCCTGGCTGCGCGCGTCAAACACGAGGCGGTCAGTGGCGACGAGCACGCTGAACCCGCCGCCGGGGCGCGCCACGGTGACCAGTCGGTGCGCCAGAACTGGCGTCTCGGCGTGGGCGTCACCGGCCAGGATTGCGGCTTTGAGCTGGTCAATCGCTCGCCGAGCCGCCCACTGGTCCAGTCCCGACAAATCGAGGTGGACGATGCCGGCGCTCCCCCATTCGCCTTGGTGCCGCTCGCAGATCATTCCGGCGGTGTGGTCGATGGTGGAGCGGAGGATCGGATGATCGTCGAGGATGCCGCGCCAGACCCGGGCGAAGCGGTCAGGGTCCCACGGCTGCTCGATCTCCGCGACGGTGATTGCCTGGCTCAACCCGAGGTGCGCCGCCACCCGCTGCGCCGAGGAGAGCGGATACTCCAGCCCGGCCTCGCCGCGGACAACCTCCCCCGCATACCGGTCCGTCCGCCGAGCAACCTCCCCGATCATCCGCTCAACATCAACCACCGGCAAATCCGCCGGCGGCGGAGGCGGCGGCGGGTGCGGCCGCAATACGGGCGGCGCCGGGTGGGGCGGCGGAGGCGGGGCGGGGTGCGGCAATACGGGCGGCGCCGGCGCCGGGTGGGTTGCGGCTGGGGCCGGGGTCAGGCGCGCGACACTGTCCACCGCGGGGTGCGGCTCGACCTGCCTCGCCCCGTCCGCAACTGACTCGCGCGCGATGTCTCCGGCACCCGAAGCATCAGCGTCCCGCCCTTTGGACACGCGCGAAAGTACCACGCCCCAGCCCCCCACCCCAGCAACCAACCCCCCGGCGGGTTGCCCCCGGGGCGGGGGAGGTGGACCGCCGAAAGTGCCCAAAACGGGTCAGAAACCAGGAGGTCCAGAGGCGTTTTGGGCAGTTGGGGTCGCCATCGGCGGAGGGGTTAGGGGGTGGGTTTTGGTGGCGCAGGCTGCTATTAGGTCTTGGTCGTGGGTGGCTACCAGGACTGCGCGGCCTTGGGCGGCCAGCTCCTGGAGCGCCGCGGCTGCTTGGCGCATGTGGGCCAGGTCTAGGCCGGAGGTGGGCTCGTCCAGCGCGATGAGCGGGCGCCCCGCCGCCAGCGCCGCGGCGATGGCGAGCCGCTGCCGCTCGCCGGCCGAGAGGGTCAGCGGGTGCCGGGCCGCCAGATGCCGCAGGTCAAACCGGTCCAGGATCGCGGCGGCATCATCCGCGCTCAGACCCCGCCGAGCCAGCCTGACCTCCCCCAACACCGAGTTGGCGAAGAGCTGCACGTTGACGTCCTGGCCCACCAGCGCCACGCCGCCCAGCCGGCGCCGCCGCCCCCAACGCACGCCGTCCACCACCAGCTCGCCGCGCCCGCCCCGCGCCACACCCGCGAGCCACCTCAACGCCGTGGTCTTTCCGGCGCCGTTTGGGCCGGTCAGGGCCACAATCTCGCCCGCGCGCACGGTCAGGTGATCAATGCGAACCACCTGCCTGTGCCGCCCCCGCCCAACCCCCGCCGATGCCGGACCAACCCTCCGCCAATACCCCACCTCCCGCATCTCGACCAGTCCCATTCCCCCTCCCCCACCAGGGGTTTTGGGTGCTGCCGCTGCGTTGGGTGGGGGGATTGGGCGGAGGGATAGGGCTGCTTGGGTTGCTGGGCCCAGGGCTGTTAGTTGGGTGGGGGTTAGGTGGTGCGTGATTCGGCCTGCTTCTAGGCGGATGAAGCGGTCTGCTGCGTCGATCAGGTATGCGAGGCGGTGTTCGGCTATCAGCACGGCTTTGCCGCGGGCTTTCCAGTCTGCAACCGCTTGGGCTAGGCGCGCGCTCGCCTCGGCGTCCAGGTTGGCCGAGGGCTCGTCCAGCACCAGCGCCGGGGGATCCATCAGGTCCACAGCGGCGCAAATCACCCGCTGCTTTTGCCCGCCTGATAGTGCAAACACGCTCCGGCCCAAAAGACCGTCCAGCCCCCAACGCGCCGACACCTCATCCAGGCGGGCTCGGATCCGGGCCGGCGCCCAGCCGAGGTTCTCGCCGCCAAACGCCAATTCGCTCAGCACATCCGTGGTGAAGAACTGGGTGCGCGGGTCCTGGAAAACCGACCCCACCCGCTGCGCCAACTGCGCCGTGGGCGTCACCCCGGGGTCAAACCCAAACACCCTGACCCACCCCTCGGAATCCCCATCACCCACGCCCGACGCGGTCAGTAGGCCGTTGACCAATCGCGTCGCAGTTGTCTTGCCGCAACCAGATGGGCCGCACAGAACCACAACTTCACCTGGAGCAACAGTCAAACTCACCCCATCCAGAGCCGCGCCGGGTGCGCCGCCACAGGCATCGGCGGGGAGGGGGTAGGTGTGGGTTAGGTTGTGGAGGGTGATCATAGGAGCGTCCACCAGAGGGCCAGGGTTGCGGCGGCGGCGCCTGCTAGGGCCCAGTCGGGTGGGCGGAAGCCGACTCGGGCGAGGCTGGTGCGCTCGGCATGGCGGTCCAGGCCGCGCGTGAGGGCGGCTGCGGTTAGCTCGTCGCCTATCGCCACGGCGCGCATTGTCAACGGGACCAGGCGGTACTCCAACCACGCGCCGGGCCGGCCGCCGCCCAACCGCAATCCGCGCGAGCGCATGGCATCGCCGATGGCGCGCGACTCCTGCGCCAGAGTCGGCAAGAACCGCATGACCACGGCAAACGGGATCGTCAGCGCGGTGGGCAGCCGCCAGCGCCGCAGCGCAGCCAGGAACTCGGACACCGTGGTGGTGGACAGCACGTAGCACCCCAGCAGCACCACCGGCCAGAACCGCGCAAACAGGTTGACCGCGCCGGCCGCCAGCACCGCCACGCCACTCGGGCTCAACCAGGTGTGCGCTGCGAGGCCGGCACCCGTTGCGGCCAGGGCGGATGCCGACATCGTCCACGATCCTTCGAGAGCCAGCAACGCGGCTACCAGCCCTGTCTCCACCATGCGGACGATGCCGCCGCCTCCTGAAAATGGTGCGCCCAGTCCCACAATGTTGACGGCCGCAAACAGGATCAGCTTGGCGCGTGGATCGAGGCGCACGCGAGGGCGCCCGGTGTATGCCAGGCCGAGCGAGACAGGCAACTCAGGTGACCAAGCCGGCCGGCCGGAAGTGCTTCGCCACCAGGGTGCGGCCGAGCAGTGCGCCGATGGCGGCGCCGGCGGCGATCATTGCGATCATCACCCAGAACATCCAGGTTGGCGTCAGGTTGACCAGGGCGTTTACCCAGGCGTCATCGTGGCGCTGGGAGATGCGGGCTATGAAGTCGCCGCGCATGAAGAACAGCGGCACCACCATGCCGATCAGCATCTCGGAGAACACGACGTAGGCGGCGAGGGTGAGCGGGAAGCGCCGGTAGCGGCCCGCGCGGGCAATCAGGTCCGCGGCGGGTGCCAGCACAACTGCCAGCGCGAGGACCACCCAGGATTGGCCGGTCAGGAACACCAGCGCGCCGGCGAGGATCCCCATGATGGTGATCTGGCCAAACGCCCGGACTCGGGCGGCGAACAGCATGAACGGGATGCCGCAGACCATTGGGATGTAGAACGGGCCCATGACCTGCAAAATGGGGATCAGTGCCCCCAACTGCCCAAACACCGCGAGAACCACCACGTAAAGTGCGGTGAACACCCCGGTCTGGATCAGTGCCCTGGTGTCGAGTTTGCCGTTCTCCATTGAGTCCCCCTGAATTGGGCGTCGCAGCGCCGTGGCGTCCAACCAATCGGCCCGATCCTACACGCGGAGATGGTGGGTGAAGGTTGTGGCGGCTGTGGTTACTTGGGTCCAGTCGGTGTATTCGATGTTGGCGGTCGGGTTGGTCTCGCCGCCGGTGATGCGCATGATGAACCGGATCATCATCCGGTCAAACCAGTTGTAGCGCGGGTACTCCAGGGCGCCGGCAACCACCTCCACCATCGTGGGCTGCCAGGCGGTCTGCTCCAGGAACTTCCTTGTGTACACATGCACCGCCGGGTCCCGCTTTTCCGGCGTGCGCGCCGTCAGCGAGACTGTCATCAGCAACGTCGGCACCCCATCCACCCATGTCCGATGCCGTTTCAGCAACCGCTTGGCATTCTTGTCGAAATGCCCATAACGCACGGATGTGACCAGCGCAAATGCGGTGTGGACTAAAGGATCCGGACGTGTGGAGCGGTCCAGCGCCACCAGATCGGTCAGCATCCCGCGGCTCTGCAACACCTCGCAGACGGCTTTGGCGATCTTCTCGCTCTGGCCAAAGCGGCTGCCCTGGACCACCAAGACCCGCGGCGCGAGTGCGGAACCGGCCACGCAAACCTCCAGTTCGGGGACAACACCAAGGGACAACACCAAGCGGCCAAGCCCAAAACCCCGGGCCGCACCGCCCCATCGTAGACGCCACCTCACCCGGGCGGGGCCGGTAGGGTGGCGGGCCATGGGTTTGGGGTTGCTTACTGATCAGTATGAATTGACCATGCTTGATGCTGCTTTGGCTGATGGGACGGCGGCTCGGCGGTGCGTGTTTGAGGTGTTTGCGCGGCGCCTGCCGCCTGGGCGGCGGTATGGGGTGTTCGCAGGAACTGGCCGCCTGTTCGAGATGCTGGCGGACTTCAGGTTCACCGATGGTGACTTGGAGTGGCTGGCGGGGGCCGGCATCGTGCGGGAATCCACGTTGGAATGGCTGGCTGACTACCGGTTTGGCGGGACCATTTTCGGGTATGCGGAGGGGGAGGTCTACTTCCCGGGCTCGCCCGTGCTCTCCGTGGTCGGGACGTTCGCCGAGGCGGTGATCCTGGAGACGCTGGTGCTGTCCGTGCTGAACCATGACACGGCGGTGGCCTCGGCGGCGTCGCGCATGACGGTGGCTGCGCGCGGCCGGCCGTGCTTGGAGATGGGGGCGCGCCGGACCCACGAGGTTGCGGCGCTGGCGGCGGCTCGCGCGGCCTGCGTGGCGGGGTTCGCCGGCACCAGCGTGCTCGGGGCCGGGCAGCGTTGGGGCATCCCGACCATCGGCACGGCCGCGCACGCGTTTACCCTGGTCCACGACACAGAAGCCGAGGCTTTCCAGGCGCAAATCGACGCCCAGGGCACCGGCACCACCCTCCTCCTTGACACCTACGATGTCGCAACCGCCTTGCGTACAGCCATCGAGATTGCGGGGCCTGAGTTGCGCTCGGTCCGGCTGGACTCGGGAGACCTTGTCGCCCTGGCCCAGGATGTGCGGGCCGGGTTGGACGAGCTTGGCGCCACCAGCACGAGCATCACTGTCACCTCTGACCTGGATGAACACGCCATCGCGTCCCTGGCCGCGGCGCCGGTCGATGCCTACGGCGTGGGGACGCGGGTTGTCACGGGCTCCGGCGCGCCAACAGCCCAGATGATCTACAAGCTGGTTGCTCGCCAGGACGCGAATGGGGTGCTGCGCCCGGTCGCCAAGACCATTGGACCCAAGGCGACCATGGGCGGCGCCAAGTGGGCCGGGCGGCGCATCGATGATTCGGGCCGCGCGACGGAGGAGGTTGTGGTCTCCGGTTCCGGGCCCAAGCCGGGTGCGCCGGAGGTCTACGGCGTGCGCCCGCTGGAGGTGGTCTACGTGGAGGACGGCCAGGTCAAGCCACAGTGGACCGGGGCCCCAGGGCTCGCCGCCGCCGCGAACCGCCACCGCGCATCCCTAGCGGAGTTGCCGCGAGCCGCTCTGCGCCTGTCCGATGGCGAACCAGCCATCCCAACAACCCTCACCCAAGAGCTCGACTCCGCCGGAGCCTGAGGTCACTCGTCTTTTGGGGCTGGGTTTAGAGATTGGTAGATCTCTTTGCAGGTTGGGCAGACGGGGAAACGGGAGGGGTCGCGGCCGGGCACCCAGACCTTGCCGCATAGGGCTATGACGGGCCGGCCGGTCACCGCGGAGGCGACAATTTTGTCCTTGCGCACGTAGTGGGCAAACATGTCGTGCTCGCCGGGCTCTAGCTCCTCAATCACCTCGGCGCGCTCAACCACCCCAATCGAGGTGGCCGGATCAGACACTCGTTCTGGCTCACTCATGACAATCGCTCCTCAATCAAAGCCCGGACCTTCGCGGCATCCGCCTTGCCCCGGGTCGCCTTCATAACCGCCCCGACGATGGCGCCAATCGCCGCCGTCTTCCCGCCGCGGATCTTCTCCGCAACCTCCGGGTTGGCGGCAAGCGCGTCATCGACGGCTTTGCCCAATGCGTCATCGTCTCCCACAACGGCCAGACCGCGGGCGGCCACCACCGCAGCGGGGGGACCCTCGCCTGCCAGCGTGCCGGCCAGAGCCTGGCGGGCCAGCTTGTCGGTCAATGTGCCTTGAGCAATCAGCTGCTCCAAGCTGGCCACATCGCCCGGGGTTACCGGCAGTTCCTCGGGGCTGATGCCCTGCTCATTCGCGGTCCGCATCAACTCCCCGGTCCACCATTTGCGCGCCCCGGCCGGGCTCGCTCCGGCCTCGACAGTGCCAGCAATCAGGTCCAGCACCCCAGCGGCGTCCCGCATCTCCAGATCGGTGAACCCCCACTCGGCTTGCAACCGGCGCCGCCGCCGCGCAGGCAGCTCAGGCAGGCTCGCCCGCAGCTCAGCCACCCATTTGGCCGGCGGGCATACCGGCAGCAGGTCCGGCTCAGGGAAGTAGCGGTAGTCCTCCGCCTCCTCCTTGGACCGGCCCGAGGTTGTCGCGCCGGTGTCCTCGTGGAAGTGCCGGGTCTCTTGCACAACCGGCTGACCGGCCGTCAACAACGCGGCCTGCCGCTCGCACTCATACCGAACAGCCAACTCAATTGCCCGCAGCGAGTTCACATTCTTTGTCTCAGTGCGCTTGCCAAACGGCACAGCCCCCTGATCCTGCCCAGCCTCCACCCGCCGGCGCAACGACAGATTCACATCCGCCCTAATGGAACCTTGGTCCATCCGAGCATCAGAAATACCCAAAACACGTACGATGTCCCGTAGTGCCGCCACATAGGCTCGCGCCACTTCCGGGGTGCGCTCCCCCATTCCCTCCACCGGTTTGGTGACAATTTCAATGAGCGGCACCCCTCCCCGGTTGTAATCAACCAGCGAATAGTTAGCCCCATGAATCCGCCCGGCCGCCCCGCCAACGTGAGTCAGTTTAGCGGCGTCCTCTTCCATATGGGCACGCTCAATATCCACCCGGACCTCAGTGCCATCATCCAACTCGAATTCCACATACCCGTCATAGTCTATCGGCTCATCATACTGTGAGATCTGATAGTTCTTAGACAGATCCGGATAGAAATAGTTCTTCCTGGCAAACCGCGACATAGACGCAATGGAACAGTTCAATGCCAACCCGAGCCGGATGGCGGATTCCACTGCCTTCTTGTTCAGCGTCGGCATGGACCCTGGCAGCCCAATGCACACAGGGCAAACCAGAGTGTTAGGCGGTGCGCCAAACGATGTTGCGCAGGAGCAGAACATCTTTGTGGCTGTGTTCAGCTCCACGTGAACCTCGATGCCGAAGACGGGGTCAAACCGCTGCATCGCCTCATCGAAGCTCATGAACTCCATTTGCTGGTTCACCGCTCGCCTCCTTGCTGTTTGCCAAGGTCAGGGGCCTGTTCAAGCAACGCGCCACCCCACCGGTCGGTCAGGACTGCCTCCACAGCGCCGGCCACCCGATACACCCAACCGTCCGCCCGGGCAGGCGCCAGCACCTGCAACCCAACCGGCAGACCATCACCGGCCAGACCTATCGGCACCGAAATCCCGGGAATGCCAGCCAAGTTCGCTGGGATTGTCGCAGTATCGGACAAATACATCGCGAGTGGATCATCCACCCGCTCACCCAACCGGAACGCTGTTGTTGGGCAGGTGGGCGAGACCAGAACATCGACCTTCTCCCAAGCCGCAGCCAAATCCTCCTGCACCAAAGTCCGCACCTTTTGAGCCGACCCGTAATAGGCGTCATAATATCCGGCTGAGAGTGCGTATGTTCCCAGGATCACCCGCCGTTTGACCTCTGGACCAAACCCGGCCTCCCGGGTTGCCGCCATAACGGTCTCAACCGTCACCGGCCCACCTTCGGGCGCTTGACGCAAACCGTAGCGCATCGCATCAAACCGGGCCAGGTTACTTGACGCCTCTGACGGCATAATCAAATAGTATGCCGCCAACGTGAACCCAAATGATGGACACGAAACAGTTTGGACTTCCGCCCCCAAATCCTCCAACACCCCAAGCGCCTCGGCGTAACGGTCCAACACGCCGCGGTCAAACCCGTCCCCACGCAGTTCCCCGATGATTCCTATCCGCACCCCATGCAGATCCCCTGCCATTCCCTGGCGGGCCTGATCAACAGCATGCGCCACAGGCTCATCCAGCGAGGTTGAATCAAACGGATCATGCCCGCCAATCACCTCATGCAGCAACGCAGCATCCAGCACAGTCCGTGAGCACGGCCCAATCTGGTCCAGCGAGGAGGCCATGGCAACCAGCCCGTAACGCGAGACCGCGCCATATGTCGGCTTGACCCCAACGGTCCCGGTGACGGCGGCCGGTTGACGGATGGACCCTCCCGTGTCAGACCCAAGCGCCAGCGGCGCCTCGAATGCCGCCACCGCCGCCGCGGACCCACCGCCGGACCCGCCCGGAATCCGGTCCAGATCCCACGGGTTGTGGGTTGGTCCAAACGCAGAGTGCTCGGTGGATGACCCCATGGCGAACTCGTCCATGTTCGTCTTGCCCAGAATCGGCATCCCCGCCTCACGGACCCGGCGCACCGCTGTGGCGTCATAGACCGGCACCCAGTTCTCGAGGATTCGTGACCCACAAGTTGTCGCGACCCCACGGGTTGCCAACAGGTCCTTGACCGCAATCGGCACCCCGGCCAGCCGCCCAAGCGCCTCTCCCCTAGCCCGAGCCTCGTCCACCTGGCGAGCCTGAGCCAAAGCGGAATCTGCCCCCACCTGCAAAAAGGCATGTACGGCATCGTCCACGTGGTCTATTCGCTGTAGGTGGGCTTGGGTGAGCTCCACGGCGGAAATCTGTTTGGCCGCCAGCTGACTGGCCATCTCGGCGGCGGTCAGGCGGGTCAGGTCCTGGCTCACTGTTCATCCCCCAGAATCTGCGGTACCCGGAATTGGCCGTCTTGCGCGGCCGGCGCCGAGCTGAGTGCCTCGGCCTGGCTCAGCGACGCCCCAACCAGGTCTTGGCGGTAGACGTTTTCCAGGCGGATGGGATGGGAGGTGGCCGGCGTTGCCTCGTCAACTGCGCTTGAGACCACCGCCACCGCATCGACGATGGCGGACAGCTGCCCCGCCATTACGTCCAGTTCGCCTTCGGTCAGCGCTATGCGGGCCAAGGCCGCCAGGCGCGCCACATCCTCACGGGTGATTGCGGACATGAGCGAAGTCTACGGGCTCATCCCCGGTGCGAACGGCCGCCTGGTGGGGTTCAATGGTCGGTGACTCACTGACGCCAAGGAGGTCGTATGCAAGCGCGGGTTGGAATCATCATGGGTTCAGATTCGGATTGGCCGGTCATGTCCGGTGCGGCTGATGCCCTGACCGATTTGGGCATCGAGTATGAGGTCGATGTCGTCTCAGCTCACCGAATGCCGGACGAGACCATCGAGTACGGCCGCACGGCAGTGGCCCGCGGGCTGCGTGTGATCATCGCCGGGGCAGGCGGCGCGGCGGCGTTGCCCGGGATGATCGCGGCCGTCACAGAGCTGCCTGTGATCGGGGTGCCGGTTCCGCTCAAGACGTTGGATGGGCTCGATTCGCTGCTGTCGATTGCCCAAATGCCGGCCGGTGTGCCGGTGGCGACTGTCGCCATCGGCGGGGCCCGGAACGCTGGGCTGCTGGCGGGCCGGATTTTGGGGGCTGGCGAGGGCGAGGATGCCGCTGCGCTGCGCACCAGGCTGCGTCAGGAGTCCAAGGAGATGCGATCAGCCGCGTTAGCCAAGGGCGCCAAGCTGCGCGCCAGTCTGGACCGCTGAGCGCAAACCGGGGCTATTCTTGCCCGGTGGCTCCCCGCTTTCGAGTTGGCCCTTTGGCGTCTCGCGCAGCGTTTGTCGAATGGTTCATCCAGCTAGTCAAGTTCGGCACGGTTGGCGCTGTGGCATACGTGGTCGATGCCGGGGGGTACAACCTTCTGGTCTACGGACCTGGCCATCTGATGGCCTCTAGCCCTGTCAGGGCCGGATTGATCACCAGCGCTGTGGCGATCTTTGTGGCCTGGTTGGGCAACCGGTATTGGACGTTTTCCGCCACCAAGAACCAAGGCAAGACCGCCGAGTTGGCGATGTTTGTGCTGGTCAACCTCGTTGGAATGGCGATCACAGCCGCCAGCCTCTATGTCAGCCGCTGGGTTTTGGGCTTTGACTCCGTGTTTGCGGACAACGTGTCACGCAACTTCATCGGCATCGGTTTGGGAACGGTTTTCCGGTACTTCGCCTACAAGTTCTTGGTCTTTAGGGCCCGGCCAAACCTCAAACTGAAACGATCTCAGACGGAAGACGAACAGCCGGTACCGAACGCAGGAAAAGAGTGAAAACCGCTGGACGGCGTTGGGACAGTTCCAGCCGGCCAGAATCGTGAGCTGCCAGGTCACGGGCCAAAGCTAGGCCCAGTCCGGTACCGCCGCCGGAGGTTACGTGCCGCTCAAAAACGTGGGGTGCAATGTCATCGGAAACCCCGGGGCCGTCATCGGACACCTCCACTGCTACTCCACCGGAGGCTTGGCGGGCGCAAAGGCGGGTGGTGCCGCCGCCGTGCTTCAACGAATTCTCCAACAATGTGGCAATGACCTGGGACAACGCACCGGGGGTGGCCAGAACCCACAACTCGGATGGCACATCGACTTTCAGCTCACGCTGCTCTGCGGCAAACGCTGGCATCCACTCGTCCTCCTGCTGGGAGGTGATCTCGGACAGCTGGAGCGCCTCGATGGTCTCGGCCGGGTCGCGTGAGGTGCGTCCAAGCAGCTCAGAGATGGTGGCGGTCAGCCGTTCAATCTGCTCAAGGGAGATGCGTGCCTCCTCGCGCACATCCTCCTGGTCCGTCATCACCTCGATCTCCTCCAGGCGGATCGATAGGGCTGTCAGGGGGGTGCGCAGCTGGTGGGAGGCGTCGGCAGCGAACTCCCGCTCTGCGGCCAGGCGCCGCGCCATCCGGTCAGCTGACCGGCTCAACTCCTCGGCAACCAGGTCAATCTCCTCAATCCCGGAGGATTCGAGTGTGGGCCGCACCCTGCCAGCGCCCAGCTGCTGCGCGCCGGCAGCAAGGTAGACCAAGGGTTCAGCCAGCCGGTTCGCCTGCCGGTTGGCCACCCAAGCCCCCGCAGCGATGGCAACGGCCGAGGTCAACAGCACCAACCCCACAGCGGGCAAAGATGTCCCCTGAAGCGCCCACCAAGACACAATCAGCTCAACCTTCACCCCCTCAGGCGAGACCGCGAACACAGAACGCGTGGCACCGGTGATCCGCGGCCCAACCCGCACAACCCTGTCATCCGGCGGCAGGGTGATGATCGCTTGAGCAGGCAGATCGCCCGGACCGCCCTCCACGTATTGGCCAACCGCGCTGGGGGTGACGTCCAGACCGACATCGAGCGCCTCATCGATGAGCCCTGCCGTGCGCGAGGTGCGGTATTGCAGCGCGGTCAGCGCGGCGCGCTGGGTCACCTGGACAGCGAAGAACAGCAGCGGGATACCGAGCAGCGTGACGGCGGCAAGCACGGCCGCTACCGTCGCCAAGCGGAATCGCTCATGCACCGCAACACTCCTCGCCTACCCCGGTCCCACCAGGCGTTTTGCTGCGCGCTGGCAGGTGGCGGGGCGTACTAGCTGCCGTCTTCGAACCGGAACCCCATCCCGCGGATCGTTGCGATGTAGCGCGGGGAGTTCGGGTCATCTCCCAGTTTGCGCCGTAGCCACGACACATGCATATCCAAAGTCTTGGTGGACGATGACGGATCCGACCCCCACACTTCCCGCATCAGTGCATCGCGGCTCACCATCGAGCCGGCCGATTTTGCCAGCACCCGTAGGAGATCGAACTCCCGCGCGGTCAGTTGCACTTCACGGTTGCCTACAAACGCTCTGCGAGCGCCCAGGTCAACACGCACATCCTGGACCTTGACCTCATCCCCTGCACCGTCGGCGCCGGTGCGGCGAAGAAGGGCGCGCACGCGGGCCAACAACTCGGCAAGGCGGAAGGGCTTGGTCACGTAATCATCGGCGCCGGCATCCAGGCCGACAACTGTGTCGACCTCGTCAGCTCGGGCGGTCAGGATCAGGATGGGAAGCTCAAGGCCGCGTGATCGGATTGTGCGGGCAACATCCAGTCCGTCCATGTCCGGCAACCCCAGGTCCAGGATGACGAGGTCGGCATCGGACACATCATCGAGGAGTCCTTGACCCGTCCCGTGGACCGACACCTCGTAGCCTTCTCGCGTCAGGGCCCGTGCAAGGGGTTCGGCGATGGCAGCGTCGTCTTCAGCCAAAATGATTCTCGCCATCTGGCCATCGTAAGGCAAAGAGATCGCGTTGTCCCGCCCATCGGCTGACAGTTTCTGCTGTGCCGGGCCGTGCCGGGGCAGGGCGCCGATGTCCCTGTTGGCCTTCAACACCTGTAGCATCGCCGTTGGCCGCGACGGCTCGGAACTACCAGGAGGTGTCATGTGAAGGCACAGGCAGAGGTTCGCACGGCAGTGGACTCGGTGGCGCAGGCCATCGATGTCATCGACCAGGCTAGGGACGCCATTTGGGAGCGTCCACCTCAGGAGGTACTGGACCTCGGGGAGGGCATAGTGCCCCGCGGGACCGGCGCCAAGAACAACTATTTGTCGACGCTGATCTTTGCGGAGAATGAGCTCCGCACGTTGACTGACGAGATTTTGTGGTTCGCTTGGGTTACGGCGACTCGCAACCCGACAGCGGACCTTGCAACCCTTGTGCTCTACATGGATGAGATTGGCCAATACAAGGCGAACATGTTCGACTATGTTGGCCTTCCCGGTGGCGCACGTGTGCTGAAGGTCTACGTTGGTGGGCTGGCTTTGGCCACCTCACTCGAAGAGTTTGCCGCGCTGACTGAAGCGGCCATGACATACGCCAACCGGCTGCATGGCTGGGTTGACATTGTCTTCCCTTGGGGCCTGGTGGACGGCTTCAAGCGCACCAATCCACTGCAACGCATCGCCGATACCTTCGGCGTGGCCGATCAAGACTGACGGAAGGCTGGGATAGTAACTCATGAAAATCAACTTCAACCTCGGCGGGGAAGATGTGGCCGTCATCGAGGTCTGGGATCACCTGGTGCCTGAGCTGGCCAAGAAGATCCGCGATGCCCTTCCGTTCACCAGCTACCTTCAGCACGGCAAACTGACTGGCGATCTTCTGTTGATGCAGACAAAGATCCTCGCGGATTGGGAGAACATCTTCTATCCGGAGGATCTTGCCGCACAGGTCCAGGCCGAAGGCACCGAAATCCGTGGCGCTGTGTCCTATTACGGCCCGCGCCAGCAGATCTCGATCATGTATGGCAATGACATTCCACCGGAGCCGCTGCCGGTTTCGGGTATTGGCCGGGTCATCGAAGGTGCCGACCAACTCGAACTAATTGGTCTGCGCACCTGGCTTGAGCCGGGCGCACAAGTCAAGCTCTCACTCATCGAGGAGTGAGCCGTTTTTCAATCCCTTTCAGAAAGGAACCTGTTATCGTGTCTCGCATCGCCCGGCACATGACCCTACGGCGCGCCATTGTGCTGGCTTTGGCTTTGGCCCTTGCCGGCTGCTCCCAGTCCTCTCCCAACACGTCTGATAGTTCTGATGCCGCCGATGCCGCGGATTCCACTGCCACTGACGGCGGTGACGCCGGTGACGCCGGTGCGGAAAACGGCGATACTGAAGCCACAGGCGGCACGTTGCGTGTCGGTCTGGCCAGCTTGTCCGATGCCGACGCCACCGATCCAGCCGAGGCCACCACACCAGGTGGTTACGTCTTGGCAAAACAGCTGTTCGATACTCTGACTGAGTTTGGGCCAGAGGGAACCTGGGTTGGCCGGTTGGCCGAGTCAGTCACCGCTGGGGATACAGCCGATGTTTGGACTGTGGTGTTGCGTGACGCCACCTGGCATGACGGAACCCCTGTGACCAGTGATGATGTCATTGCTTCTTTCAAACGCTGGTTCACTGAAGATCTGCCGCCGGCAGGGTCGCTGCCGTTTGTGGATCCCGATGGAATCCAACGGGTCGATGAAAAGACCCTTACTTTCAACCTGTCCTACCCGACAGTTGTGTTCCCTGAAGCGTTGACATCACCGCTGATGGCGATAGTGCCTCAGGACTTCGACCCAGCCAACCCCATCGGCTCAGGCCCATTCACGTTGAGCTCCAATGACCCTGGAATCCGGTTGACGTTCGCTGCAAACCCCGACTATTGGGGTGAGGGGCCATATGTGGACACCCTTGAGGTGATCTCCTACGCAGATGGGACCAGTGAGACCAACGCGTTGTCCACCGGCCAGATCGATCTGGCCGCCAACATCGACCCAACGCTGATTGACGTTCTGGCTGCTCAGAGCCCAGATTCAGGGACGTTCGCATACCCGACATCAGGCACTTTGACTTGGGCCATGAACGTTGAACAAGAGCCGTTTGATGATGTTGCAGTCCGGCAGGCCCTGCGCCTGGCTGTGGACCGTCAGCAGATCATTGATCAGGTGTACAACGGGTTTGGGCGGCTCGGCAACGACTATTTCTCGCCGTTTGATCCGATGTATTCCGATCTGCCGCAACGCGAGCGGGACCCTGAAGCCGCCAAACAGATGCTGACCGATGCCGGTTACGAGCTGCCCGTCCACGTGGAATTGACCGGTGCACCGAACCAACCGACATCGGACAGGCAGAACGAGATGATTGTTGCCCAGGCCGCAGAAGCCGGGTTCGATATCACGTTCAACAAGGTCGATGTCGCGACGTTCTACGGGGACGCCTACGGCACATACCCGCTGTCCCTGTCCTATTGGGGATACGCCGGAATCTTCGACCAGGCCGCAATGACCATCATCAAGGACGCACCCTGGAACGGCACAAAGTGGAATGATCCAGAGTTTGATGACCTGTATGTTGAGGCCGTTCAAACACTCGATGAGTCCGCACGCCAGGAGCTGGTTGAGAAGATGCAGACCATCGAATATGAGCGTGGCCCGTACATTGTCCCGATCTTTGTCGATGCGATAATCGCGCACTCGCCCAAGGTCTCCGGCATGACGGCCTATCCCAACACTGACGGTCCGCTCGGCTACAACTTCAACCTGCTGCGATTGGCAGCATAAGGGGGAACCACGGCCATGGGTGCCCGCTTCGGCCAAGCCGCGCTATGGTGCGCGCGGCGCCTGGCCATCATGGTGGGCATGCTATTGGTTGTCGCCACGATTGTTTTTCTGATCACCCAGGCTTTGCCCGGCGATTTGCCGCGGCAAATCCTGGGCCAGGCGGCAACCGACGCGCAGATAGCCAGACTGTCCGAGCAGATGGGGTTGGACCGTCCCCTGATAGTCCAATACTTCGAGTGGCTGGGCGGGATGCTGCGCGGGGACCTCGGAGTCTCCTTGGCGTCCGGCACACCTGTGGCCACGTTGATGGGACCGCGCATCGCTGCCACCGCATTCATGGTCACAGTGGCGGCGGCCATCACTTTGCCCGCTGCCTTCGCTTTGGGAATTGCCGCCGCCCGCCGGCCAGGCGGGGCCCTTGACCACGCGATCTCCGGCACGGTGTTTGTCATCATGTCGATGCCGGAGTTTGTGATCGCCATCGCCCTGGTGGCTATCTTGGCCACCAACGTGTTCCATGTCCTGCCGGCAACAGCGGCTCTTGACCCGCGCATTCCGATCTGGGATCAGGCCAATCTGATTGTGTTGCCGCTGATCGCCATGGTGATAACTGCGCTGCCGCACCTGACCGAATCGGTCAAAGCGACCGTCCGGGAGGAGTTGTCTTCCGAGCATGTGCGTTGGGCCCGGCTATCTGGAATCCCCGAGCGGACTGTTCTGACCCGTTACGCCCTGGCAAATGTGGTCCCGCCCAGCTTGCAGATCTGCGTCCAGACCGTCGGCTATCTGATTGGCGGCACCATCGCCATCGAGACAGTCTTCTCCTTCCCTGGAATCGGTTCAGGTTTGGCAAACTCGGTCATGACCCGTGACATCACCTCCATCCAGTCCATCGCTGTCCTGATAGCAGCCGTCCTGATAGCCCTATATGCAGTGGCCGATGCCGTTGGCCTGGTTTTCACTCCCAGGGCACGCCGCCCAGTGGGAGGCAACCGGTGAGCACCGTGCACGCTGAGCATTCCAGCGCATCGACCCTTCGCCGCATGGCCCGGGATCCCAGGTGCGTGGCTGGTGTTTTGGGGTGCATAGTCATTGTTGCGTTGGCTTTGATTGGCCCGGCGGTGGCGCCGTTTGATCCGGCCGCATTTGTTGGGCCGGCCTTCTCCCCACCCTCCGGCGGAGTTCCGCTGGGCACAGACCATTTGGGGCGCGATGTGTTGACGGTGACCTTGAACGGCGGCACTGCGTTCTTGGCGCAGGGCATTGGTGGGGCCGCTTTGGCGTTGGCGGCAGGGCTGATCTTCGGAATCGCTGCGGCTATTTCAGCCCGGCCGGTTCGCGGAGCTTTGGCCTTTGCCATGGATTCGATGGTGATTGTGCCGCAGATCCTGCTCTCGCTGGTGGTGATCGCCGCATTTGGGGCCAGCCCAACAACGCTGGTGATCGCTGTGGGGCTGGGGCAAACCATGCCTACGGCCCGGGTAATCAGGGCCGCCGCTTTGCGGGTTGCGCACGAGGACTACTATCTGGCGGCCCTTGCGATTGGTGAAAACCCTGTTCAACGGGTGTTCCGCGAGATTTTGCCCGGCATCGCCCCAACGGTTCTGGTCGAGCTGGGTGTCCGGCTGACCGCCAGCTTTGTTGCCATTGCCTCCTTGAGCTTTCTCGGGTTTGGTGGCGGCAGCATCGAATGGGGCCGGATGATTCACGACAACCAAGGCGGCCTGGCGATCCAACCGTGGGCAACCATCGTGCCCGTTGTGTTGATTGCCGTCTTCCTGCTTTCTGTCCACCTTGTTCGTGACGGTGCAGCCCGCGCCCTAGCCGAGGCGATGCGACGATGACGCCCCCCACCCCCACCACCACGAATCCCGCCGCCGCCACCTCAGCTGGGGAACGGGTGGCGCACGTTGCTGGGCTGTCGATTGAGGTGGCGCGGTCTGGCGCAGTCATTTTGGACGGCATCGACCTCGATATTGCGAGAGGTGAGATTGTCGGCATCGCCGGGGAGACTGGAAGCGGGAAGTCGACTCTGGCGCTGGCGCTGGCCGGCTACCACTCTCCGGCACTGAACGTTAGCGGCGGGGCGGTCGAGGTGGCCGGCCACGACATGCTGAATTCGGATGAGAAGCAGCTGCGCTCGCTGCGTGGGGACCGGGTGGCCTATGTGCCGCAGGATCCGGCCAGCGCGTTGAGCCCGGCGTTGCGGTTGCGTGATGCCTTTGGCACGGTGCAGCGGGCGCACGGAATGCGCGAGCCAGCCCAGCGCGCCGAGCGGATGAGCCAGGCGTTGGGCGAGGTCAACCTGCCGTGCGATGCGCCGTTTGCCGCCCGGTATCCCCATGAGCTGTCCGGCGGGCAGATTCAGCGCATTGCCATCGCCATAGCTTTTGGGTTCAACCCGGACGTGGTGGTGCTTGATGAGCCGACCACGGGGCTGGATGTGGCCACAAAACATGTGGTTGTCTCGCTGGCGCAGAGGCTCAGCGCCGCCCACAACTCGGGCGTGGCGTTTGTTAGCCATGACCTTGCGCTGCTGTTGACGTTCACCCATCGGATTGTCGTTTTGCATGATGGCAAGCTGGTTGAGGACCTGCCCACGGGCCGTTTCTTGACCGATGCCACCCACCCGTACACCCGCGAGTTGATCGCTGCGGCCCGGCTTGAACCGGCCGATCCTGCCGCTTTGGGGTCTGGCCCGGCGGATGGGGAGTTGGCCGTCATCGGACTGGATGCGGCCTATGGCGGGCATCAGGTGACCCACGGGATTGACTTGCAGGTCAGGGCGGGGGAATGCCTGGCTCTGGTGGGTGAATCCGGTTCGGGAAAGACCACGGTGGCGCGCGCCATCGCCGGCCTGCATCCGGAGTATCAGGGTCAGATCAGGCTGGGGGGTGAGGTGCTGCCCGCCTCGGTCCGGCGGCGCGATAGGGCGATGCTGCGGCACATCCAGTACGTGTTTCAGAATCCGTATTCGGCTTTGGCGCCGCGCCGGGCGGTTGGGCGGTCGATTGCGCTGGCGGCTCGGGGGTTGCGTGGGTGTTCGCGCGCCGAGGCCGATGCGATTGCTGCCCAGGTGTTGGAGCGGGTGGGGCTGCGGCCTGATCACGGGCGCGCGTTGCCGCATGCGCTATCGGGTGGGCAGCGTCAGCGGGCGGCTTTGGCGCGGGCGTTGGCCGGGGGGCCGAGCATTTTGATCTGTGACGAGGTGACGTCATCGCTTGATGCGACGGTTCAGCGAGGCATAGTCGCTTTGCTGGCTGATTTGCGGCGGGAAACTGGGCTGACCATGGTGTTTATCACTCACGATCTCAGTTTGGCGCGGGCGATTTCTGACACCGTGGTGGTCCTGAAGGACGGGCGCGTTGTCGAATCTGGGCCAACCGCCCAGGTCTTCACCGACCCACAGAACCCCTACACCCAGTTGTTGGTGGACTCGGCGACGCCGTTGAGCTGAGGGGGTTTGGTGGGGGCGGGTGCTGGGTGCTGCGCGGGGTGGGCGCGGGCGCGTTTGGGTGCGGGTTTGCTGGGGCGGGGTTATGGCGCCGAGATCAGGTGGCGCAGGCCGCGGGTGATCCGCGCTGCGGCTGTGTTGGGCTCTGGGCCCGGGGAGTTGGCGAGGATCGCCGCCAAGTCCGCCTCGGAGGCATTGGAGACAAACACCAGCAGCTCGCCTCCGGAGTCCATTGCTCCAGCCAGCTGGCCCTCGATTTCCTGGCAGTAGACCGGCCAGCCGCCAATCACGCGTTCTTCCAGGTCACCAATGTGGGCCGGGTCAATCCGTGAATCGTGGATCACTGTCAGCGAGACGCTGCCAGTTGGTGTGGCGATCATCACTTGCAGCGACTCGTCCTCAACTGTG
Organism: Bifidobacteriaceae bacterium; assembly: GCA_031255835.1. Classification (GTDB taxonomy): domain Bacteria; phylum Actinomycetota; class Actinomycetes; order Actinomycetales; family WQXJ01; genus JAIRRT01. The sequence goes on along the minus strand of JAIRRT010000094.1, from coordinate 2,235 downwards.
GAGTACTCGAAGCTGGTGAAGTAGTAGCCGTCAGGCAGCGATGACGGCACGGACCATCCGGCCGAGGCCATCCAGGCCAGCGCCGCATCGGTCTCCTCGCGCGCGTGATGCGCGGGGTGACGCGAGTTGGCCGCCTCCTGCGCGGCGTTCAACGCGGCCGATTGCCTGGCAGCCGTCACCACACCACGCGGAGGTACAGGTGAATCGCCTATTACGTACGCCGTAGACAGTCCGCCGATGACGAGGAGACTGAACGCTGCCACCGCCACCCGGCCGACTTTGGCAGTCGAGCGGTCCCGCCGGCGGGGAGGCGGGCCGCGGCGGACCGCAACCTCCCCACGAGCGTGAACCGACTTGGGAAGTGCAGCCCACCGGGGGGTTGCATACAACTCGGACAAGACATCGGGAGGAATGTGGACCCCCGTGGCTTTGCCCATGTGAGCGCGGATTTCGCGCTGTCCATCAACTTGCTCGCGGCACCAGCCACATGTGCGATAGTGCGCCCAGGCGCGTGCCAGCTCCGAGGAGGTCAACTCCCCGTCACTGAGCGCCCCGGCGCGCCAGCCCAGGTGGCTACCGGCCATTCGCTACCTCCGCGTAGGTTTTTGCACCACGGCGGGACTTGACAGTTGCCGGGGCGCGATGTGCCAGAGCCCGGCGCAGGTGGGCCCTTGCTCGGTAGATTCGGGATCCGACGGTCCCGACCTTCGCATCGACAATCGCGGCGATCTCCTCATAGGAGTATCCCTCGATGTCAGACAGCACTACCGCCACCCGGAAGTCCGGCGGAAGTGAGTCGAGTGCCAGCTGGATGTCGTAGTCGAAGTTCTTCACCTCGTACTGCTGCTCAGGGCTGGCTCCTGGGTCAGAGATACGGCTAGCTTCGTCACCAAGTGAGTCGAAGTAGATGCGCGCTCGGCGCCGTGCCGTGTCAAGGAACAGATTGACAGTGATTCGATGGATCCACGCACTCAGGCACACAGGCTGGTACGCGTCAAGCGACCGGAACACACGCACAAAGGTCTCCTGTGTGAGATCCTCAGCGTCGTGTGGGTTGCCTGTCAGCCGGTAGGCCAGGCGGTAGGTACGCGTAGCGTGCTCTTCTACCACCTGATCCCAGGATGGCGGGATCCATGTTCTATCCTCGGGCATGTTCAACACCTCTCCAAAAGGGGCGCTCACCGATGGTCAGCGAGTCATCCTGCGCCGAGGGGCGAATCGAGGTGGGATGACCAGCCAGGGCTAGAAACTCACAGTAGACGACGGACTCTGACACCATATAGGACCTTGCGGGCAATGTTCCGACAGATTCGTAATCATCTCACATACTGAGCAAACCGTCTCACATAGTGGTTGCGAGTCGCGCGCCGCCGCACTGACCTGCCCGGTACCATCGCCCCAAAAGGCGGCCCGCCACGCTTTTGACACCTACACGGAGAGGTTTGCGCGCCCATGATGCTGGACTCAACAGCGAACTGGACGTTCTGCGAGGACTTCTTGCCCATGAGCGAGGTCGAATTGCGCGCCAGAGCACGCGCTCGAGAGCTCGGTTTGGTGGTCCCATCCCCCGGCGCATGCCGGCTCTTGGCCGTCCTCGCAGCCAGTTTGCGGGCGTCTTTGGCGGTTGAAATCGGCTGTTCCGGCGGCGTCTCCGCGCTGGCAATTCTGTCCGGAATGCCCGAGGGCGGCGTCCTGACCTCGGTGGATGCCGAGATGGAACACCTGCGCGCTGCCAAGGAGGCGTTCACGGAAGCCGGTGTGGCGGCATCGTCCACAAGACTGATCAACTCCCGTCCCTCCGAGGTCTTGCCGCGCCTGGCCGATGGCGCGTATGACATGGTGCTGCTGGCCTGCGACAAAGCCGGCTACCCCGACCGCCTGGGTGACGCCATGCGCCTCCTGCGCCCCGGTGGCCTCCTAGCCGTCGATGGCGCCCTAGGCCTAGGCCGCGTCCCCGACCCAGCCCGCCGCGATCCAATAACAGTCGCAGTCCGCGAAGTAGACCGCCAAATCCGCGACCAAGAATCCCAAATATCAGCCCTAGTCCCCTCCGGCGACGGCCTACTACTAACAATCCACCCCTAACCCCACCCCCTCCCCCGACGCCGACCCCAACTGCCCAAAACACCCCTTCACAGCCCTGTTCACCTCCCGTTTTGAGCACTTCCGGTCGCCGATGTCGTTCAAACCTGGGTGTTGCGGGTGGTGGCGCCAGTGTTGCGTAGTGGGTCAGTG
>JAIRRT010000033.1 GCA_031255835.1 Bifidobacteriaceae bacterium | reverse complement strand
TTATTGACTGCTGGCGCCCACATGTATGGGCCAAATGAGCCGCGCGCGTTGAGCAGTTGACCGAGCAGTGTGTACAGCCCAAAGAAGAACAGCTGCGGTATGCACCAGAACGCAAACGCCACGGCCAGGGCCTGCTTTTCCGGGCTCCAGTTCACGGTGTAGATGGCAATCAGCGCCGGTGCGGAAAGCGTCAAAGCGATTGTGATGCAGCCCAGCATCAGCATCCCGATGGTCAGCAGCCGGTTCACAAACCGCTCGGCGCCAGGGCTTTGGTAGGCCCGGACAATCTGCGGCACCAGCACGGCGTTGAGCACACCGCCGGCGATGATCGCGTAGAAGTAGTCCGGCAGCCGGTTCGCTGCATCGAATGCCTCGGCTGTGTTGCCCATCACGGCGATGGCGGCGGTCAGCAGGGCGGTGCGCACAAACCCGAGCACCCGTGACGTGACAGTCCCGGCTGCCATGACCAGGGTTGATCCGGCCAAACTGGAGCGGACCGGCAACTCCTCGCTCATTGGGCCGGCGGGGTGGCAGCCCGCTCCCGGCGACGCCGCAAAATCGCTCTGATGAGCCCAAACACAAACAGCACGCCTATCAGTCCGGAGAAGATTGCGGTGCCGATGTTCTCCCACTCGGCGTGGACCCTGACCCGGAACGTGGACGGGTTTGCGACGTCCTCACCGTCGGGATTGAGCAGGTGGACCGTGACATCGACATCCCCGTTGGCGATGGCGTGGACCGGCACCCGGACAGTGGCGCGGGTATCGGGTTCAAGCGCGACATCGACAGTCTTGTCGGTCACCAGGGCCTGGGTGGATGCATGCAGGCCCACGGTCAGTTCAACGTCCATGGGTGATGTGTTGTCGATCACCACGGGCAGCTCGCTGGTGGCACTGATCATCGTGACGTGGGTTCCCTCGACTGGGCCCACCGATTCGGCCAACTGGGCGGCTGACTCGGCCGCCTCCATCGCCATGCGGGTCCGCTCGCTGGCCGGGATGACCGATCCGTTTATGGGCGCCAGCAGCCGCGGGCTCCATTCGGCCATCAGGGTGTCCGGGTCCGTTGTCAGCTTGGCGAACGCGTTGAGCTGGTGCGCGGCATCGTTCAGATCCGATAGGACCGCGCCATCCGGCCCCCTGCCAGGATCCTCCCCGGCATCGAGGTGGAGAGCTGGGCCGGCGGCTGAATCGACGGCATCGGCCAGGGGAACTGGCTCGATCCACGGCAGTGACAAGACATGCTCTGCGCGGGCGGCTATCGCGGCCACCGGCGCCCCGGCAGTTCGCGGCACTATGGCGACGGCACTTCCGGTGGCCTTGCCGGCATGGAAGATTTCGACACGCATGGCCAGCAGGGCGGCTGTGTACTGGGCGGCCACCGCGTCCGTCGCACCAGGTGTCCCGCCGGCGATGGCGGAAGTCAGCTCTGGATCAGGGACCAGACCGGCCGCTCCGGCACCAGCGGTGGTCAACTGGACCCTGGCCGGCCACTTTGACAGCCGCACCGGGTCCGAGGGACTTGCTGTGGGTGATCCGCCCGGTGCCTGCGAGCCGGCGATGGCGCGGCGCTCGGCCAAAGCCCTCTCGAGTTCCGGGGGGGTGGTGGGGCTGATGGATTGGCTGGTTGAGTCGCTCGGCGCGGCGCCTGGCGCTGCGCCTTGCGCGGTGCCTTCGGTGTCGCTGAGCGGGTTGGCGGGCAGGATGCTGGGCGTTTCACCTGCTGTGATGCTGGGCGAGCCCCTACCAGCGCCCCCGTCAGCGCCTCCGCCCGGGCTCCCGCTTGGCGGGCTGGCCGTCAAGCTGGGCCGCGGGACCGTAGTTTGTGGAGTGGAGGCGACAGTCAAGTCCTGCCCAACCCGGCCCACCAGCTTCAACAGCTGGCCGTCAACTGGATCGGACGGCCACACCAGATCATCGCGGATGGTCGATGCCAACTCAGGCAGCTGGGTCTGGACTGTGCTGCGGGCCAGGGACCGGGCCAACCTGAACAGCGATTCAGCGCCGCCATCAACCCCGTGGGCCAAGGCTGAAACGTCCACATCACCCCAGGGCACGGCAAAAATCGAGCGTCGGTCAGCATGGGAGGAGATGGCGGCAGCCAGCACTGACCCCGCACGGCCGGCGCCCACCTCGGCATCGTCCAACGTCAAACGGGGGTCCACAATCCAGTCCACGGAACCAGCTGCGGTGGCGGCCACTGCTACGGCGGCCCGGGTGGCGGCATCGGCGGGGGACTCACCGATCCGTGCCACCAACGGAAGACCAATCGACAACTCGAGCGGCTGGCCAATCTCATCGCGTGGTGCGTACAGCACAAACGACCTGGCCGCAGCCACAGAACGCAGTGAAGTTGCCAGGTCAACCACTATCCCGAGCGGGCCCCAGTCGAATCCGTTGACCGCATCGAAACCAAACTGCTCACGCGGCACATCGAACCGGAACGGCAACGTGACACCCGGCTCCAGCGGCGCGTCGAGAACATGGGCCGAGACCACCCAGGCGTCGTAGCTGTCGATGCCGGCATCCTGCCAGGCCGTCACCTCGTCCTGGTCAGCGAACGGCTGGTTGGCCAGGCGCAGGTTGATCTCCCCGACAATGCTGGCGGTGCCTGTGTTGACAATGGTTCCGCCAACATGCACCTCAGGGGTCGATTCATCGACGTATGCGGTCACCTCATCGATGGTCACACGCGCGGAGACCGTTGTGTCATCCTCAACGGCAATAGCGGACGTTGCTGGACCTGCCGCCAGCGCCAAACCAAGGCAAGCGGCCAAGGCGAACCGCCAGCGTGCCGCGCGGATTGAGCACGGCCGAGGCGCCAGGGGAAGGCTGGGACGGGCCGGCATAGGGGCCACTGTATCGACCCAAGCCGCGCCACACCCGCTGGTGGGCTTAGTCTGGGGCATCGTGGCTCAAACCTCACCCTTCTCAGCTGCCTTGAACGAACTACGCCGCCGCGGTGCCGCCGCGCTGGTGGGCCTGCCCAGTGCCGTGCACGAGTTGAGTCAGGCCTTCCAGGAGGCCGGGCATGAACTCGCCCTGGTGGGAGGCCCGGTGCGGGACATGTTCTTGGGCCGCAAGGTGGCTGATTTGGACTTCACCACCTCGGCCACACCCGATCAAAGCGCTGATGTTCTGGCCAAGTGGGGGCATTCGTGGTGGGACATCGGCAAACGGTTCGGGACCATCGGCGCCAAGCGGGGGGACGTCATCGTCGAGGTCACCACTTACAGGACCGAAACTTATGACCCTGCGTCGCGGAAACCGGATGTTGTCTACGGCACGCATCTGGAAGGTGACCTGTCCAGGCGCGATTTCACGGTGAACTCCATGGCGGTCCGCCTGCCGCAGCTCACGTTGGTTGATCCGTTTGGGGGGCTGGAGGATTTGGCGGGCGGACTGCTGCGCACCCCGGCCAGCCCGGAACAGTCCTTCGATGATGATCCGTTGCGGATGATGCGTGCCGCCCGGTTCAGTGCCCAGCTTGGCCTGGACATCGATGAGGCGGTTCTGGCTGCGATGTCCCAGATGGCCGGGCGGATCGAGATTGTCTCGGCTGAGCGTGTCCAGGGTGAGCTGGTGAAGCTGCTGCTCGCCCCGGCGCCGCGCCGCGGGCTGGAGACCATGGTCTACACAGGCCTTGCGGATCACGTGTTGCCGGAGCTGTCCGCGTTGCAGCTGGAGGTGGATGAGCACCACCATCACAAGGACGTTTACGAGCACAGCCTGACCGTGTTGGACCAGGCCATCGCGTTGGAGACTGAAGGCGACGGCCCTGTTCCCGGCCCTGACCTGGTGTTACGCCTTGCTGCTTTGCTGCACGATGTCGGCAAGCCGGCCACCCGCCGCTACGAACCAGATGGTGGGGTTTCCTTCCATCATCACGAGGTGGTTGGCGCGAAGCTGAGCGCCAAGCGGTTGCGGGCGCTCGCCTTCGATTCAGCGACCATCAAGGATGTGGCCCGCCTTGTTGAGCTGCACCTGCGCTTCCACGGCTACGGTTCGGGGTCCTGGACTGATTCGGCTGTGCGCCGCTATGTGGTCGATGCCGGCCCGCTGCTGGAGCGGTTGCATCGCCTGACCAGGTCAGACTGCACCACCCGCAACCGGCGCCGCGCCGATGAGTTGGCGTTCGCGTATGACGATTTAGAACGGCGGATCGCTGAGCTGGCCGAGCGTGAAGAGCTGTCCAAAATGCGGCCTGACCTGGACGGGGAGGAGATCATGGCCATCTTGCAGATCCGCCCCGGCCCCGATGTTGGGCGGGCCTACCGCCACCTGCTGGCGCTGCGAATGGAATCAGGTCCGCTGGGCAAGCCGGCCGCCGAGGAGGCCCTGCGCGCCTGGTGGGCCGAGCAGACTCCCTAAAGCGGTCCAGAGGTTTGCCGCCGCCGCACGATGCCGGCCCGCCAGTACGTCAGTCCGATCACCCCATACAGTCCCGCCAGGGTGATCAGCAGCGGCCTTGAGTAGCCGTCGGGTGGCAGGACCAGGGCGGCGATGCCCGCGGCCAGCAGGAACGCGGCGTTGAAGACCACGTCATACAGGGCGAAAGCTCTGCCGCGGAAGGCATCGGCCACGTCGCGTTGGACAATCGTGTCCACGGCGATCTTTCCGCCTTGGACGCCCATCGACAGCACCAGGGCGGCGCCCAGCAGGACGGGGAGCTGGTAGGTGATGGCGATGGCAATCTCACCTGCCATGCCCATCCCAGCGCACACCACCACCCAGGCTTCAGGGCTGAGCCGTCCGTGGGCAATCGGGGTGATGACGGCTGCCAATCCGAACCCGGCTGCTGCGAAAGCCAAGATCAATGCGAAGCTGCCCAGTCCGGCATCGTCGGGTGGGGCAAGAAGGTGACGTGAGACCAGGATGGCGGCAATGAAAACCAGGCCATAGGCGAGGCGGGAGGCCCCCATGGCGCCGATGGCCAGGACCGGGCTGCGGCGGGCCACCATGTGACGCCAGCCCTGGGCGAGCCCAGACATCAGAGCGCGCAGGGCGGCCAGGAGCGGGGCTGGCGGGGAGTCCGGGCCGAGGGTTTGGCGGGCGAATCCGGCGGCGAGGATGGCGCTGAGCCCAAACAGTCCGGCCGCAACCGCCAGGACGGCTGCTCGGCCGGTGCCGCCGCCGGAGCCGATCAGCCCGGCCAGGGCGCCGATCCCTGAGCCCATTGTGCCCAGGGTGGGGGCCACCGAGTTGGCTGTGAGCAGGTTGGCCGGGGAGACAACGCGCGGCTGGGTGGCGCCGAGAGCCGCCCCGAGCAGCCGGCCAACCGACAACGCGGCCAGGGCCAGGATGTAGACCGCGGGCCCAAGGCCCGTCAGAACCATCGAGATCGCAATCGCCAACGCCAGGGCGGCGCGAACAACGTTTCCCCAGATCAGGATGCCGCGCCGCGACCAGCGGTCTATCAACACCCCGGCCCACGGACCAACCAGCGTGAACGGACCGAGCAGCACGGCGAAGGCCGCCGCCACGCCGCCAGGGGTGCTGGCGCGTTCTGGAGCGAAGAAGAACAGTGCTGCCAGGCCGGCTTGGGTTGCGCCATCGCCGGCCTGTCCAACCACGCGGACGGCCAGCAGCCTGAGGAAGCCGCCTGACCGGCTCAGCTGGGCGAGATCGCGGGCCAGGGACACAGCCGAACAATAGGCCATCGCCACCGGCCGCGGGTGGGTGGATCCGGTGGGCCTCAGGCGTTGACCAGGACAGGCGGGATTTGCGCGGAGTCGGTGCGGGCGGCGGGGCCCGGGTGGGTGCGGGTGGTGGGGCGCGGGTCGCTGGCGCTTTGGGCTGCGCTGGCCAGGGTGAAGGCCTCGATGAACTCAGGGCGCGTGCCTTGGGTGCGCACCGCTTGGAGCACCGGGTCATGCCCGCCGCGGGAGCGGACCCACCGGCGGGCGGCTTCAGCCTGCTCCAGGGTTTGCACGCCCGGCCCCCACGTTGTGCGGATCTGGTAGGCGACACCTAGCGAAATCAAAAAGTCGTAAGAGTTAAAAGATGTCTCGGTGTAATCGCTAAGGTCTATTTCCAGTTCGTCTCGGTAACGCTGCCTGATCTGCGAAGCAAGCATATAGGAAACGCCGATCCCGCCCACACAAAGTATGCAGACCCTAAGCGTCCGCTTGCGCGTATTCTGCGCGTCAAGGTGGAACAGCACGGCGTAAAAATGCATCGCTATCAGCGAGGCTTCGATTTCCGGCACCGGAACGCCCAGCTTTTCCTCAATCGCTTTCACGGCTTTGAGGCTCTTTTCAAACAGTTCCGGGTATCTTTCGG
>JAIRRT010000022.1 GCA_031255835.1 Bifidobacteriaceae bacterium | reverse complement strand
CCCGATGCGACCGGCGAATCCGGTGCGCCCGGTCCGGAAGGCCCATCCGATGAGGCGAAAGGCTTTGTCGTATCGGATTCCGACGATGACGATGCACCCGCCCAGCAGGTCCAAGTAGCCGGCGCCACGGCTGACCCGGTCAAGGACTATCTCAAGCAAATCGGCAAGGTTGCGCTACTGAACGCGGAACAGGAAGTTGACCTCGCCAAGCGGATTGAAGCCGGATTGTTTGCCGAGGAGAAGCTGGCAAGTTCGCCCGGTTTGGAACCGCGGTTGCGGCGCGAGCTGGAATGGTTGGCGCATGACGGCCGGCGCGCAAAGAATCACCTGCTCGAGGCGAACCTGCGCCTAGTTGTGTCGCTGGCCAAGCGGTACACCGGCCGCGGAATGCTGTTCCTGGACCTCATTCAGGAAGGCAACCTCGGCCTGATCCGCGCAGTCGAGAAGTTCGACTACACAAAGGGATACAAGTTCTCAACCTACGCAACGTGGTGGATTCGCCAAGCGATCACCCGGGCGATGGCGGACCAAGCCCGGACCATTCGCATCCCGGTACACATGGTGGAAGTGATCAACAAGTTGGCCCGGGTCCAGCGCCAAATGCTCCAGGATTTGGGCAGGGAACCCACGCCCGAAGAGTTGGCTCGGGAACTCGACATGACGCCGGAAAAGGTGGTCGAGGTCCAAAAGTACGGTCGCGAGCCGATTTCACTCGCGACGCCACTGGGCGAGGACGGCGATAGTGAGTTCGGCGATCTGATCGAGGACTCGGAGGCTGTAGTCCCGGCCGATGCCGTCAGCTTCACGCTGCTGCAAGAGCAACTCCACGCGGTATTGGACACGCTTTCCGAGCGTGAAGCAGGCGTGGTCTCGATGCGATTCGGCTTGACCGACGGCCAACCCAAGACCCTGGACGAGATCGGCAAGGTCTACGGCGTGACGCGCGAGCGCATCCGCCAAATCGAGTCAAAGACAATGTCGAAGCTGCGCCACCCATCGCGCAGCCAGGTGCTCCGCGACTACCTGGAGTAGTCGATAGTGGTCGCGGTGACGGCTCGGCGAATTGCCTGAAGTGAGGTTGCCAGCGGCGAGGTGCTGATGCCGTCGGGCCCCTGGGCGGGTTCGAGTCTGTCGCCGTGCGCCACCATCAATCCGACCATCGGGCTGATGAGTTCCATCGGGTCTTCGCCGTTGGAGGTCAAGAACAGAACGAGTTGCCGGTCCGGCAGATCCTCCAGCAGCACAGTTTCCGCATCTATGTACTCTGTCCCGTCCACGATGCCGCCCGTCTGACGCACCCGAATGGAATCGCCAACCTCAACATTGCCCTTGAGAACAGCGGTGACGCGAACAGTTGAGACGGTCACCGGCATCGGCGAGGGGCTTGCCCAGCCACCAGACGGCACAGGTGAGGATCCAGTTTCCCCAGCAGACGGCATCGGCGGGGTGCTAGATCCCCCGGGAGACGCCATCGGCGAGGGGGCTGTTCCCTCAACGGACGGGAGTGACGCACCGGTGGCCGGCGCACCGAAGGCGGGCTCCACCTCGCTTGAGACGTACTCCGCTTGGACTATGACGTCGGCGGCCTGCGTCGCCTCCTCCAACGTGGCGAAGTCCTGGTAGTCCACGGACGGTGTCGCCTCCTCGATGTCGGTGACCGCGGGGCTGCTGCCCCCGTTTCCGCCGCACCCGCCAAGGGCCAGCGCAACCACTCCGACGATGCCGATCACGGCAGGAGTAAGCACGTTGTGGTGTTTCATTTGGTGCCCCGCTTTCAGGTTGCCCCGAGACTCATACCAAGAGCCACTGTAAGAGCGGGCGCCACATCGCGCGCCGTCATGCCCCCAAAGTCCACCCCGGGGCAAGAGGCGAGGTCAGGTCAGGCGGGGACTAGGTCCGTGAAGTCCTGGATTTCTAGGGCGGTCTCGCTTAGGCGCGGCATGTGTTCGCGGCCGTGGTGGGCGCAGAACAGCAACTGCCCGCGGCGGAGCAGAACGCGCAGATAGGCCCGAGCGCCGCACCGGTCACAGCGATCAATCGCGGTCAGTGCTGGCTTGACAGTCATGCTCGGTCCCATGCCCACGTACAACGGCCGCCGCCGCGAATCTGTTCCCCACCCGCGCCCCATTCCGCCCACAGCGCACATGCGCCCACAATTGCCCTGCTCGGCGGGGGAGACGGAGGACGTCGTAGGTCGCGGTTAGACTTCCGGCCGTGTCAACCCCTGCTGCGTATACCGCGCGCCACCTGTCCGTGCTTGAGGGACTGGAGGCCGTGCGTAAGCGGCCGGGCATGTACATCGGCTCAACTGACGAGCGTGGGCTCATGCATTGCGTGTGGGAGATCCTCGACAACGCCGTTGATGAGGCGCTCGCAGGCACGTGCCACCGGATCATCGTCACCTTGCATCCCGACGGCTCCATTGAGGTGTCCGATGACGGCCGCGGCATCCCCGTAGACATCGAACCCAAGACTGGCCTTTCCGGAGTGGAGGTCGTGTTCACCAAGCTGCACGCCGGCGGGAAGTTTGGCGGGAGCCCCTACGGCGCGGCCGGTGGGCTGCACGGGGTGGGGGCCAGCGTGGTCAACGCCTTGTCCGAGCGCCTGGATGTCGAGGTGGACCGCGGCGGCAAGACGCACCACATGAGTTTCCATCGCGGCGAGCCAGGCAAGTTCGACGATGCCGCACCAAACCAACCCGCCCCCACCGCGCCTTTCTCGCCGTTCACCGACCATTCTGAACTTGACGTCATCGGGCGGGTTCGCAAGGGGGTTACGGGGACTCGGGTGCGGTACTGGGCGGACCGGCAGATCTTCCCCAAGCCGACGGCGTTCAGCCTGGAGCTCTTGCTTGAACGCGCACGTCAGACGTCATTCTTGGTGCCCGGACTCTCGCTTACGGTACGCGATCTGCGCCCCGAGGCGGCGCCAGAAGACCGCGAACAGGTCTTTGTTCACACCGGCGGGGCAACAGATTATGTGGAGTTCTTGGCGCCGGACCCGTCCATTCATGAGCCGTGGCGGCTGACAGGGACCCGGACATTCGAGGAGACCGTTCAGGTGCTGGATGGAAAGGGGCATTTGGTGCCGCAGGAGGTCACCCGGACGTGCCACGTCGATGTGGCGCTGCGGTGGGGGACGGGGTATGAGACGGTGGTCCG
>JAIRRT010000065.1 GCA_031255835.1 Bifidobacteriaceae bacterium | reverse complement strand
CTGATGGAGGGGGCCAATCGCTGGAGAAGGGAAGACTTTGGGAAGATCGGCCTGGTTGGCGGCCCAACGGCGCTGCATCTCTCCCCATACGACTCCCCTCCCCAGGTGCCGGTTCCGGACGATCCGTCTGTAGTTCCTCAACTCCTGGGCGATTGGCGAGTCGAATCGGGGCCCACCCCAGACTCCTACGCCGCAGGCCCATTCGGGTGGGTCTTCACGGTCGAACCGGGCAGCGTATCCATACCCAAAGGCTGCAACACACCAGCTGGGGCCAACTATCTGGCAACGGCCTCGGGTGGGTTCGCTCTCCAATCCGGCCGCTTTTTCACGCTTGTGGGATGCGACACGCTGGGAACGCAGTCGGAAAGCCTCTTCCACGCCCTAGCCGCCACACAGCGCTGGAGCCAGCCCTCCCCAGACCGCCTGGTCCTCACCGGCGCGAAGACCCGCATCGAACTGGCTAGGCCAGCCCCGACAAACGCTGGCCTTGCCGTCAAGGCCCTGCGCACCTCCAGTACCACCGTCCGCGTTGCCGCCGGTCAAACCGTCAAGCTTCCTCTTGCCGCCGATGCCGCCGCCTCCCTGGTAACCGAAGCGACCACCTTGACGTGGAAGAACTCGCGTGGAGCCGTGGCCCAGCCGTGGACTGTCAAGCGCCCAGCCAAGGCGGTCAAGACGGGCAGCCTGGCAGTGTCGATGCAGGATGGCAAGAGCGCCTGGCTCAACATCACAGGCAAGAAGAAGGGCACATCACGCCTGACAGTCACCGCCCCATCGGGCGTGAGCCTCTCGTTCAAGATCATCGTGACAGCCAAGAAGGTCAAGCCCACCAAGCTGACAATCGTCAAGGTTGGCGAGCTAGAAGGGGGCAGACTCAAGCTAGGAGTCAAAGTGCGCCCCGCCAAAGCAACAGGCGCAACGGTGCGCTGGACTTCATCGAACCCATCGTCCGTCACCGTGGACCAGACTGGGCTGGCCAGCAGGGTCGGGTGGGTCGTACCAGTACCGGGCACAGATCCGGTCACCATCACCGCCAAGGTAGGCAAGCTGACCGCCACCTTCACGATGCCGTAGCAAGCCAACCCAGCAGTCCCAACCGGTCCAGCCGGCCTGATCCGTTCTAGTCGGCTGGACCGCCTTGGGAGGCCTCAAAGGCGGCTAGCTCCTCGATCCGCCGGATGTGGCGCGGATCGCGGCTGAACGGCTCGGCCAAGAACGCATCGACAATGGTGAGCGCCTCACCCAAGGTGTGCTGCCGCGCCCCAACGGCCACCACGTTGGCGTCGTTGTGCATCCGTGCCAGCTTGGCGGTCTCGACATTCCACGCCAGCGCCGCCCGCACCCCAATCACCTTGTTGGCTGCGATCTGCTCTCCGTTGCCCGAACCACCAATCACCACACCAAGCGATCCAGGCTCTTCCACCACGCTGCGCCCAACGTCAAAGCACACCGCCGGATAGTCATCATCCGGGTCAAACACGGCGGCGCCGTGGTCAACGGCATCGAACCCGCCGGCCACCAGGTGACGGATCAGTTCGTTCTTCAGCTCGAAACCGGCATGGTCGCAACCGACGTGAATTCGCATGCCGCCCATCTTGACAGCGCCTGGCACCCCAAGCCAAACCCTGGCCGGTCAGGCCGAGGGCGGCAGTTCGGTCTAAAGTGGGGGCAGTCTTCGCCGGTTTGATCGAAGGAGATCGTCTATGCCAGCCCCGCCCCACCGTCGCTTCATAGCGCGCACGATGCCGGCCCTGACGCTCATCCTGACCCTCACCTGCACACTCAGCGGGCTGGTGAGCGGCCCGGCCGCGGCTGATTCGACCGATGGCGCACCCCCCGCGGCAGGCGTGTATGCAGTCCAGGGAGGCACCGCCATCGGCGAGGACACCTACAGGGCGGCACTGCATCCGGTCAGTTTCTCTCTGAGCGAAGGCAAGATCCGCCTCGACTACGCGTGCCTGCCCTACGGGATCGGCTCCTACAGCGCAGGTAGGGACAGCAAGTGGGTGTTCTCCCAAGGCACGTTGTCCACCAAGGGCTGCCCAACCGATGTTGCGGCACTGGCGGCGGAGGCGCTGGTCACCTTGGCCAGGGCCACCACCTGGCGGTATGTCTCGGAGGCGGGCTCAACACCAGGTGAGTTTGTGGTGGTTGGGCCAGGCGGAACGCTGCGGTTGGCGCCATGCCAAGCGCGCACCAACCAGGCCGAGCCGCCGGATGACCCCTCGACATCGACGGGTCTGCGCGGTGAGTGGCGGGTTGAGGCGATTGAGCGGACCGAGACCAGTCGCGTCCGCGCAACCGGCCCCTACTCATGGACGATGACGTTTGACGAGCAGTCTGCCAAGTTCCCTGACGGTTCTGCATCCGGCTACGCGGCCACCCCGTCCGGTGCGTTCGTGTTTGCGGCCTACAACGGCCCTGCCACACTCAGTTTCACCCCTGGACCAGCCAACGAGTGGCAGGATCTTCGCACCGCGCTGGCCCTGACAAACCGGTACTCCCAACAAAACTCCGGCACAGCGGTGTTCACCGGCCCTGGGGTTCGGGTGGCTCTGGCCAGACCGGCCGCAACCAATCGGGCGTTTAGCGTCAAGGCGATCACACCGTCCAGCTCCACGCTGCGGGTGGCTGTGGGTCAGAGCGCCAAGGTGGCGGTTCAAGCTGAGCCAGCTGCCCCGCGAGCCACCGGTAAAGCCATGTTGACCTGGAAAAACTCCAAGATCGGCATCGTCGGAGTTAGTGCTGGGGCAGGCAAGCCGAGTGCCAAGAAGACCGGGGTGCTGACTGTGCCGATGAACGCAGCCGAGACGGTCCGGCTGAAGGTTGCTGGCATCAAGAAGGGCAAGGCTGTCATCAAGTTGACGGCGCAATCTGGTGCGAAGGCCTCCATCAAGGTCAAGGTGGTGCGCAAGCGGGTGGCGGCCGAGCGGGTTGTCATCACCAAAGGGCAAGCCGATTGGCGGACCCTTCCCGATGGACGTGTTGTGCTGGATCTTGGCACGCGGATCCGTCCGGCCAGCGCGACGGTTGGGGCTGTTGGCTGGAGTTCCTCGGCGCCGAGTTTGGCGCGGGTTGATCCATCCGGCCGTGTAACGCTGGCGGCCAAAGGTAATTCGCGCGGGGGCAAGGTGACCATCACTGCGCGGGTTGGCAAAGCCAAGGACACAATCTCTCTCAAACTGCCTCAGAAGGGATCCTCCTGATGACCGAGTCCGGAATTGACCGGCGCTGGCAAGACGCTGGGGTGCGCCCCCAGGATGACCTTTATCGACACGTCAACGGCCAGTGGCTGGAGACCTTCGAGATCCCGGCAGACCGAGGATCCGACGGGGCGTTTCGCGAGCTGTTTGACAAGGCCGAGCGTCAGATTCATGACATTGTGGCCGGGGCCGGCGAGGCTGCGGCCGGTGGCGCGGCTGGTGAAGCTGGCGGAAACGCTGAGGTTGTCAGAGATTTCTATGCCGCTTTCATGGACACTGCGACAATCGACGCGGCCGGGGCCAAGCCGATCATCCCAGATCTGGAGTTGATTTGGGCAGCCCAAACCCACCAGGAATTGGCTGGAGTTCTGGGGAAGCTTGAGCGGACCGGGACACCTGGGTTGCTGGCACTCTGGGTCGATTCCGATGCCGATGATCCACAGCGCTACGCCGTCAACATGGCCCAAGGCGGGCTTGGCCTGCCGGATGAGACCTACTACCGCGAAGAGAAATTCGCTGAAGCGCGCGAGAAGTACTTGGTGCACATTGGCAACCTGTTCGAGTTGACCTGTCCCGACGTGGCAGGCGCTACGCCGTCCCAGGCAGCCCAGATCGTGTTCGATTTCGAGACGGAATTGGCCGGCGTCCATTGGGATGCTGTGGCCGCTCGTGACGAACTCAAAACCCACAACCCGATGACTCTGGGTGAACTGACCGAACGCGCCCCTGGGTTCGCTTGGAACGCCTGGATTGAGGGAATGGGCGCGCCTAACGGGGCGCTGGAGCGCGTCATCGTGCGCCAACCTAGCTTTGTTGAGGCCATGGGGAAAAAGTGGGCCGGCAGTTCCTTGGCGGATTTGAAGCGCTGGGCGGCTTGGCGGGTGGTGCAGGCGCATGCTGGGCTGCTGTCCAAGGAGATTGTTGACAAGAATTTCGAGTTTTGGGGGCCGGTGATCACCGGTGCCACCGAGATTCGCGAGCGCTGGAAGCGTGGGGTTTCGCTTGTCGAAGGTGCCCTGGGCGAGGCGGTTGGGCGGGTCTATGTGGACCGGCATTTCCCGGCTGCCCACAAGGAGCAGGTCGAGGGGATTGTCAAGCACCTTTTGGATGCGTACCGGGCGTCCATCAGCCAGCTGACCTGGATGGGGCCAGAGACCAAAGCGAAGGCTTTGGCGAAGCTGGACAAGATCGTTTTGAAGATTGGCTATCCCGAGCAGTGGCGCGACTATTCCAAGCTGAAGGTCACGCCGCATGATCCTGTTGCGAACACCAGGGCGGTTGCTGCGTTCGATTTGGACCGCGAGCTGACCAAGTCGCTGGGGCCGGTGGACCGGACCGAATGGTTCATGTCCCCCCAGACGGTCAACGCCTACTACAACCCGGGCATGAACGAGATCGTGTTTCCTGCCGCGATACTCCAGCCGCCGTTCTTCAGCGCTGGAGCCGATTCTGCTGCCAACTATGGCGGAATCGGGGCGGTGATTGGGCATGAGATTGGCCATGCGTTCGATGACCAGGGTTCACGCTTTGATGGGGATGGCCGGCTGGTCGATTGGTGGACCGAGGCTGACAGGGACGAGTTTGAGCAGCGCACCAAAGCGTTGATCGCTCAATACGACGCCTACACGCCCCGCCAATTGGCTGAGCAGTCTGATCCTCCGCATGTCAATGGCGCTTTGACAATCGGGGAGAACATCGGGGATTTGGGCGGATTGGCCATTGCTTGGGACGCCTACCGGCTCAGCCTGGGCGGCGAGGAAGGACCCGTCATTGACGGCGCCACCGCTGCGGTGCGCTTCTTCTGGGGATGGGCATCTTGCTGGCGGACCAAGTCCCGCGAGGCAGAGGCAATCATGCGCCTGACTGTCGATCCTCACTCCCCTGCCGAGTTCCGCTGCAACGGCGTGGTCCGCAACCTGGACGTGTTTGCCGAGACCTTCGCGCTGAAGCCGGGCGACGCGCTGTGGCTCGACCCTAAGGAGCGCGTCACCATCTGGTAGACGGCGGCTGGCTAGGTGGCCGCTGGGGTGAAGACCGCTTTGGGGCGCCAGGCCGTGTTGGTGCGATCTGGGCTGATCAAGGCAACCAGGCGGCCATCAGGTCCGATGGCGGCGACCGGTTGGTCGGTGGGGTGTGCGGCTTGGTTTTCGGTTGGTTTGGCGGCCGGCTCTGCGGTGGGGTGCGCGGCTAGGTCTGCGGCTGGGTCCAGGGGGATCGATTGGCCTAGAGATAGGGCGCGTGCCTGAGCTTGCGTCAGGGCCAGTGCTTCGAAGCGGCGTGTGGCGGCCTCGGCCAGGGTCAGCGCGGTCCAGTGCTCGGCCAGTTCCTCCAACGGGTGCGCCTCGCTCAACACGAACGGGCCCACTCTGGTGCGGCGAAGCGCAGTCACATGCCCGCCCACCCCTAGGGCCTCGCCCAGATCGCGGGCAAGTGCACGGACATAGGTTCCAGCCGAGACGCTGACGCGCACATCGATGTCCAGCACGTCTGTGCCGTCGCTCGCCTGGCCCGGACGCCATGTGAGCACGTCGAAGAGCCGTACTGTCACCGGCCGGGCAGCCAAGACGACCTGCTCGCCGGCTCTGACCCTGGCGTACGCACGTCTCCCATCCACCTTGACCGCGCTGACTGAGCTGGGCACCTGAAGGATCTGGCCACGCAGGGCCTCTACAGCTTGCCCTACGTCGCCTTGCGCCAAGCCGACCACCTTGCCAGGGGGCGCCGAGGCGATGGCTTCACCGGCGGCATCGTCGGTTGTGGTGGAGATGCCTAGGCGGATGGTGGCTTCATAGTCCTTGTCAAGGCCACTTAGATATGTCAATAGGCGGGTTCCACGGCCCATTCCCAGCACCATTACGCCCGTCGCCATCGGGTCGAGGGTGCCGGCGTGACCGACGCGCCTGGTTCCCGCCAGCCGCCGCACCCGGCTGACCACGTCATGCGACGTCATGCCGCCGGCTTTGTCGACTATCACGACCCCGCCTTCATCCGCCGCCACCGGCGGCGAGGGATCAATCGGCTGGCTCATCTTCCTCACGGTGGCGGTAGGGGTCTGGATCACCGGCGTATTCGGCGCCGATTGCCTGTGCGGCGAGGGCGGCGTCGCGCTGCTGGGCTTGCTGGATCGCTTCTTCCATGTGGCTGGCGCCCTCAGGCAATTCATCGAGCATGAACTCGATGGTTGGGGTCAGGCGCAGCCCGGTGGCCTTGCCGACCACCGAGCGCAGCACCCCGATGGCCGAGGCCAAAGCTGCCGCTGTGGCCTCACGCTCCTCGGCGTCCCCGTACACGGTGTAGAAGATCGTGGCGTGCTGGAGGTCTCCGGTCACGCGAACGTCGGTCACCGTGACGAATCCCAGCCGCGGGTCTTTGATCCGGCCACTGTTCAGCGTCTGGGCCACCACTGTTCTGATTCGGTCCGCCAGCCGCCGGGCGCGGGTCGGATCTGCCATCAGGCCCTGGCCTTTTCGCGGACCTCGTAGGTGGAGATGACGTCATCCACGGCAAGATCGTTGAACGATCCAAGCCCGATTCCGCATTCGAACCCTTCGCGGACTTCGGTGACATCGTCTTTGAACCGGCGCAGTGAGGTGATCTGCAGGTTCTCCCCCACCACAATCCCGCCACGGGTGACGCGGGCTTTGCTTCCGCGGTGGATTTCACCCGACCGCACCAGACAGCCGGCAATCGAGCCGAACTTCGAGGAGCGGAATATCTCGCGGATCTCGGCGCTGCCCAGACCGACCTCTTCGAATTCCGGCTTGAGCATGCCTTTGAGGGCGGCTTCGACATCGTCAATCGCTTGATAGATGACCGAATAGAACCTGACGTCGACGCCCTCGCGCTCGGCCAGATCCTCGATCCTCTCGGCAAAGCGAACGTTGAAGCCGATGATGATCGCGTTGTCGACCCCAGCCAGGTTGACGTCGTTTTGGGTGATGGCGCCAACGCCGCGGTGAATGACCCGCAAAGCGACTTCCTCGCCCACGTCGATTTGCAGCAACGCATCTTCCAACGCCTCGACAGAACCGGAAACGTCGCCCTTGATGACCAGGTTGAGCGTTTCGACTTTGCCTTGCTCCAGGGCCTTGCGCAGGTCCTCCAAAGTGATGCGCTTGCGCCGTTTGGCCAGCGTGGCGGCCCTTTCTGCGGCCGCGCGCTTCTCAGCGATCTGCCGTGCGGTGCGGTCATCCCGGGCAACCAAGAACGTGTCTCCTGCCCGCGGAACCGACGTCAGGCCAATCACCTGGACCGGCCTGGACGGGCCAGCCTCGTTGACGGTCTCGCCATGCTCGTCGAACATGGCGCGCACACGCCCGTGCGCAGTCCCAGCGACGATGGCGTCCCCCACCTTCAGCGTCCCGGTCTCCACCAGCACCGTCACAACAGCGCCGCGTCCCTTGTCCAGGTTGGCCTCGACAGCCACGCCGCGGGCGTCCTTGTTCGGGTTGGCGGTCAACTCCAGGGCAGCGTCAGCTGTCAGCAGCACAGCATCGAGCAGATTGTCGATTCCGATCTGCTTCTTGGCTGAAACGTCAACAAGCATCGTGTCGCCGCCGAATTCTTCGGCCACCAGGTTGTACTCGGTCAACTGGGCGCGGACCTTTTGCGGGTTTGCGCCATCGACGTCCACCTTGTTGACCGCGACCACAATCGGTACGCCAGCCGCTTGGGCGTGGTTCAGAGCCTCGACGGTTTGGGGCATTACGCCATCGTCCGCTGCAACTACCAAGATGGCGATGTCGGTTACTTGGGCACCGCGCGCGCGCATGGCTGTAAAGGCCTCGTGACCTGGGGTATCGATGAACGTGATGGGACGCGAAATGCCGTCGTGTTCCGTCATGATCTGGTAGGCGCCAATGTGCTGGGTGATCCCGCCCGATTCAGAAGCGACCACGTTTGTGGACCGGATGGCGTCAAGCAGTTTGGTCTTGCCGTGATCGACGTGACCCATGACGGTTACCACCGGCGGGCGGGCCACCAGATCCTCAGCCAACTCGCCGGCTTCTTCAGCCGCCAAGTCGATATCGAACGATTCGAGGAGTTCGCGGTCCTCATCCTCGGGAGAAACGATCTCGACCACATAGCCGAGTTCGGCGCCCAGGGCCGCCATTGTGTCCTCATCGAGCGACTGGGTGGCGGTTGCCATCTCGCCCAAGTTGAACAGCACCGTCACCAGCGTGGCCGGATTGGCGTCGATCTTGTCAGCGAAGTCCGTCAGCGATGAGCCGCGCCGCAGCCGTACAACCTGCGAGCCATCGCCCTTGGGCAGACGCAAACCGGACAGTGCCGGTGCATCCATCTGCTCGAACTCTTGCCGCTTGGCCCGCTTGGACTTCCGGCCCTTGGCTGGCCGGCCGCCTCCGCGGCCGAACGCGCCCTGGGTTTGGCCGCGTCCACCGCGCCCGCGCCCGGAGAAGCCGCCAACTGGTGGGGTCGAGGGACCTGTGCCGCCGGCCCTGCCGCCGCGAGCACCGCCGCCGCGGCCTGCGCCTCCTGGCCGGCCTGCACCTGCGTCACTGGTCCGCCCGCCGCCGGTGCGCCCTGGCATGGTGCCGGGGCTGGGGCGCGGTCCGGCGCCGCCAGGACGCGACGGCCGGTCTGTGCGGCCACCGCCTGGGCGTGGCATGCCCTGCGAGGTCGCGAACGGGTTGTTGCCTGGGCGCGCCCCGGACCGGGGCATGCCTTGGGATGTGGCAAACGGGTTGTTGCCTGGCCGCGGTCCGCCGGGCCGTGGTCCTCCTGGGCGCGGACCTGGCCTGGGCCCACCACCGCCTGGTCGCGGCGGTGCGGGGCGTGGTCCTCCAGGTGGCGCCACCTCGGACGATGCCGTCCCACCGGTTTCGCTGTCGCCGGACCCGGCCGCCGGGCCGGCCTCCGCTGCCGGCGCGGCCCGCAGCGGCCCTGGCTTTGGACCGGCACCCGCAGCTGCGCCGGCATCGCCTGGCGCTGTTGGCGCTGGTTCGGGCGCGGCGGGTTCTGGCGCGGGAGGGGCTGGTGCTGCCCCGGGCGCTGCCGGTTTGGCCCCGCCGGGGACTGCTCGCCTGCCCGGCGCAGCTGGAACCGCGGTGGCCGCTGGTGCGGCCGGTGCGCCGACACCAGCCGGCGGCGCCGCCGCGGCGGGCGCGGCTGGCTGGCTCGCTGCTGCGGTCTGGTCAGCCGCGGCATCGGGCTCTGGTTCTGGGGGTTTGGGGGGGAACGCTTCTCGCAAGGTCCGGGCTACCGGTGCTTCGACCGTCGAGGACGGACCCTTGACGTATTCGCCCAACTCCTTCAACTTGGCGATGGCCTCTTTGCTCGTGATGCCGAGCTCTTTCGCCAGTTCGTGGACGCGTAGCTTTGCCACAACTCTCCTGTCTTGGCCCATCCCAAGGCAGGAAGGACCGTTATTGCGCGGTGCTCATCTCGGGGCACTCATGGTGTGTCCATCGTGCTTTCAACCCGCTTTCCGTGGGCTTCTCGGTGTACTGGTGCTGGTCCGTCCGGTGCTGGCTTCCGCCAACGCGCTGGTGTCGAGTGCACCAGCATGGCGAAGCGCACGCCCAAAGGCGCCCACGCGCAACGCGCGGTCAAGACACTCAGGTGCGCGGTGCACCCAGGCGCCTCGCCCAGGCAGGCGAGCTGCGACATCGACCACCAACACGCCAGGAGCCAGTGGATCGACTACAACCCGCACAAGATCGGACCGAGGGCAACGCTGCCGGCACCCCACGCACGTCCTCACAGGTCTTTCAGGGCACAACACAACCCCCTGGGAGGAACACTGGCGGGTCCCGGAAACACTGCCCGGCCGCCCAAGTGTACCCCGCCCCCGCCCCAAGCACCCCCACCCCCCAGCTAACCACCCCAAAACCCCACCTTCTCCGCCACCCCCAGCCGATGCCACAAAGCCACTCGGCCGGCATCGTGCACGTCCCTGACGGCTCACCTGCTGCCGCTGGTGGGGATGCTGGCGGTGGTGCTAGCATGGGTGCTGGCACTCGGAGAGGGGTGGGAATGAGTACACGCACGCTGACGGTTCGGTCGCTACCACAGGAGACGTACGAGGGGCTGAAGAAGGTCGCCGCGGCGCGGAACCGCTCTATGGAGGCGCAAGCGCGGGCGATCCTGGTCGAGTCGGTCGAGCGGGCCGCACGCTGGAGCAGTGCGGCGGTCCTTGCCGATCTTTCGGGGCCGGAGGAGCTCGCGGATCTGGACACGCCGTATGTGCGCTCCCCCGACCGCCCGCGGCCGCTGCCGTGAAGCTGGTGCTGGACACCGTTGTCGCCTCGGAGCTGCGGCGCGTCAGGACCGGCCGGGCAGACCCCGCGTTCGCGGCGTGGGCTGAGGCGGCACCGCTCGCAGAGGCGTTCATCTCGGTGGTCACGCTGCACGAGATGGAGGTCGGATGCCTGCTCACCGCCCGGAAGGACCCGGCCCGCGCCCAGGTGTACTCCGCCTGGCTGGCCACCTTGGCCGAGGCATTCGAGGGGCGGATCGTGGACGTGACACGCCCCATCGCCTCTACCGCCGCGGCCTACCACGTCCCGGACCCAGCACCGTTCGCCGATGCCCTGATCGGCGCCACCGCCGCCCACCTCAACGCCACCCTAGCCACCCGCAACACAGGCGACTTCACCCGATTCCCCATCCCAACAATCAACCCCTGGACCCCCACCACCCCCCACCCAGCCCACCGCACGGTCTGACCACTTCCGGCCGCCCGGTCTCTCCCGACCCGCGCCCCCTGAGCACAAACCCACCCCACCCCCTCCGCCGACGCCGACCCCAAGTGCCCAAAACACCCCTTCACAGCCCTGTTCACCTCCCGTTTTGAGCACTTCCGGTCGCCGATGTCGTTCAAACCTGGGTGTTGCGGGTGGTGGCGCCAGTGTTGCGTAGTGGGTCAGTG
>JAIRRT010000057.1 GCA_031255835.1 Bifidobacteriaceae bacterium | reverse complement strand
TGCGTGAACGGATCATCTGGTTGGGCAGCGAGGTCAAAGATGAAAACGCCAACGCCATCTGCGCCCAGATGATGCTCCTGGCGGCTGAGGAACCAGACCGCGATATCTACCTGTACATCAACTCTCCGGGTGGTTCCATCACCGCCGGTATGGCCATCTATGACACCATGCAATATGTCAAACCGGATGTTGCCACCGTAGCGGTGGGGATGGCCGCTTCGATGGGCCAGTTCTTGTTGTCTTCCGGTGCCAAAGGCAAGCGTTACGCCACGCCGCACGCCCGGGTGATGATGCACCAGCCGTCCGGCGGTATCAGCGGTACGGCCACCGACATCCGCATCAACGCTGAGCTGATTTTGCACATGAAGCGCCAGTTGGCGGAGTTGATCGCGGAGCAGACCGGCAAGACCGCGGAGCAGATCAACCGGGATTCGGACCGCGACCGGTGGTTCACCGCCCAGGAGGCCCTGGAATATGGATTTATCGACAAAGTAGTGGCGCACGAATCGGTGGTCCGCCAACCGAAGAAGAAGGCATAGGAGGGGACGATGCCGAGTTACGACCCGCGTACAACCTACGGCTCCTTGGCGGGGCTGGCTGAGGGGCACGTCGCCATGCCGCCGCGCTCCCGTTATGTGCTTCCCTCTTTTGAGGAGCGCACTCCTTACGGGTTCAAACGTCAAGATCCGTATGCCAAGCTGTTCGAGGACCGGATTGTGTTCTTGGGTGTCCAGATTGATGACGCCTCCGCTGATGACATCATGGCTCAGCTGCTGGTCTTGGAGTCCCAGGACCCGAACCGCGACATCACTATGTACATCAATTCGCCGGGTGGTTCCATCACCGCTTTGACGGCCATCTATGACACCATGCAGTACATCACGCCACGCATTCAGACAGTCTGCCTGGGTCAGGCTGCCTCAGCTGCGGCGGTGGTGTTGGCGGCTGGTTCGCCGGGGCTGCGTTTGGCGTTGCCGAATGCGCGGATTTTGATCCATCAGCCGGCTTTTGAGGGTGGCGCCTATGCCCAGGCCTCTGACATTGAAATCCAAGCCAAGGAGATTCTGCGGATTCGCCAATGGCTGGAGGACACCATTGCTCGGCACTCCAACCGCACCCCGGAAGAGGTTCGTGAGGACATCGAACGCGACAAGATTCTGACTGCTCAGCAGGCCCTCGAATACGGCATGATCGACCAGGTCCTGGAATCCCGCAAGACCAAAGAAAAGTAACCCCCAAAGGCGTCCCTCTAGGCGCGCAGGTAGGCCCACCGCCCGCCGTGGCCATCAACAGGGTGGTGCGCGGTATGCGGTGGTGCTCCAGTCAGATGACCTACAGCTGCTCTCCACAGTCCTGGTTGCACCCACCTCGACTAGTGCACGAGCGGCCGTGTTTCGGCCGGAGATAGTGATCGGTTCAACAACCACACGGGTGCTACTCGAACAAACCACGGCTGTGGATGCGAACACTGAGTTGAGCGAGTTTGTGGGCCGCCTGTCCGCATCCGAGCGTGCCGAGATAGACGCGATGCTGACCTACGTCATGGGCCTGATCTAGCCCGTAGCCCGGCCGGGGTCAGGCTGGGGGCCGTGGTTTGGGGGTGCGGTTCTTGCGGACGCTTAGGCCGAAGGCTGTCCAAGCTCCGGCGGCACCCAGGGCGGCCAGGCCAAATGCGATCCACCAGATGAGGACAGGTGACTGCTCTTCGGCGGGGGGCTTGGTGCTAGCAGGCTCCTCATCAACGTCTTTTACCTGGTCCTTGAGAGGGCGGAGGGGGCCTTCGCAGGGGTGTTCCTCTTTCGATCCGGGAGGCAGGTAGGGCATGCAGACCTCAGCGAAGCTCACCGAGGCGGTCGCATAGGAAAAGGTCGCCGCCGCCAGGCTGGAATCATCAAACATCGTGGCTGCGACCACCGGCAGGTGGCCGAGTGCCTGTTCAAGCGTTGAGAAGTTGGCGGGCAGCACAGCGCCCGCAACTGTGCCAGTGATGAGCTCCTCCCGGGCCAGCCGCACCCTCTCAACTGGGTCTTCAAGCAGTTTCTCCAGCTGGGCGTCAGCCTCGTCAGCCGGGTCGAATCTAGGCCACTCGTTCAGGCCGAGCCGCTCAATCTTCGCCGCCAGGTCAGCGGTTGCCAGGTCCAGCGGCTCTCGGTTGGCTTCAGGTCCCTCCTGGAAGGATCGCTGCATTGCGGCCATCAGCTCATCGTTGACGGCTCGCCGCATTTGGTAGCTGGAGACGACCAACGCCGCCAGGTCCTGGTCATGTTGGTCATCTTCCACAACAGAGGGTTCTGGCTCTTCTTCCTCAGCCGGCGGGGTTCGGGTGGTCAGGGCCAAGACCAGCATCACCGGAGCCGCGATCGACAAGACAATGGCACAGACCAAGGCAACTATCGAAGGCCGCTTAGTCCGAACCGACCAGGAAGCGGGCGGGGGCGGCGGCCCGGGCGGATAGGTGGCCATCTGGGCGGGGCGAGTGGGTGCGGGCGGCTCCTGGGCCATCGATGCGTCAAACCCGCAGGTTGGGCAAATGCGGGCATCACCAGCCCGCGGCGCACCGCACCGGCCGCAGAAACCGGCGGGAACACTCGGCGGATTTGGGGGTGTGGGGTGCGGCATTGTCAAATCTCTTGTTTAGCGGCGGACGTCCACCAT
>JAIRRT010000035.1 GCA_031255835.1 Bifidobacteriaceae bacterium | reverse complement strand
AGCCGCCTGGCTCGCCAATTGGTCACTTAAGCACATCCACCTCGATGCGGCTGAGCACAAGACAGCAGGCGAACGGCCCGGTCGGAGGTGCTTAACTGACCAATTGAGCCGCCTGGCTCGCCAATTGGTCAGTTACGCACCCCTGGTCCGGTGGGTCCGACTGCTTGTCGGATCCGGCGTAGCCGGAACTGACCATCTTTCCTGCACACCCCACCCCTACCCTGGAGAAGTGGTCAGTTTGATCGGGGGAATTGGATTGGGTAGCAGGAGGCGGACGGAGGAAGGGGGCCGGCAGCGCCGGTCGAAAAGAGGGCCAGGCTTGGCGGGGTGCCGCCCCAAGTTTGGGTGGGGTCAACGTGCTGAACCACAGGAAGACTGAACTCAACTGCGAACTGCTGGACCACATGCATCATCCCCAGACAATCCAAGGCGACCAATCGCATCAGTCTTGCCGCCAGCACTGTTCCACTACTACGGGACCACGGCGCAACCCAGCTTCAGGAAGGTGAACCGGCCGTGAACCGGCCGCCATCGGCGACGTCAACTGCTCAGGACGGGGGGAAAGCCACGAGGTATCCCACGGGTTTGGGCACTTTCGGTCGCCCCGCTCCGACCGGCACCCGCTCGCCGAGCGGCCGCCTGGGCCGGCGCCGGGCGGGGACCTGGTGGGGCGTGCGGGGACCTGGGGTGGGGGCGTGCGGGGAGGGGGAGATAGGATGACTTGTCTCTACTCGCCCTCACAGAACCAACGAGGCTCGACAATGCAGTCAATTCGTTATTTCTCCTCTGACCCTGTGCCGCTCGAAATGCACAAGGCGCGAACCGTCCAGAAGCTCAATCTGGCACCGATTGAGGATCGCAAAGCGGCCATCGAGGGAGCCGGCGGGAACACGTTCCTGCTGCGCAACAAGGACATCTTCCTCGACATGCTGTCCGATTCAGGCGTCAACGCGATGTCTGACCTGCAAGTGGCAGCGATGGCTCGGGCCGATGATTCCTACGCCGGCTCCGAATCCTTCTTCCGCATGGCGGAAGCCGTCGAGAACATGTTCGGCACGCGGTATCTGCTCCCCGCCCACCAGGGCAGGGCGGCAGAACACATTCTGGCTCAGGCGTTCGTTAAGCCAAAGCCAGATTCCACCGCGATCATGAACTACCACTTCACCACCACAAAGGCGCTGATCACCTTCCTCGGCGGGAAGGTCGAGGAGATCGTCATCCCCGAAGGCCTCAAGGTCAACTCCGATCACCCATTCAAGGGCGATATGGACCTGGAGAAGCTGGCTGAGCTAACAGCCGAGATTGGACCGGAGAACATCTCATTCGTCCGGATCGAGGCCGGCACCAACCTGATTGGCGGCCAGCCTGTATCCCTGGGCTGCCTGCGCGCCGTCTCGGAGTTCTGCCACAATCACGGGCTGCTCTTCGTGTTCGACGCATCGCTGCTCTCGGACAACCTGTACTTCATGGCGGTGCGTGATCCGCTGTGCGCCGGGCGGGAACTGGTCGATATCACCCAGGAGATTGGCCAGCTGGCTGACATCATCTACTTCTCCGCGCGCAAGTTGGGCTGCGCCCGCGGCGGCGCCATCACCACCAACCGGTTCGATCTGTATGATCAGATGCGCGAGTTCGTTCCTCTGTTCGAGGGATTCTTGACGTACGGTGGAATGTCAGTCCGCGAGATCGAGGCGATTGCGGTTGGGCTGAATGAGGCCCTCGACTTCGAGGTGATCAACCAAACCCCGATCTTTGTGGCCGAGTTCTCCCGCCAACTCCAGGCCCGCGGAATCCCCGTGGTCACCCCACCCGGCGGGCTCGGCCTGCACCTGGACGCCAAGGCATTCCTGCCCCACCTGAGCCAGGACCGCTACCCGGCCGGCGCCCTGGCGGCTGCCGTGTTTGTCGCGGCCGGCGCGCGTGGCATGGAGCGCGGCACGATGTCGGAGCAACGCGAGCCGGACGGTTCGGAGCGGTTTGCCGAGATGGAGCTGCTGCGCCTGGCCATCCCGAAGCGGGTCTACACCCTGTCCCACATCACCTACGTGGTGGACCGGCTGGCATGGCTGTGGGAGAACCGCGACCTGGTTGGCGGATTGCGCTACGTCGAGGAGCCTGAGGTGCTGCGGTTCTTCTTCGGCAGGCTGGAATCGGACTCGGACTGGATGGACCGCCTGGTCGCAGCGTTCCGGAGGGACTTCGGCGGCAGCCTGTGAGGGCCTGATCCCCGCCGATGCCGGTCCCACGGCTTGACGGCGCGGGCTTGCCGCACGGCGCGGCGTTGATTTTGGCAACCCAGATGTTGTGTATTATGGGGTGGCCGCCCGGTCGTGAGGCGGCGCCAGCCAGGAGGAGCAACAGTGTCGCAGGAGTCTGCCGGTGCCAGCACGCGCGCCGAGATCCTGTCGCTCATTGTCACCGATGGCCCCATCACAGCGGGCGATCTGGCCGATAGGTTAGGCCTGGCCGCCGCGGGCGTGCGCCGGCATTTGTCCTGCTTACAGGCCGATCAGCTCATCGAAGACCACGCCCCGCCGCTCGCCGATAGGTCCCGCGGGAGGCCCGCCCGGCACTTCGTCGCAACCGCCCAGGCCCACGCCGCACTCGGCTCCGAAGGCGACGCGCTGGCCGTCCAACTGCTCGACTACCTCGGCGAGATTGGCGGCGCAAGCGCTCTGGCCGGGTTTGCAGCCAAGCAGGCCGCCGGATTTGAGCAGCGCTACGCCGATGCCGTTCGCAGCGTGGAAGGCGGCATCACCGCCAGAGCAGCCGCCCTGGTCAGCGCGCTGAGCCGCGACGGCTATGCTGCATCACTGCGCCCCGGCCCCGGGTCAGTCCAGCTGTGCCAAGGCCACTGCCCCGTCCACGCCGTGGCCAAAGCGTTCCCGCAGCTGTGCGACGAGGAAACCGCCGCCATATCCCGGATCCTCGGCGTCCACGTCCAACGCCTGGCCACCCTGGCCAGCGGCGAGCACGTCTGCACCACAGCCGTCCCGCTGCCACCACGCCCCACGGGCAGCCCAACACCCAGATCCAAGGAGACCGCATGACGGCAGAGCCCATGAGCCAAACCGACGCCATCGCCTCGATAGGCACCTATTCCTACGGCTGGCATGATGCCGACGATGCCGGAAAGGACGCCCGCAGAGGC
This sequence comes from Bifidobacteriaceae bacterium, assembly GCA_031255835.1. GTDB lineage: Bacteria > Actinomycetota > Actinomycetes > Actinomycetales > WQXJ01 > JAIRRT01. Next base: position 11,747 of record JAIRRT010000035.1, on the reverse strand, counting down.
CTGGACAGTGACGTAGTCCGCGGCATTTCGGCAATCAAGAACGAGCCGGAGTGGATGTCTGCCCTGCGTTTGAAGGCTCTGGAGACATTCGAGTCGAAGCCGATGCCGAACTGGGGGCCAGACCTGAGCGGCGTGCTGTTTGACGAGATCAAGTACTACGTCCGCCCAACTGACCGGCCGGCAACATCCTGGGATGCACTTCCGGACGATATCAAGCGGACATATGACCGTCTTGGCATCCCGGAAGCCGAAAAGCAGCGTCTGGTGGCAGGGGTTGCCGCCCAATACGAGTCCGAGGTTGTCTATCACCAGATCCGCAACGATCTGTCAGCCCAAGGGGTTATCTTCCTCGACACCGATACAGCGCTGCGCGAGCATGAGGATGTTTTCCGGCGATACTTCGGCACAGTGGTTGCGCCAGACGATAATGAATTCGCCGCCCTGAATACTGCGGTATGGTCCGGTGGCTCGTTTGTTTACGTCCCGCCCGGTGTTCATGTCCAAATCCCACTGCAGGCCTACTTCCGTATCAACACCGAGAACATGGGCCAATTCGAACGGACCCTCATAATTGCCGATGAGGGTTCATACGTGCACTACGTTGAGGGTTGCACAGCTCCCATCTACTCTTCGGATTCGCTCCACGCAGCTGTTGTGGAGATCATTGTTGGCCGCAACGCCCGGGTCCGCTACACCACCATCCAAAACTGGTCCACCAACGTATACAACCTGGTGACAAAGCGTGCCACCGTGGATGAGGGTGGCACAATGGAGTGGATCGATGGGAACATCGGATCGAAGGTGTCTATGAAGTATCCGGCCTGTGTACTGCTGGGTCGTGGCGCCCGCGGAGAGACGCTGTCCATCGCTTTTGCTGGCGAGGGCCAGCACCAGGACACCGGCGCCAAAATGATTCACGCGGCGCCGGATACGTCATCGTCCATTGTGTCAAAGTCGATTTCTCGGGGAGGTGGGCGGACTTCATACCGGGGGTTGGTGAAGATCGCTGAGGGTGCTGAGAACTCCAAGTCCAACGTATTGTGTGACGCGCTCCTGGTGGACGGGATTTCACGGTCTGATACCTATCCATATGTTGATGTTCGGGAAGACGACGTCCACATGGGTCACGAGGCCACAGTCTCCAAAGTGTCAGAGGACCAACTGTTCTATCTGATGTCGCGTGGACTGGAGGAGACAGAGGCCATGGCGACAATTGTGCGGGGCTTCGTTGAGCCGATAGCGCGGGAATTGCCAATGGAATACGCACTGGAATTGAATCGATTAATCGAGCTGCAAATGGAAGGGTCGGTCGGCTGATGGGCTTGGATCAGCGCGTGACATCACGCGGAGAGCGGCCCACCTCGTTTGAGTTGGAGGATTTTGGGCCGGTTAGTGGCCGGGAAGAGGAATGGCGGTTCACGCCGGTTGACCGGCTGGCGGGCGTCTTTGCGGCTGAGTTCTCAGGGACTGCGGCGGTCACGCTGGCGGGTACTGGCTCGCTGCCGGACGGCGTGAAGTTTGAGCAGGTGCCGCGCAGCGATCCTCGCCTTGGCCAGGCATCTGGCCCGAGCGATAGGGCAGCGGCGGCCGCCTGGGCCGGGTTCGGTCAAGCCACCGTGTTGAGCGTAGGGCGTGGGATCAGCGTCGAGAGCCCCATTGAGCTGGAAGTTCGTACGCAGGGTGACGGGGTTGCAGCGAGCCACTTGGCTGTGTGGCTGGAGGAGAATTCGGCCGCAACCGTCATCGTCGATTATGGCGGTGGGGGAGAGCTGGCCGAGACTGTGGAGCTGTATTTGGGCGAGGGTGCGCGGCTGCGGCTGTTGGCTGTGGGGGAGTGGGCGGCCGGAGCGGTTCATGCCAGCTCGCACCGGGCAAGACTTGCCAAGGATGCCAGCTTGGTTCATAGCGTCGCGGTGTTTGGCGGGGAGTTGGTGCGCATCACGCCGGACGTGACGTTTGCTGGGCCCGGCGGCAGTGCCGAATTGCTCGGTTTGGCTTTGACCGATAGTGGTGAGCACCACGAATCTCGGCTGTTTGTTGACCATGCGGCGCCGCGTTGCACCTCACGCGTTACATACAAGGGGGCGCTTCAGGGGGCAGGGGCGCACAGCGTTTGGGTAGGCGACGTGCTAATCCGGGCCGGGGCGGTTGGCACTGACACCTATGAACAGAATCGCAACCTGGTGCTGGTGCGCGGCGCTCGGGCCGATTCGGTCCCGAATCTGGAGATTGAGACCGGCGAGATTCTTGGCGCCGGCCATGCCAGCGCCACCGGGCGGTTCGATGATGAGCAGGTCTTCTACTTGTGCTCCCGCGGCATCGATTTGGCAACCGCCCGCCGGCTTGTGGTCCACGCGTTCTTCGCCGAGCTGGTGGGGCGGCTGAACCAACCCGAGATTGAGGCCCGATTGATCGCCACAGTTGACCGGCGGCTCGATGCCGCCACCCAATCACTCTTGACACCAACCCAACAACCCAAGGAGACACTAGGCCGATGACCGTTCTCGAAATCCGCGACCTCCACGTCAGCGTCGAAAGCGATGAGGGCGGCACACCGATCCTGCGCGGGGTTGATCTAACCGTGCGTTCAGGTGAAACCCACGCCATCATGGGTCCAAACGGGTCAGGCAAGTCCACGCTGGCCTATTCTCTGGCCGGGCATCCGAAATACCGTGTGACCAGCGGCACAGCCACTTTGGACGGTGAGGATTTGCTGACGATGCCGGTTGACGGACGCGCCAAAGCCGGGCTGTTCTTGGCCATGCAGTATCCCGTAGAGGTGCCCGGAGTGACGGTGTCGAATTTCCTGCGAACTGCCAAGACCGCCATCGACGGCGAGGCACCGCCACTGCGGCAATGGATCAAGGACATGCGCCAGGCGATGTCGAATCTGCGGATGGACCCGACATTTGCCGAACGCAGCGTCAACGAGGGATTCTCCGGTGGGGAGAAGAAGCGTCACGAGATCCTGCAAATGGAGTTGCTGCGCCCCAAGATCGCCATTTTGGATGAGACAGATTCCGGACTCGACGTGGATGCTCTGCGGGTGGTTGCAGAGGGCGTCAACCGGGCCAAACAAACCACTGGTCTGGGCGTGATGCTCATCACCCACTACACGCGTGTGCTGCAATACATTCGCCCTGATCAGGTGCATGTTTTTGTTGGTGGGCGGATTGTTGAGCAAGGGGGTCCGGAATTGGCTGACCGCCTGGAGGAGGAAGGCTATGACCGGTTTGTCGCCTGAAACGGTGACCAGCCCTACAAACGCCCACGGTCTGTGCGGCCCGGGCGGATTGCCGGACCTTGGCGCGCCGCGTGAGCCGATCACCCCGCAGGAGGTCGAGCGGATCAGGCGGGACTTTCCCATCCTCGCCCGCAAGGTGCGTTCCGGACATGAGTTGATCTACCTCGACACGGCCGCCACAGCGCAGCGCCCAAGCTGCGTGATGGACGCCATGACGTGGTTTGCCAACAACAACTATGCCGCCGTCAACCGCGGCGCACACCTCCTGGGAGAGGAATCGACCGAGGCGTTCGAGGACGCGCGAGCCCGCGTGGCCCGTTTCTTTGGCGCCACGCCATCCGAGATTGTCTTCACCTCCGGCACAACAGCCGCACTAAACCTCATAGCCCTATCACTAGGCGAACTAGCTCAAGGCGAGCCGCCGGCATCGTCCGCTGTCCCGCACATTTGCCCTGGTGACCGGATTGTGGTCACGCAGGCTGAGCACCACGCCAACCTGGTGCCCTGGCAGCGCCTGGCCGCCCGGACCGGTGCGGAGTTGGCGTGGATCGACGCCGGCCCGGACGGGCGGTTGAACCTCGAGAGCCTGGCCGCTCTGATCGATTCGCGCACCCGTGTGCTCGCGTTCACCCACGCTTCCAACGTGACCGGCGCCGTCACCGATGTGGCGCGGTTGGTCGAGGCGGCGCGGTCCGTGGGCGCCCTGACCGTGCTCGATGCCGCCCAATCCGCCCCCCACCTACCCGTCGATTTCCGGGCGCTCGGCGTGGACCTGGCCGCAATCAGCGCCCACAAGATGCTGGGCCCCAACGGTATTGGCGCACTCTACGGCCGGCGCGAAGTGTTGGAGCAGCTTCCACCGGTGTTCACCGGCGGTTCGATGGTGGAAATCGTCACCATGACCGAGGCCACCTTCTGCCCACCCCCGGGGCGTTTCGAGGCTGGCACACAGCCGGTGACGGAGGCAATCGGCTGGGCGGCCGCCCTGGATTACCTGTCCCACCTGGGCATGGACCGCCTGGCCGAGCGCGAGGCCAAGCTGACCGCCCGCCTTCTCGACGCCGTGACCGGCATACCCGGCGTGCGGCTGCTCGGACCCGCGGACCCGGCGGACCGCCTCGGCGTGGTTGCCCTGGATATAGAGGGCGTCCACCCGCACGATGCCGGCCAGTACCTTGACGACCGCGGCATCGCCGTGCGCGTGGGCCACCACTGCGCCCAGCCGATCCACCGAGCCCTGGGCGTGCGCGCGTCCACCAGAGCGTCGGTAGGGCTGTACAACACCGAAGCGGAAATCGACGCCTTTGCCGAAGCCCTGGCCAACGTGCGCCCCTACTTCGGAGCCACCCAATGAGCGAGCCCAGCGGCCTGGAATCGCTGTACCGCGAGCTGATCCTGGACCACTACCGCCGGCCGCGCGGAAAGGACCTGGCGCCAACGTTCGACGCCGAGTCCTTCCAGGTCAACCCGGTCTGTGGCGACGAGGTGAGGTTGCGGGTGAAGTTGGGGGCGGCATCGTCGGATGAATTGGGCGGGACCGACATCCTGGGCCAGGTGACCTGGACTGGGACCGGCTGCTCAATCTCCCAGGCGTCCACCTCGGTGATGTGCGAGTTGGTGCGCGGCGAAGACCTGGGCCGGGTCGCGGAGCTGGAGGCGGCGTTTGGGCGCCTGATGCATTCGCGCGGGCTGGGCCTTGAAAGCGAGGCGGACGAGGACGCCTTGGGTGACGCCATCGCGTTTGAGGGCGTCGCAAAGTATCCGGCGCGCGTGAAGTGCGCCTTGTTGGGATGGATGGCGCTGAAGGATGCGCTGGCCAAAGCGGTTGCCGGCGACTCCTCGCCAGCGCCAGGACCGAAAGGGTAACGATGAGTGAGACCGTGGCGGCAGGCACCGACACTGCCGATATCGAAGAGGCGCTGAAGGATGTCATAGACCCCGAGCTGGGCATCAACGTGGTGGACCTCGGCCTGGTCTACGGTGTCCAAATTGCCGCCGATGGCGTAGCCCACGTCGACATGACCCTCACCTCGCCGGCGTGTCCCCTGACCGACCTGATCGAGAGCCAGGCCGCGGCCGCCATCGAGGGCCTGGCTGAGGGCGTCCAAATCCACTGGGTATGGACCCCGCCCTGGGGCCCAGCCCGGATAACCGAAGACGGCCGGGCCCAACTAAGAGCCATAGGCTTCAACGTCTAACCCCCCGGGCCGCCCCCGAACGCCACCGGCAACCTCCCCCGGTGGTGGCGCACCCGCCACCCCAACCGCACCCCAGGCATCCCCGGCACCCTCCCGGCGCTAACCCCCAGCACCCACCAAAACCTCCCAAGGTGGTTCCGGGGGCGAGACGGGGGAGGGGGGTCGGGACTTGGGGTGGGTTGGGTACTTAGTGTGGGTGCGGTCGCAGGTCGCCGACCTGCAGGGGAGGGGGACTTTGTGAGTACGGCTTATGACAGTGGGTTGGATCCTTCGATTATGGCGCCGGTGTTTGCGCGGCCTGGGGAGGCTGATTCGGCACCGCGATTCCAGCTTGGGGCGGATCCAATGGCCGCCGAGACCGCCTACCAGGTGGTGCGAGACGAGGCGATGCTGGACGGCAACGCTCGGCTCAACCTGGCGACATTCGTGGGCACCTGGATGGATGACCACGCCAACCGGCTCTACACCGAATCATTCGACAAGAACGCCATTGACAAGGACGAATACCCCCAGACCGCCGCCGTGGAGACCTACGGCTGGCGCACGCTGGCGGATCTGTGGCACTCACCTGATCCGGCAGGCGCAATCGGGACATCGACCATCGGCTCATCCGAAGCGTGCATGCTGGGAGGCCTAGCCCTCAAGCGCCGCTGGCAGCAGCGCCAGCGCGCCGCTGGCCGGCCAACCGACAAGCCCAACCTCGTGATGTCCTCAGCGGTCCAAGTGTGCTGGGAGAAGTTCTGCAACTACTGGGACGTCGAGCCGCGCCGCGTGCCAATCTCGCTTGACCACAAGGTGATGGACGGCACTGACCTGGACAAATACATCGACGAGAACACCATCGGCGTTGTCGCCATCCTCGGAGTGACCTACACCGGCATGTATGAGCCGGTGGCCCAAATCGCCGCAGCACTCGACCGGATCGAGGCCGCAACCGGCCTGGACATCCAGATCCACGTGGACGGCGCCTCGGGCGGAATGATCGCGCCGTTCCTCCAGCCGGACCTGATCTGGGACTTCAGGTTGCCGCGCGTCGCCTCGATCAACACCTCCGGCCACAAGTACGGCCTGGTCTACCCCGGCCTGGGCTGGGTGGTGTGGCGCGAGGCCTCGCTGCTGCCGGAGGACCTGATCTTCCGGGTCTCCTACCTGGGCGGGGACATGCCGACCTTCGCCCTGAACTTCTCCCGGCCAGGCGCCCAAGTCCTGCTCCAGTACTACGCCTTCCTGCGGCTGGGCCGCAAAGGTTTCGAGGCCACGCAGGGCGCAACCGCCGCAGTCGCCCGCCACCTGGCTGACCGAATCGGCGCAATGGGCCCGTTCGAGCTGTGGAATGACGGCTCCGACATCCCCGTCTTCGCCTGGTCCCTGCGCGAGCCCAACTCGCGCCTGTGGACGCTATACGACCTCTCGGACCGCCTGCGAATGCGCGGCTGGCTCATCCCGGCCTACCCGATGCCGGCGGACCTGGAGGACCTGACCGTCCAGCGGATTGTGGTCCGCAACGGCCTGGGCATGGACCTGGCAGACCGCCTCCTCGAAGACATGGCCGCCGATGTCGCATACCTCGACTCCCTGGCCACACCGCTTCCAGACGCTGCCGGACACCCGGCCTTCCACCACTGAGGTGCACGATGTCGGCCCAAACCTCCCGCAGTCCTGCCGCACCTTCACCGGTGGCGCGCACATACCTGTCGGTCTTCCAGATCGCGATGCTCACCACGGTGACCGTCGCATCGCTCAGGTCCTTGCCCACCATGGCGACCTATGGCCTGGGGTCGGTGACACTGTTTGTCGCCCCGGCAATCCTGTTCCTTGTACCCACTGCGCTTGTCTCAGCCGAGTTGGCAACAACCTGGCGGGGAGGGGTCTATGTCTGGGTGCGCGAGGCCATGGGCAACCGGTGGGGCTTCGCTGCGATCTGGCTGCAGTGGGTACAAAACGTTGTCTGGTACCCAACCCAGTTGGCCTTCATCGCCGCCGCCATCGCCTTCATGGTGGGGGTGCCGGGGATGTCCAATTCAGGGCTGTTCACCGCCGTGCTGATCCTGGCGGTCTACTGGACAGCCACCGTGATCACAATGCGAGGCGGAAACCTGTTTGCGAGGGTGTCCAGCTGGGGCGGTGTGATCGGCACGCTCATCCCGGCCTTGATGCTGATTGTGCTGGGCGCAATCTGGCTGAAGTCGGGGCAGCCTAGCCAGGTGCCATTGAACGCCGGGGCCGTGATCCCGCCGTTCACCGGGATCGCATCGATTGTGCTGGTTGTATCGAACGTTCTGTCCTATGCCGGCATGGAGGTCAACGCCGTCCACGTGGGCCAGCTGCGTGATCCACGCCGCGGCTTCCCCAAGGCGATGGTCCTGTCACTGTGCCTGATCCTGGGCATCTTCATCCTGCCCACCATCGCCATCGCTGTGCCGAACAAGGATCTCGGGTTCACCAACGGGATTCTGGTGGCGTTCCAGAACTTCTTTGAACACTGGGATGCCAGCTGGATGACAAACGTGGTGGCCGCGGCCATCGCATTCGGGGCACTGGCCTCGGTCATCTCCTGGGTTGCGGGCCCATCCACCGGCCTGCTCGCAGCTGCCAGGACCGGCCTGCTGCCGCCGCTGTTGCAGCGGCGCAACCGCCACGGCATCCAGGTGGGCATCTTGGTGCCGCAGGGGATCATCGTCTCGCTGCTAGCCCTGATGTTTGTCCTGGTGCCCAATGTCTCGAACGCCTTCATCGCCCTGGTGGACATGGCAGCAGCGCTGTACTTGCTGATGTATGTGCTGATGTTCGCTTCAGCTTGGCTGTTGCGCCGCCACCAGCCAGGGATCCAGCGGGGCTACCGCGTCCCCGCAATGGGGTTCGTGTGTTCGGTCGGGTTCCTGGCCTGCTTGGCAGCGTTCATCATGGCGTTCATCCCGCCCGCCGGCCACTCCGCCGTAGCGCCGGCAGCCTACCCGTGGCTGGTGGCGCTTGTGGTTGTGGTGCTTGGCATACCGCCGTTGTTGTTCTACCACTTCCGCAGGCCCGCCTGGGACGTGCGCAGCCCAGCTGAGAAAGCAACCCATAGCGACGTCATAGCCCCCGACGATGCCGCCCCGCCACCAACCGGCACCGCGTCACCTGGACCTCCGGGAACCCCAGACAACACCCCAGATCCCCAGGAGAAATGAGGTGACGCGGGCATAGCCCAGGTCGAGCGCTTCGGACCGCGCACCGCATCCGGTCCGGCGAAGTGCCAGGCCGACGGCGGCGGGCGGGCCGTGACTCCGAAGCGACGATCTGCCGAGCCATGCCCGCGTCACGCTTAGATGGTAACGGGGCGCTGACCTCTCGTATTGAGATCAGCGCCCCGCCAATCCGTTTTGGCTAACCTGACCGCCTCGCGGTGGCCAAAGATGAGCCAACGAGTTTAGCGCTGTCCAACCTCAGCGAGGACGGAACGGCGCTTGGAGAACAGGTCGAGGATGACGGCGGCCAGAAGGACCAGGCCCTTGACAACCATCTGCCAAGACTCGTTGACACCGAGGATAGAAAGACCCATGGTCAGCAGGCCCATGATGAGCGCGCCGATCATGGCGCCGGACACCTTGCCAACACCGCCGGTCACGGCCGCGCCACCGATGAAGCAAGCCGCGATGGCGTCAAGCTCGTAGCCGTTGCCGGCAGTCGGAGTGGCAGCGCCCAACCGGGCGGTAACGATGACGGCGCAGATGCCGGTGAGGACACCCATGTTGAGGAAGATGGCGAAGTTGACCCGCCGAGTGTTGACGCCGGACAGAATGGCCGCATTGAGGTTGCCGCCGATGGCGTAAACATGCCGGCCGTAGACCGTGCGGTTCTGCACGAAGGTGTAGACCACGATCAGCACAGCCACGATGATCAGCACGATTGGCGTGCCGACGCGGGACAAGGAGACCAGGTAGGTGAAGAAGGCGATGACCACACCGAGCAAGACAAGCTTGCCGACGGTCAGTGACAGCGGGATGGGGGTCAGGCCGTGCTTGCGCTCGGCCGCGCGGGTGCGGAAGCTGGAGTAGACCAGGCCGACAATGGCAATCGCGCCGATGAGCAGCGTGAAGACGTCAGCCTCTCCGCGGAAGAACGTCGGCAGGGCGGAGGAGGAGATGTCGATTGTGCCGACAAACTTGGGCAGGCCACCCTTGGAGATGGCGCTGAACTCCTCCGGGAAACCGGACAGCGTCTTGGCGCCCAGCGTGACGACTGCCAGGCCGCGGAACAGCAGCATGGAAGACAACGTCACGATGAACGCCGGTATTCGGGCGATCGCCACCCATATGCCTTGCCAGGCGCCCACCAGCAGACCAACAATGAGCGCTGCCAGGACGGCCACTGGCCAGCCGACGTGGTAGGTGTACATCAACTGGCCAACCACGGCGCCGATGAACGCCACAACCGACCCGACGGACAGGTCGATGTGGCCAGCGACGATGACGGTGACCATGCCGATCGACAGGACAGCGACGTAGGCCACCTGTTGGACCAGGGAGGAGATGTTGTTCGGGTTGAGCAGCTTCCCGCCAGACATGACGACGAAGAAGATGAAGATGAGTACCAGTGCGCCAAGGATGCCGTACTGGCGCAGGTTCCCCTTCAAATAATCGGCGATGTTCATCGGTGAACTTTCTCCTTTTCCTGGGTCATAAGTGTCATCAGCGACTCCTGGGTCGCCTCAGATCGGGGGACGTTGCCGGTGATCCGGCCGCCACTGAGGGTGTAGATACGGTCGCAGATGCCTAGCAGCTCGACCAGTTCGGAGGAAATGACGAGGACAGCCTTGCCCTCGTCCGCCATCCTGTTGATGATCGTGTAGATCTCGTACTTCGCGCCCACGTCGATGCCGCGGGTTGGTTCGTCAAGAATGAGGATCGCCGGGCTGGTGTAGATCCACTTCGCCAGGACCACCTTCTGCTGGTTGCCACCAGACAGCTTGGAGGCTGGGACGTTGACTGAGGGGGTCTTGATGTTGAGGTCTTCCCGGAAGGTCTCGGCTATGCCGGTCTCGGCAAGAGTTTCGATCACGCCAAACCTGGCCAGGTTGGAAAGCCCGGCAGCTGTGATGTTCTCCTTGACCGACTGGATGGTGTTGAGACCAAACCGCTTGCGGTCCTCGGAACAGTAGGCAATGTGCTGGTGGACGGCCTGTGAGACGGTCCTGGTGGTTACCTCTTTGCCGTTTATGAACACCTTGCCGGAGATGCCGACGCCGTAGGTGTGGCCAAACATCGACATCACAAGCTCGGTGCGCCCAGCTCCCATCAGGCCTGCAAGCCCGACAATCTCGCCTGCGTGGACGGATAGAGATACTGAATCAGCGACTTTGCGCTCTGTGTCGATGGGATGGTGGACGGTCCAGTCCTCCAGGCGCATAACCTCGGCGCCCGGCTTGTTGGGGGTGTGCTCCGGATAGCGGTTCTCCAGAGGGCGGCCAACCATGTGGCGGATGAGGAACTCCTCAGTGATGCCTTCCTTGGCAATGTCGCCATAGGCGACGGTCTTGCCGTCACGGATAACGGTGACAGTGTCAGCCACAGCCAAGATCTCGTTGAGCTTGTGGGTGATCATGATGCAGGAGACATCGTGCTCGTCCCGCAGCTGGCGCATGAGTCCTAGCAGGTGGGCGGAGTCTTCATCGTTGAGCGCTGCTGTTGGCTCGTCCAGAATGAGGAGGCGAACGTCCTTGGAAAGCGCCTTAGCGATTTCCACTAGCTGCTGCTTGCCGACGCCGATGTCAGCGATCTTGACGTTGGGGGAGTCGGGCAGCCCTACCCGCCGCATCACCTCGGTGGCGCGCTGTTCTGTCTTGCGCCAGTCGATGACACCATGCGTGGCCTGCTCGTTCCCGACAAAAATGTTCTCGGCTATGGAGAGGAACTGATTGAGCGCCAACTCCTGGTGGATGATGGCGATCCCGCGCCTCTCTGAGTCGCGGATGGAGCGGAACTGGCACGGCTGACCCTCGAAGTCAACCTCACCAGTGAATGAACCGTAGGGGTGAACACCGGACAGGATCTTCATCAAGGTCGACTTGCCGGCGCCGTTTTCACCGCAGATCGCATGGATTTCCCCACGAGAGACGGTCATCGTCACATCGTCTAGGGCCTTGACGCCGGGGAACTCCATGCTTATTCCCCGCATCTCAAGAATGGTCTTGCCGTCACTCGGCATTATGGTCCGCCTTCACGTCATTGTCCGGTTTCCTTGGCCAGGGGCGGCGCCCGGGGCCGTTCGGCGCCCCCGCGCCCCCCCCGGTGGTGTGTTTAACCGGGGCAAACCCCCCGGCGATG
>JAIRRT010000007.1 GCA_031255835.1 Bifidobacteriaceae bacterium | reverse complement strand
GTTAAGGTGAGCCAAAAGTCGGTGCGTCTGGTGGCAGGTAAGTCCTTCACACTGGTTGCTAAGGGCTTCACCACCACAGGCCAGTCAGCCAAAGCAACGTTCAAGTCCAACAAAACCTCGGTCGCTTCGGTTTCTGCCTCGGGCAAGATCAAGGCCAAGAAGACTGGCAAAGCCACCATCACCATCAAGGCTGCCGGTAAGTCAACCAAGGTCACCGGAAACGTGGTTGGCAAAGCTTCGACCGCCAAGGTCACCAAGGTCACCGCCAAAGCACCCAAGACTCTTGCTGTGGGAGCCCGCGGTGTTGTTACCGGTACCTATGCGCCGGCTCGCGCCACTGGGGTCAAGGTGACTTACGCCACCACTGCTGCCTCGATCCTTACGGTCGACAAAGCTGGTGTGATCACGGCCAAAGCCCCCGGGACTGCCACGATCACTGTCAAGGCAGGCAAGAAGACAGCCAAGGTCAAGGTCACAGTGACCGCAAGCTGACAACCACATAACCCACCCGGCGGGGGCCGGAGCTGCCCACCAGCAGCCCCGACCCCCGCCGGTCCATTTACCCCGCAGGTCTGATGTGCGGGCCACGCCGACGTAGGATCAGCCGGACTCTGAGGCCCTCGTTGTACGGAACCACTTCGCGCCACACCCGAACAGGACCCATCATCTCCACGGCAGCGGCCATGACCTCCTCGACCGTCCCGAAGACCGGCGGAGGTATAGGCAAAAGGGGCTTTGGGGCAATAGGGTTTGGGGTTGAATGCCCCTTCACGCCCCAGAGAGTTTCCCATGACACTGCGCCGAAGCTTGTCCCTAGTCTCAATCGCCTCCGTCCTGATTTCCATCGCCGCTTGCGGCACCGAGAAGAGCGAAGGGAATGAAGCCGCGTCCGGCAAAGCCTTTGTCCTCGCGGTGCCTTCCGACCCGGGTTCGCTGGACCCGCAGATGGACATCGGCTCCTCCCTCGTGTGGGCATCCCGGTTCGCCTATGACGCTCTCCTCAACGTGGACGTGGACGGGAACCTGTCCTCGGGCCTGGCGTCTGACTGGACCCAAGAGGAGGACAAGGTGATGTTCACCATCAAGGACGGCGTCACCTGCTCCGACGGCTCCAAGTTCACCGCGCAGACCGCCGCGGACAACATCAACTTTGTGGGCGATCCCGAGAACGGCTCGCCGCAGTTCGGCTCCATCCTGCCGGCCGGCGCCACCGCCGCGGCGGACGGCCAAACCCTGACGCTGACGCTCGCGGGCCCCGCCCCGTTCGTGCTGACCTCTTTGACGGATCTGGTCATGGTCTGCGACGCGGGCCTGGCGGACCGCTCCAAGCTGTCCGCGGCCACCATTGGCACGGGCCCCTACGAGTTGACCGAAGCCGTCCCCGCGGACCACTACAGCTACAAGATCCGCTCCGGCTACACATGGGGACCGGACGGCGCGGCGACCGACGGCTCGAAGATGCCCGCCACGGTTGAGATCCGGGTGATCGACAACGAGGCAACGCTCGCCAACATGCTGCTGAGCGGCGAGGTCAACGCCGGCCTGGTCACCGGCGCGGACTCCGAGCGGCTGGTCGCTGCCGACCTGTTCTCACTGGACGCCAACATGGTTCTGGGCGAGCAGTGGCACAACCACGCCGATGGGCACGTGACGGCCGATCCGGCTGCCCGCGCCGCACTGGTCGCAGCCGTCGATTTCGCGGCCGCGGGTGCGGCCCTCACCTCCGGCCTGGGGGCGCCCCCTTCCGAGTTCGCTACCGGCGATCCGGTGGCCTGCCCCGGCGATTCGGTTTCGGAGCACCTCCCAGAGTGGGATCCGGAGGCCGCCAAGGCGGCACTCGACGCGGCGGGCTGGGCTGCGGGGGCCGATGGCGTGCGAGCAAAAGACGGCGCGCCCCTCACCATCGAGTTCATCTACGATTCCGCAATCGGCCCGGGCGTGACCGCGGCCGCCGAGCTGGCCACCGCCGCGTGGCAAGAGGTGGGCTTCCAGGTGACCGGGCGCCAGATCCCCACCGACCAAATCGAGGAGGCGCTGTTCGGCACCGGCGCTTGGGATGTGGCGTGGGAGGCCGTCAACGTGTCCAGCCCCGACCAGTTGGTGGCGCTGCTGTCCGGCCCTGGCGTGGCCGAGGGCGGTATGAACTTCGCCTCGATCACCAACCCCGACTACGAGGCGAAGGTCGCGGAGGCCTCGGCGCAGGTGGGCGCCGCCGGCTGCCCGGCGTGGCTGGACGCGGAGAGCGAGTTGGTCAAGGCCGCGGACGTGGTGCCGTTCGCCAACTCTGTGATCAAAGTGTTCGGCGCTGGCGCGGTCTTCGCCCGGTCCTCCGTCATTGTCCCGACCTCCGTCGTAGTGGAATGACACCGGACCACACCTCCCACGACCAATGACCGCAATCACGCTAGCCGAGGGCGCCGGCCCCGGCCGGACCACCGTGTTGGACGGCCGATGGCGCCGCTTCGCGCTGCGCCGCGCGGGGCGGCTCGCCGTCTCGGTCGGGGTGTTGGTCACGGCAGCGTTCTTGATGATCCACCTGGTGCCGGGCGATCCGGTGCGGGCGGCCATGGGCCTGAACGCGTCCCCCGAGGTGGTGGAGGCGGCTAGGGAGTCCCTGGGCTTGAACAAGCCTCTCCCGGTCCAATACTGGGACTACCTGAGGGGCTTGGCCACCGGCGATCTGGGCGTCTCTATCAGCACCCGGCTGCCCGTGGCGGCAACCATCGGTGACCGCCTCGGCGCCACGGCCTCCCTCGCCGCCCTCGCCTTCGCGTGCGCCGTGGTGGTCGCGGTGCCCGTGGGCGCCGCGGTGGCGGTGGCCACCCGGCGCGGCCGGCGCCGCCGCCTGGAACTGTCCTTCGCGGGCACGTCCGTGGTCCTCGCAGCCATCCCCGACTTCCTCATCGGCGTGCTGTTGTCCTGGGTTTTCGCGGTCACACTGCGCTGGCTGCCGGTGGGCGGGCTGGGCGGTCCTGCCTCCTACATCCTCCCCGTGGCGGCGCTCGCCATCGGGCCAACCGCCATCCTGGCGCGCATCATCCGCGTGGAGTTGCTCACCGCGCTTGAGACGGACTACGTCCGCACGGCGCGCGCCAAACGCCTCTCCCGCGCCAGGATTGTGCTCGGCCACGCCCTCCCCAACGCTGTCACAGCCACCCTGACCCTGAGCGGCCTCCTGCTCGGCTCCATGGTGGCGGGCACGGTGCTCGTGGAGAGCGTGTTCGCGTGGCCGGGTCTTGGCTCGCAGATCGTGTCCGCCATCGCCGCCAAGGACTATCCGCTGGTCCAAGGGATAGTCCTGGTATACGGCGCCGGGATTCTCGCGATCAACACGGCCGTGGACGTGGCGCTGGCGCTCCTAGATCCCCGATCCACCATCGCGGAGGCGTGATGCGCCAGGCCTTCCGCTCCCCGCTCGGCGCCACCGCGCTGGCCATACTGGCGCTGCTACTGATCATGGCGGTGGCGGGGCCCGCACTCTTCGGCCGCGCCGCGGCGGCCGTGGACACCGCCAACATCCTTGCCGCGCCATCGGGGGCTCATCCGCTCGGAACAGACAACTTGGGCCGCGACTTGCTGGCCCGAACCGTGGCCGCGACCGGCCCTACGGTGGCCCTTGCGTTGGGCGCGACCGGCGTCTCGGTGGTGTTGGGCCTGCTCCTCGGCGCCGCACCCATGCTGCTGGGCCGCCGGGCGCGCGGCCTCGCCGTCGGCTTCGTCCAGATCGCGGTGGCGTTCCCGGGCCTGCTGTTGGCCCTGTTCTTCGCCACCATCTTCGGCGTGGGCGCGGTGGGTGCCGTCTTCGCCATCGGCCTGGCCGGGGCGCCAACCATGTCCCGCCTCATCCAGACGCTGGTCGCAGCTTTGGAGCGTCGCGATTTCATCGCGGCGGCCCGGCTCGCGGGCCTTGGTCGCGGCCGCGTCATGGCGCAGCACATCCTGCCGAACATCTCTGAGCCGCTGATCATCCAGACCACCATCGGCGCCGGCAACGTGCTGCTCGCCTTCGCGGGCCTGTCCTTCCTGGGCCTCGGCGTCCAGCCGCCCGCCTACGATTGGGGCCGGCTCATGAACGAGGGCCTGGACCGGATCTACATCAACCCGCTGGCGGCGCTCGCCCCCGGGCTGGCCGTCGTCATAGCCGGGCTCGCGTTCAACCTCACTGGTGAGACGCTCGCGAAGGCGTTGCGCATCACCACCGGCCTGGGCGGAGTCCAGGTGGACGATGCCGCGTTCCCGTCTCCCACCCGCCCCTCGCCTGCCAAGGGGGCGCCGGCTGGGGCCGCGGCGGACGCGGCCTTGGTGGTTGAGGACCTGCGGGTGGCCTTCGGCCCGGCCGCGCCGGTGCGGGGCGTGTCCATCGCGCTGGCGCCGGGAGAGGCGCTCGGCGTGGTGGGCGAGTCCGGCGCCGGAAAATCGCTCGCGGCACTCGCCATAGCAGGGCTGTTGGAGCCGCCCGCGCGAGTCACCGGCCAGGTGATCTTCAAGGGTCGGGATCTCGCTGACGGCGCGGACCACGCCAAGCTGTTGGGGACCTCGCTGGCGCTGGTCTTCCAGGACCCAATGAGCGCATTCAACCCAGCCAGGCGGATGGGCGAGCAGTTGGCGGAGCTCGGCCGCGCGCACCTCGGGTTGACCCGGAGCGAGGCCCAGGCGCGGGCTGTCGACCGTTTGGGTGCCGTGGGAATCCCGGAGCCGGCGCGGCGCGCCCGCCAGCATCCGCACCAGTTCTCCGGTGGCATGCGCCAACGCGCCATGGTGGGGTTGGGGCTGATGGGCACCCCGGCGCTCCTGATCGCAGACGAACCCACCACCGCCCTGGATGTGACCGTGCAGCGCCAGGTGCTGGACCTGATCGACGAGGTCCGCCGGGAACACGGCGCCGCGTTGATCCTGATCAGCCACGATGTCACCGTGGTGGCGGAGCGCTGCGACCGCCTGGCAGTCATGTACGCCGGCCGGGTGGTCGAGGAACTCGCCCGGGACCGGCTCGACCAGGCGCTCCACCCCTACACCCGCCTTCTTCTGGCGGCCGTCCCGTTCCTGGACACGGACCTCGACCAGCCACTCGCCACCATCCCGGGCGACCCGCCCGCCCCCACCAGCACCGCTCCGGGGTGCGCGTTCGCGCCGCGCTGCCCGCTCGCCGAGGACCGCTGCAGGGCATCGGAGCCACCTCTTGAGGCCGGAACCGCTGGCCGGGTCGCGTGTTGGCGCCCTGGCACCCCGCTGCCACCGGCCGGAGCGGACGTGATCGAGGCGATGGCCCCGTGACCACGCTGACCTTTGAGGATGTGACCGTCCGCTACGGACGGTTTAAGGCCGTCCGGGCTGTAAACCTCTCTGTTGCCCACGGCGAGACGGTCGGGCTGGTCGGCGAATCGGGCTCGGGCAAGACCACCCTGGCACGGGCCGCGGTGGGCCTGGCGCCGCTGGCCGGGGGCCGCGTCCTGCTGGACGGCCAGCCGCCGACCCCCAGGCGCGGGCCGCACCAGATCCAACTGGTCTTCCAAGACCCGTACTCCTCGCTCGACCCTAGGATGCGCGTGGGCAACGCCATCGCAGAGGCGCTCCCGGCGGACGCGGACCGCACCCAAGCGACGGCCAGGCTGCTCGAACTGGTCCGCCTCCCCGCCGCCGCGGCCCGGGCGCACCCCGCCGCGCTGTCCGGCGGCGAACGCCAACGGGTCGCCATCGCGCGCGCCCTGGGTGCCCGGCCGGACGTGCTGATCGCTGACGAGATCACCAGCGCCCTGGACGTGTCCACCCAAGGCGCCATCTTGAACCTGGTCCGGGAACTCCAACGGGAGCTCGGCCTTACTATGCTGTTCATTTCCCACAACCTCGCAGTGGTGCGCTATGTGGCCGGGCGCGTCGCTGTCATGAAGGACGGGCGCCTCGTGGAGGAAGGCCCCGCGAGCGAAGTGCTCACCCAGCCACGCGATCCCTACACAACCCAACTGCTGGCCGCAGTGCCGCGGCGGCGCCACAACTGGAACGGAGAAAGCTAATGACCAAGCAACCAACAATCGACCAAGCGCACTGGCAGGAACGGCTTGACGCCATCGCCCAAGAAAGCGGGGTGCCGGGGGCCGTCCTCGGAATTCTCCGCCTGAAAGACGGCAGTGAAGACGAGCTGGTGCGGTGCGCCACCGGTGTCCTGAACCAGAACACAGGTCGCGACACGACCGTCGACTCGGTGTTCCAGATCGGCTCCTGTTCCAAGAGCTGGACCGCCACCGTGATCATGCAACTGGTCGAGGAGGGCAAGATCGCCCTGGACCAGAAGGTCAAGGACATCCTGCCGGACTTCAAGCTGTCCACCGAGGAGCTGACGGACGGCGTCACCATCCGCAACCTCCTCAACCACACGTCCGGGTTGGACGGAGACGTGTTCGAGGACACGGGCCGTGGCGACGATTGCCTGGCCAAGTACATGGATCTTCTGGCCGATGCCGTCCAGATCTTCCCGTTGGAGGCCACCTGGTCCTACTGCAACTCCGGGTACTCCATCCTGGGGCGCGTCATCGAGGTGGCCACCGGCCAGGTGTGGGACGCCGCCATGCGGGAGCGGCTGTTCGCGCCGCTGGGACTCCAGCGCACCTGCACCCTGCCGGAGGAGGCGCTGATGTTCGACACGGCGGTGGGACACGTGTCCACGCCGGCCGGCATCATGGTGGCGCCGCAGTGGACGCTGATGCGCAACGCCGGGCCGGCCGGGCTGATCGACGCGAGCGTCGAGGACCTGTGCGCGTTTGGCCGGATGCAGCTGATGAAGGGCAAGGCCAAGGACGGGACGCAGATCATCTCCGAGGACTCCTGGGAGCAGATGCACGCCTTCAGCGCCGAGGTGCCGGAGAAGTACCTGCTGGGGGATTCCTGGGGGCTGGGCGTGATCCGGTTCAACTGGGGCGGCGCGCGGCTGTTCGGCCACGACGGCAACACCATCGGCCAGGCCGCCTTCCTCCGCTACTACCCGGCGGCCGGCCTAGTGGTGGGCCTGCTCACCAACGAGGGGTCCTCCCACGAGCTCTACCAGACGCTTTACGGCGAGATCTTCCACGAGCTGGCGGGCGTCGAGATCCAAGAGCCGTTGAAGGTGCCCGATGACGCGCCGGAGCTCGAGATCGGTCCCTGGCTGGGCGTCTACGAGCGGGCCTCCGTCCAGATCACGATCTACCAGGGGGACGAGGGCCCCAAGTTCAAGGCGGTGCAGAAGGGCGCGCTCGCGGAGATCGAGGCCGGCCCGGAGATGGACTTCGCCATGCGGCCGGTGCGGGAAGGCCTGTGGTCCGTCTACCTGCCGGACATGAAGGTGGACGCCCCGGTGTGGCTTTACCAGCTCGATTCAGGCGAGCGCTACGTCCACTTCGGGGGCCGCGCCACGAGGAAGGTCAGCTGATGCGCATCGCACGGATCGACGCCCGGCTGGTGCCGCTGCCGATGGCGGAACCGTTCGTCATCTCGCTGGGGACCATATATTCAGCGGACAACGTGTTTGTCCGCGTCGAATCCGACACGGGTTTGGTCGGCTGGGGCGAGGGGGCGCCCACGCCCTTCGTGACGGGCGAGACCGGCACCGGGACTCTGGCCGCCGTGGAGATGATGGCGCCCGCGCTGGTGGGGCTGTCCCCGTTCGCGTTGGGCGAGGCGCACCGGCGGATGGACCGGGCGCTGACCGGCTGCGGCTCCGCCAAGGCGGCGCTGGACCTGGCGTTGCATGATCTGGCGGCCAAGGCGGCCGGCGTGCCGCTGGGCGAGTTCTTGGGCGGCGGCGGCGGCGAGGCGGTGGAGATCGACATGAGCATCGGCCTGGCCGAGCCTGAGGCCATGGCGAGCGCCGCCAGAGAGCTGGCCGCCCAGGGCTACCGGGAGCTGAAGATCAAGGCGGGCGCCGGGGACGCGGCGGACAGGGCGGCCATCGACCTGATCCGGGCGGCCGCCCCGGACGCGCGCCTCAAGGTGGACGCCAACCAGGCCTGGACACCCGCGCAGGCGTTGGCGATGGCCCGGCACTACGCCGCCCTGGACGTGGCCGCACTGGAGCAGCCGGTGCCGGCCTGGGATCTGGAGGGCCTGGCGTTTGTGCGCTCCCGCTCCCCCGTACCGATCATGGCGGACGAGTCCTGCTTCACCCCGGCGGACGCACAGGAGATCGTCCGCAGGGGGGCGGCCGATGTGATCAACATCAAGTTGATGAAGTGCGGCGGGCTGCTCCCGGCGCGCCGGATTAACGCCATCGCGCGCGCCGCGGGGCTGCCCACCATGCTGGGCTGCATGCTGGAAAGCCACCTCTCCATCGCGGCGGCGGCGCACCTGGCAGCATCCGACCCGAACTTCATCTACGCGGACCTGGACAGCTTCGCCGATTGCGACGCGACCGCCATTGTGGCGCGCCCCTTCGCCTTCGAGCCGCCCACCATCCAACTAGGAGGCCCAGGAATCGGCGTAGACCTGGCCTGGTAGCCCAACCCACCGTGGAGCCGAAGCCAGCACCAGCGCGTCGGTCACGGCGCTCTAGGTTCTAGCCTTCCTGGCTGCGGGATCAGACCAAATGGGGTACCGGCCAGAGGCGATGGCCCACAGGTAGAGGCTGGCAACTGAGCCGTGTGGGGTGTAGCGCCGTCGATACTTGGCGAACAGGGTTGGAGTGATCTTGCGGTGCCGATACAACATCCGCAAGCCGCGTTGGACGGCAAGGTCTCCCCAGCTCAGCACGTCCGGTCTTTGCAAGCTGAAGATGAGAAGCATCTCAGCGGTCCATGTTCCGACGCCCTTGACACTGACGAGACGGCGGCAGACCTCGTCGTCGTCCAAGAAGGCTAGGGCGGCCAGGTCGAGGGTGCCATCCAGAACGTCCTGTGCCAAGCCCTTGAGGTATCCCGCCTTGCGCATGGTGATACCGCAGGACTGCAACGCTTCGACAGGTGCCGATGCCAGACTCTGCGGGCAGATCGGCGAGAAGGCGTCAACCATGCGTTGCCAGATTGTGTCGTGCGCCTTGGTGGAAATCTGTTGGCCGACGATGGAGTGGACCAGCGCTGTGAACACGTCCGGGTTCACAGGGCGTTCGATGGGGCCGATCAAGTCGATGGCTGCACCCAACACCGGATCGCGCTTCTTGAGGTGTTCGATGGCGTGTGCGCCGTAGAAGAACGTGTCAGGCAACAGCACCCTCGAGTTTCAGCAGGTGGTGCTTCATGGGTAGCCCTCCCGCGTAGCCGCCCAGTTCACCGTCTTGCCGGATGACTCGATGGCAGG
>JAIRRT010000204.1 GCA_031255835.1 Bifidobacteriaceae bacterium | reverse complement strand
CTGTCTTGAGCAGTTGGGGTCGGCATCGGCGGTGGGGGTGGGGGTGGGTCAGGCGTGGGGGGACTTGGACTGGTCTGGTTGATCGCGGCGGGTTTGAATCTCGGCCAACCATCCCGCCTGGTCCGCTGGCGGGAGTTCAGCCCGGGCGCGTTCCGCCAGATCCGCAGCCGTGGGCGGTGGTCCGCAGTCTAGGGAGGCTCGGTCGGCTTGGGTTTCTCGGCGTAGTAGGGGGGTTATTGCGCCGTCGCGGACTGCTACTACTGGGGGGCGCAGCATTTGGTTGTAGTTCGAGGCGAGCGGGTAGCAGTATGCGCCGGTTACTGGGACGGCCAGGAGGTCACCGGGGGAAATGTCCGCCGGGAGGTACTCATCCGAGACCACGATGTCCCCGCTCTCGCAGTGCGAACCGACCACGCGGGAGAGCACCGGTGGGGCGTCGGAGCGGCGTGATGCCAGCGTGGCTGAATAGTCCGCGCCGTACAGCGCCGTGCGGATGTTGTCGCTCATTCCGCCATCGACGGCCACATAGTGCCTGGTGAACCCGCCATCCAGCGCAACAGGCTTCACCGGACCCACCGTGTACAGCGTGAACGCGGCCGGCCCGGCAATCGCCCGCCCGGGCTCCACAAAGATCCGCGGCGGCGCCACGTCAAGCTCGCGGGACAGCCGCCCCACGCCATTGGCCATCTGGGCGGCCAGCTCCACCGGACCCAGCGGGTCATGGCCGGTTGTGTACGCCACGCCAAACCCGCCGCCCAGCCCCATGTCCGGCAGCCACACCCCGGTTTGCCGCCCAATCTCCGCGTGCAGGCCAAACAGCCGCCGCGTCGCCTCACTCAGACCCGCAGAATCGAAAATCTGCGAGCCGATGTGGAAGTGCAGCCCGCGCAGCTCCAGCTCATCGCACGCCAGAACCGCCTTCGCCGCCGCCATCGCCTCGCCATCATGCAGTGAGATGCCGAACTTCTGGTCCTCGTGCGCTGTGGCGATGTAGTCATGCGTGTGCGCCTCAACGCCAACCCGCACCCGAATCCAGACCGGCGCGCGCACCCCCAGCCGCGCCGCAATCCGCTCAATCTGCCCAATCTCGTGGAAAGAATCCAGCGCAATCCGCCCGATGCCGGCCCGCAGCGCCTGCTCAATGGTCGCCTCGGACTTGTTGTTGCCGTGCAGGGTCATGCGCCCGGCGTCCATCCCGGCCCGCAGCGCCGTGGTCAACTCGCCCTCGGAGCAAACGTCCAGTCCCAGACCGTCCTGGTCAATCCAGCGCACGATGCCGGAACACAGCAAAGCCTTGCCGGCGTACCCGACCTCGGCCCCACCTAGCGGCGCGAAGGCAGCGGTGAACGCCTGGCGGAACGCGCGCGCCCGGGTCCGAAAATCGAGCTCATCCAGCACGAACGCTGGGGTGCCAACCTGCTGGGCGATCTCGGTGACGCTCAACCCGCCAACCTGCAGGACGCCATCGGCGGACTTGTGGGCGGTGGTGGGCCACAGCTCTGTCATCAGGGCGTTGACGTCATCGGGCACCATCAGCCAGGCGGGGGTGTCACTCACGCCGTGGCGGGCGCCGGCCTCGTGGGAACGCATGGCAGGTCACATCCTTTCTGGCGCGGTGACGCCGAGCAGCCCGAGCCCGTTGGCCAGCACCTGGCCGGTTGCGTCGTTTAGCCAGAGCCGGGTGTGGTGCAGGTCCGTGACGGGCTCATCGCCAAATGGCGTCACCCGGCAGGAGTCATACCACTTGTGGTAGGCGCCGGCCACCTCTTCCAGGTAGCGCGCCACGCGGTGCGGCTCACGCAGGGTGGCGGCCTGGTGGACAATTCGCGGCAGCGAAGCCAGCAAGCTGAGCAGGGCGGACTCGGTTGGATGGGTCAGCAACTCCGGCGCAAAGGCATCTGCCCGCCGCACGCCCACCCCGGCGGCGTTGCGGTCAACGTTGACTGTCCGGGCGTGCGCGTACTGGACGTAGAACACGGGGTTGTCATTGGTGCGCGAGGCCAGCAGGTCCAGATCGATGGTCAGCGCGGAGTCCATCGAGGAGCGCGCCATGGCGTAGCGTGCGGCGTCCACCCCGACGGCATCGACAAGATCGGCCATGGTGACC
The DNA here is from genome assembly GCA_031255835.1 of Bifidobacteriaceae bacterium. Classification (GTDB taxonomy): domain Bacteria; phylum Actinomycetota; class Actinomycetes; order Actinomycetales; family WQXJ01; genus JAIRRT01. The sequence goes on along the minus strand of JAIRRT010000204.1, from coordinate 4,039 downwards.
ACGGTTCCGGCGCGCTTCGACATGCGCACCGGCTTGCCGCCCCGCACCAGCGAGACCAGCTGGCCTATCAGCACCTCTACGGTGTCCGGGTCATCGCCCAAAGCTGCGGCGGCGGCCTTGAGGCGGGCGATGTACCCGTGGTGGTCAGCGCCCAGCAGGAAAATCGCGTGGGTTGCGCCGCGGGCTTTCTTATCCCGCAGATAGGCGATATCCCCGGCAATATAGGCGGGCGCGCCATCGGACTTGATTACAACGCGATCCTTATCATCGCCAAATTCGGTGGACCTGAGCCACCAGGCACCGTCCTCAAGATACAGAGAGCCGTTCTCCCGAAGCTCATGCAATGCGGCCTCGACGGCGCCGGATGTGTGGAGCGATGCCTCATGGAAATAGACGTCAAAATCGACCCCGAAATCATGCAAGGACGCCTTGATCTCATCGAACATCGCCGCAACGCCGCGGGCCCGGAACGTCTCCAATGCATCTGCATCGCTGGCCTCGAGAAGGCTTGGACCGGCATCGTCCACCACTTGGCGGGCAATGTCCTCAATATATTGACCGCCATATCCGTCCGATGGCGGCATCTCGCCCCGCGCACGCGCCAACAGTGATGCAGCAAAGCGGTCAATCTGTGCGCCGTGATCGTTGAAGTAGTACTCGCGCGTCACCTTGGCGCCATCGGCCTCCAACACGCGGGCGATGGCGTCCCCCACCGCCGCCCACCGCGCACCACCCAGGTGGATTGGCCCGGTCGGATTGGCCGAGACAAACTCGACATTGATCCACTGCCCAGCAAGCGCCGCACTGCGCCCATAGGCCGCGCCCTGCTCCGTGATGGTGCGGGCCAAAGCGCCGGCCGCAGCCGCCTCAAGGGTGATATTCAAGAATCCCGGCCCGGCAACATCAATGCGGGCAATGTTCGGCTCTTTGGCAAGGATCTCGGCAATCTGCCCGGCCAGATCACGCGGAGCAATACCGGCCTTCTTGGCCAACTGAAGCGCGAGGTTGGTGGCCCAATCGCCATGCGACCTATCACGCGGACGCTCAACATGAACGCTGGCCGGGACATCGGCCGGATCGAGTAAAACTGCGCCGCCGTCTATCAGTGAGATGACGGCGGCGCGCAGACTTGCGGCAAGCTCCTGTGTGGTCACCGCCCAATCCTAGGGCCCCGCCTGCGCAACTCCCCAAACTGGCACTTGCGCAGGCGGGGTAGCATTGGGCTTCCTGGCAGGCCGTTCCCCGATGGGGTGGGAGAAGAATGACCACAGCACGTAGATACCTGGCTTTGGTGCTATCCGGGATGCTGATCGCCGCGGTGGCTTTGACCAACACCAACCCAACCGCCGAGGCAGCCAACACCGCGCCATTCACCGCGCGCTTCGCAACCAACGCCAACGGCGCCATCTTGTCCTTTGGAAACAACCTGCTGACCTGCCCCGATAGCTCGGTGCCCTATTGCGAGCGCGGCCGCGCCGGTTCGCCATATGACAACAACAACTTCGCGATGGTCAACCTCGACGCGGACAACGATCCCTCCACCGTCAACTCCTCGTCCTCCACCCTCCAGCTGCCCGATGGCGCAACCGTGCTTTTCGCGGGCCTGTACTGGGGTGCGCGGCTGGACGGCGGGTCAAGTGGCAGCGCCGGCAACGCGGCCAGGGCTGACCGGTTCTCGCTGAAGGTGCCGGGAGCCGGCTCCTACCAGACGCTGACGGGCCAGATGATTGCCCAATACACGAGCCAAGCCAACGCCTACCAGGCGTTCTATGACGTCACGAGCCTGGTCTCCCAGGCAGGCAACGGCCAATACTGGGGCGCCAACATCCAGACCGGCACCGGCTATGACCGCTATGCCGGCTGGGCCATCACCGTCGCTTACACCGCCCCCGGCTACCCCCTGCGCAACCTGACGGTGTTTGACGGTTTCAACGTTGTCGGCTCGGGCTATCCCCTGACAATCCAGGTGTCCGGCTTCACCGCCCCGCGCGATGGCCCCGTCGATGCGCAGCTTTCGATGATCGCCTATGAGGGTGATCTGTCCCAGACCGGCGATTACACCCTGCTCAACCAAACGCAGTTGGCCACGGGCGTTTCACCCGGCTCCAACTTCTTCAACTCGATCAACTCAGCCGCCGGCGCCTCCGTGACCACCCGCACGCCCGCCCACCGCAACATGTTGGGCTACGACATCAAGAACCTAGGCGCATCAGGCGTCATCCCGAATTCGGCCACCTCCGCCCGGTTCAGCTTCTCCTCCTCCGGGGATGTCTACTACCCCGGCATGCTCGCCCTGGCCATCAACCTCTATGCGCCCGACTTCGCCTCATCCACCAAGTCCGCAGTCAACCTGACCAGCACCGATGGCGCCAAACCGGGTGACCGCATGCAGTACACCCTGACCTACGCCAACACCGGTCAGGACCCCGCCACCAACGTGCGGGCGTGCGATCCTCTGCCAGACGGCCTCACCTACGTTCCGGAAAGCCTGGAGCTGCTGGCCGCACCTGGGAGGTCCGATACGCCCGTCTCCCTCGACAAGGGCGGATCCTCCGTTGGCTCTGTCTCGGGCGGGAATGTGTGCGTCTACCTGGGCCGCGGTGCCACCAACACTGCCGGCGGCACCCTCATGGTGGGCGACATCACCTCGTTCCGTTTCGAGGCAATAATCGGGGACGATGCCGGCGGCACCACCCTGCGCAATATCGCTCACCTCAACTATTTGACTGGGACCACCAGGGTCACCGGCCTGTTTGACACCCCGCCGGCCGATACCCCGGTGGCCCGCAAGGCCGATGTCTCGATCAATAAGTCGCTGACACCGTCCGCCGCCATAGCCGGATTCCCCGAAAAGGCAACGCTGGTGGTCACAAACGCCGGTCCCAACCTCGCGACAGGCGTCACTGTGAGCGATCCTCTCCCAACCGATTTCACTGTCCGGCGCGTCACGTGGGAGATAGTGAATCCTTCGGGCGGGCCAAGCGGCACCTGCCCGGCGCCGGCGGCGGGCACGCCGGTGGTCTGCCAGGTTCCCGATCTGCCGAGCGGGCGGTCAGTCGAGGTGGCAATCGAGGGGGCTATGGCGTCATCGTCCACTGCCACGACTTTGTCGAATGTGGCATCGGTGGCGACAACCTCATTTGATCCGGATTTGTCAAACAACGTGGCCGCCGCCTCGGTTCCGATGACCCGCCAGGCCGATTTGGCCATCACCAAAACGGCCAGCAAAGACAATCCGGCCCCAGGCGAGATGATCACCTGGACCCTGACCGTCACGAACCAATGCAAGGACGGCCCAGAATCCTGCATGTCCGATGCCGTCGATGTTGTCCTGTCCGATTCTGTGCAAGACCCGTCCAAGATGATCCTGACCGAGGTGACCGGCGGGGATGGCAGCACGCCTGGGCAGGGCGACGTGCCTGTCACCTGTCCGGCGCCTCCCGATACGCCGCCGGCAGCTGCTCTCGCGCCGCGAGGCTTCACGTGCCGGGTGGCCACTCAAGATGGACGTCTCAGGCCCGGCGAGACCGCCGTGGTGCAGGCCACCGCCTACATCATGGGCAATCTGGGTGGGGGCGAAACGATCAAGAACACGGCCACTGTCACGTCAGCCACTTACGATCCCATTCCGAGCGACAACAGAGACGAGGCGAGTGTTGAGACTGGTGAACCCACATCACGGATCAAGTTGACCAAGGAGGGCCCTGCCACGGTGGTGGCCGGTGGGCGGGCCGACTACACAATCAAAGTGGAGAACCTCGGGCCATCAGACGCCACCAACGTGCAGGTGGAGGACCGTCTGTCGAGCGCCGGTTTGACGGCAGATGCGGCTACGCGCTTCTGGACTGATCGCGGCGAGCCCTGCGGAACTGCCGGCCCAACTGTCAGCTGCGTCCTGGCGGCGCTCCCGGGGCCGGGCCCGGGTGGCGGACAGGGTGCGGTGGCCACCGTCAGGATCACAGGTGCACTGTTGGAAGCCGGACCACCTTCGCCACTCGAAACCATCACCAACACGGCGGAAGTGACGTGCGGCGGAGGA
>JAIRRT010000202.1 GCA_031255835.1 Bifidobacteriaceae bacterium | reverse complement strand
CGTTTGCGGTCGGTTGCCGAGCATATGGGCAGACTGACTGAGGACATGATCGCGTTGGCCATTGTCCAAGACGGTGGCGCCCAGGAACGGTTTGGCCGAGTCGGGATAGACGATGTAGTGGACACCGCTTTGCAACGGCAAACCACATCAGCTGAAGGCAAACAAATCGAGATACGTCCTGTCCATAAAGCCGATGGCGCCGTGGTTTGGGGAGATTTCGAGGCGTTGGCAACCGCTGTTGAAAACCTTGTATCGAACGCGATCAACTATTCTCCGGCCGGATCACGCATCACGGTGACAACACGAATTGACCGTACGGAAAGCACGGCGGTTGTGAGCGTGATAGACCAGGGGATTGGGATCGATCAGGCGGATGTGGAACGCATATTTGAGCGGTTCTACAGGGCTGATTCGGCTCGCTCGGAAAGAACAGGTGGGACAGGGCTGGGACTGTCAATTGTGCGGCACACCGCCCTGAGTCACGGCGGCAACGTCGAGGTGGCTTCGGCTTTGGGTGCTGGCTCGACGTTCTCCCTTACACTGCCGCTGTATGCAGGACAGGAGCCGGCGGCCGAGGAGCAAGGGGCAAACGCGGGCGCGAGATCGGGAGGGTCTAAGTGACCGAGTTGTTGCTGGTGGAGGACATGGACACGCTGCGCGAGGCGCTCGGATTCCTGTTGCGCCGCGAAGGGTATGAGATCCGCACCGCGGCCGATGGAGCAGCAGCTTTGGCCGAGTTCGAGGCCAGCGAGCCTGACCTGATTCTGCTCGATCTGATGATCCCTCAGATCCCAGGGATCGAGGTGTGCCGGCGGATCAGACTGGTCTCCGATGTTCCAATCATCATGTTGACAGCCAAGAATTCAGAAGGCGATGTGGTGGTGGGCCTGGAATCCGGTGCGGATGACTATGTTACAAAACCCTATTCCACTCCCGAACTATTGGCGCGTATACGCACTGCATTGCGGCATCGGCGGACTCGGGGATCTGAACCGGACAGTTCAGCCCTTCAGGTGAACGGAATCTCTCTGGATCCCGAGCGGCACCGAGTGAGCGTGGACGGAAAAGAATTGTCTCTACCACTGCGCGAGTTCTCCATGCTAGAACTATTCCTGCGCCACGCCGGCCGGGTCCTAACCCGCGGCCAAATCATCGAGCGAATCTGGGGTTCAGACTACTTCGGTGATTCCAAGACCCTCGACGTCCACGTAAGGCGCCTGCGAGCCAAAATAGAACCCGACCCAACATCCCCCACCCGGCTAGTAACAGTAAGAGGCCTGGGTTACCGCCTAGAAGAATAGCCGCGCCCCCAGCTCGCTGGTGTTCAGGGGGTTGGGGTTAGTAAGTGGGCTATTTGGGTTGCTCGGTCTTGCCAGGACCATTCTTGGGTCATCCACTCGCGGCCGGCGGCGCCCATCGCTTGCGCGGCGGGGCGGTCTGCCAGCAGGGCGTTGATTCGGCCGGCAACCTCGACCTCGTCGCGCGGGTCCACGAGGTAGCCGGTCACGCCATCGCGCACCGTCTCGATTGCCCCACCGGTCCTCCCGACGATGACCGGTACCCCACAAGCCGACGCCTCCAACGTGACCGCGCCAAGACCCTCGAGCACCAGGCCTGCGGCAACGGGCCTGGTCAGGAGAGCAGCGACATCGGCCGCGCGGTACAGGTCCGGGATGGCGCTGTAGGGCACCGGGCCGGTGAAGTGGACCGATCCGTCCAGCCCAAGGCGCCGGGCCTCGGCCTGCAGCGCCTTGCGGCGCGGGCCGCCGCCCACCAGCAGCAACGTGGCGTCCGGGTGGTGCGGGGCCACGCGAGCCCACGCCCGCAGCAGCACATCCTGCCCCTTCAACTTGACCAACCGAGCCACACAAACCACAACCGCCCCCTCCCCAACCCGCGGTGCGGCATCGGCGGAGCTCGGGTCGGGTCGGGTTGCCGGGTTGTTGGCGCCGGCCTCCTGCTGAAGTCCGCGTACCTCCCCACCCCCAGGTGCGGCATCGGCGGGGGAGAACTTGGTGAGGTCTACGCCGGGGGTTAGGCGGACTAGGCGGGCGGGGCAGTGGGGGATGGCGGCGGCCAGGGCGGCGCGGACGGGCTCGGAGATGTAGGTCAGCACGTCCACGCCGGCGGCGATCCGCCGCAGCACCACGCGCCCAGCCGGGATGCGCGCCCACGTCCGCTCGTGCCCATGAGTCGAAGCCACCACCCGCTTGACCTGCGGATTCGCGCGCAACGCCGAGCCCAACAACCCAAGGGGAGCCGCCGCACCGAACCAAACCGAATCGCACCCATACCGCTCAATCAGCTGCTCGGCCGCCCGCCGGACCTGCCTGACAGGCAGCAGCGTCGAGGTCCGCAGCCGATGCACCGGAAACGCCAACCCTCGGTCCACCGCATCCGCCCCCGGCATCGACGCGGTGAGCACAACCACCCGCGCGGGGTCCAACCTGGAAGCCAGCTCGTAAACGAACGTCTCGATCCCGCCCATGCGCGGCGGAAAGTCATTGGTGATGATCAGCGTTCTGCCCATGGCTTGCCCTTCGCGCGGGGGAGGTCCAGCGGTAGCGTAACCGCGTGACTGATGCCGCGTCTGATTCCGCGTCCGATGCCGGCCCCCACCTGAGGCTCCAACTCCACCTCGCGTACGACGGCACCGAGTTCCACGGCTGGGCCGCTCAGCCGGGTCTGCGCACGGTGCAGGGCGAGATCGAGGCGGCGTTGGCGCGCGTGCTGCGGCTGGACCGCCCGCCCCGGATCACTGTGGCCGGCCGCACCGACGCCGGCGTGCATGCCCGCGCCCAGGTGGCGCACGTGGACATCCCGCCAGCTGCTTGGGGGCATGCGCTGGGCTGGCGGCGCGGGGCAAGCCGGCCAGATGAGGCGATTGGGCTGTTGACCCGCCGGCTGAACGGCGTGCTGGGGCCGGACGTGCGCCTGAAGTCGATTGGCCTGGCGCCGGAGGGTTTCGACGCCCGCTTCTCCGCCATCGCGCGCCGCTACTGCTACCGGATCTCGGACACGCCGGCCAGCCGCGACCCGGTGGAGCGCGGCCACGTCCTGTGGCACATTCGCCCCCTTGACGTCTCCAAGATGCACGATGCCGCAGCCCGCTTCCTAGGCGAGCACGACTTCGCCGCCCTGTGCCGCCCCCGCCCCGGCGCCAGCACAGTCCGCCGAGTCCTGGAAGCCAGCGTCCACCGAGTTGGGTGCGGGGGGCCGGAGGCTGACGGCGGACGGATTGAGATTTGGGTGGAGGCGGACGCCTTTTGCCACTCGATGGTTCGGTCGATGGCCGGTGCGCTGGTGGCGGTAGGTGAGGGCAGGCGCCCCGTGGAGTGGATCGATTCGGTCCTGGCCAGCTCCGAGCGAGAATCGGCAGCCAACGTCCTGGCGCCCCACGGCCTAACCCTGGAAGCCGTGAAGTACCCGCCGCCCGCCGCCCTAGCCGCCACAGCCCAAGCCCACCGAGCAGTAAGAGGCCCCCTCCACTAACCCTCGGCGCAATGCAGGCCCACATGCTGTCTCACCATCTTGTGGACAGTTGTGTCTCGCCATCTTGTGGACAGTTGCCCCCCCCCCCCCCCCCCCCCCCCCCCCCCCCCCGGGAGTTGAGCTGGGGGGGGCCCCCCCCCCCCCCCCCCCCCCCCCCCCCCGCACCCCACCCCCCCCCCCCCCCCCCCAGCCCCC
>JAIRRT010000185.1 GCA_031255835.1 Bifidobacteriaceae bacterium | reverse complement strand
TCGAGGCGCTGGACGGTCGGCTTGACACCAACAGCCGGAGTGATGGCGTCATCGATGACATCGTAGGTGCCACCGTTTGCCTCTACATAGTTCTTGATCCTGTCAGACGCAGTCGCCGTAGTCACCGAGGTGGTGGTGGGCGAGTAGCCGCCGTGGATGGGATGGGTCGAGTAGTAGCCCAAAACCACGGTGTCATCGCCGGTGCCAACAGACAGCGGCAGAGCGTTGTCTTCGTTCTTCAGCAGCACTGGAGCCTCAAGTGACATCTGGTGCGCCAGAGCGAGGTGCTTGGGAGAACCAACGGCCTGATCCGCACCGGACGTAGCGCTGTAGGCGGCGGCCTTGTAGGGGACCTTGTCGGCATCGTCGAATTCACCGGTCTGGAAGCGGATGGTGAACGCGCGGGTCAAGGCGACGTCCCAATCCTGCTCGGTGGCCAAGCCCAGATCCTGCGCAACAGGCAGGCCCTTGGGATAGGTCGAGTTGTTCCAGGAGACGGTGCAGTCAACGTCGGTGCCAGCCTTGAGCGAATATGCATCGCCCTCGGCCTCGGTCACCTGACGGCCAATCTCTTCCGGAGTCCAGCTGTGGCCAGCGGGATGGACTTCCCACGTGTCCTGGACGGCGCCGCAGTCAGAGGTGACAAAACCATCGAAGCCATACATGCGGCGCATGATGGTCTCAACGGCGTACTTGTTGGCCGGAACCGGTGTTCCGCCCTTGTCATCGACAACTGGAACGATGGTCGGCTTGCCCCAACGTGAGGTGTAGTTGGGATTGACGTTGACAGCGTTGTACGAGGTCATGAAGGACTTCGCGCCGTATTCTTTGCCGGCAGCCTTGCCGAACTGGGCGGTGTAGTACTCATGCAGCGAACGGTCGCTGAGGTTCGAGGTGCCACTGTGGCGGTTGACCTCAGAGTTGTTGGCGATGAAGTGCTTCGGTGTGGAGATCGCCTTCAGGTAGGTGTCCTCTCCGCCAACCGAGTCCGGAAGAGACTTGTTGCGCGAACCCTGGAGACCCTGGGCAAACTGTCCAGCAATCTCACCTGCAATGTAGGGATCTTCGCCATAGGACTCATCAGCCCGGCCCCAGCGCGGATCACGCGCAAGGTTGATGGTGGGCGACCAATAGGTCAGGCCCTCGCACCAGGTGTTGAGACCGCTTGGGGTGGTCATGTCAAGACCGGCAAGACAGTCATTCGTCTTGGCGCGCGCCTCATCAGAAGAGGCTTCGTTCATCTTGAATACGAGGTCCCGGTCCCAGGTCGCGGCAATGCCAAGGCCGGTGGGGAACTCGGTAGCAACGCCGCGGCGGGCAACGCCGTGGAGTGCTTCATTCCAATAGTTGTAGCTCGGGATGCCGAGACGTGGAATCGCGGGAGCCTGAGCATTGGACTGGGACCCGGCTTGGGCGTTGAAGATACCCGTGAAGAACTGTTGGGCCTTTTCTTCCATCGTCAAGCGTGAAACCAGGTCCGCGGCGCGGACGGAGAAGGGGAGGGTTTGATCCTGGAACGGCATCGTTGGATCGTCGCCCACAGCTGGGGCGGCCATGAGTGCCGGCGCACCGGCCACGGCCAACCCAGCCACGACTGCAACAGAGACCATGCTCCGCTTCAGCCTGTGCTGGGATTTGTTCAAGTGGTTCATTCGCAATTCCTTTACGACTCCTTTACGGTGAGTATCGCGGTCGTCTGGCTGCTGACCGCGGACGGACTTCGGCATCCACGCCATCCCGCCACCTCATAACACGGCTACAAGGGCAAACAGGGTAGAAGCGAAGATCAACCGAAACTCCGCACCGACATACTAGCCTCATATTGCGACCCGCGTGCTCCACGCATGGCCAAACTGTGGAACCAGGCGATACAAGTTGCGCCGTCCGGCCGCCCACCGGTGATCCAACCCAGCGGCCCCCAGGGCCACAAGTTGCGCCCTATAGCCCCGCCGCCTGCGATAACACCCCATCTGTCAGCATGCGCCGCACGGCCGCGATATCAGGGGCCACAAAACGATCCGGCCCTGGCCCAGGAACTTCACGGCGGATTTCCGCCACGACACGGCCTGTTCCCGCGCCCGGCAGCAGCGGAGAACGCAGATCAATCCCGCGGGCAGCGGTCAGAATCTCAATGGCCAGCACGCGGCCCAAACCGTCCAAAGCCCGCCGCAGCTTGCGCCCAGCCGCCCAACCCATCGAGACGTGGTCCTCCTGCATGGCCGATGACGGAATCGAATCAACCGAGGCCGGCACCGCCAACCGCTTCATCTCCGCCACAACCCCGGCCGCTGTGTACTGGGCAATCATCAGCCCGGAATGCAGGCCCGGCTCAGCCGCCAGGAACGCCGGCAGGCCGTGGCTGCGGTTCGGATCAAGCAGCCGGTCCGTGCGCCGCTCCGACATCGACGCAACATCGCACGCCGGAATTGCCAGCATGTCCAGGGCGTATGCCAGCGGCGCGCCGTGGAAGTTGCCGTTCGATTCAACAGTGTCCAGATCGGTGATGACCGGGTTGTCTATCACCGAGGCCAGCTCGGTTTGAGCCACACCGGCGGCAAAGCTGACAACCTGGCGGGCCGCCCCATGAACCTGCGGAGCGCAGCGAATCGAATACGCATCCTGCACGCGGGCCGCCGCCGCGTCGCGGTGCCCCGCCAGAATCTGCGAGCCCTCCAGCAGCCGCGCAATCCGCCTGGCCGATTCCGCCTGCCCCGCATACGGCCGCAGCGCCTGAATGTGCGGCGCAAACACCCCAGGTACCCCAGCGGAAGCCTCAACCGTCAGCGCGGCCGCGATGTCAGCGGCATCGAGCAGGGCAGTCAGGTCCGCCAGCGCCAACACCAACATGCCAAGCATGCCGTCCGTGCCGTTGATCAGGGCCAACCCCTCCTTGGGCGCCAGATCAACCGGCTCCAGACCAGCCGCCGCCAGCGCCTCCCCAGCCCCAACACGCCGCCCATCAGGGCAGATCACCTCGCCCTCGCCCAACAGCGCCAGCGCACAGTGGGCCAGCGGCGCCAGATCCCCCGAGCACCCAAGCGACCCGTACTCCCCCACCACCGGCACAATCCCGGAGTTGAGCAGCGCCGCATATGCCTGCGCGGTGGCCGGCGTCACCCCGGTGCGCCCGCTGGCCAGCGTGGACACGCGCAGCAGCATCATCGCCCGCACAACCTCGGCCTCAACCGCCGGCCCGGAGCTGGCGGCATGACTGCGCACCACGTTGACTTGCAGTTCGCTGCGCCGCTCGGGCCGGATCTCCTTGGTGGCCAGCGCCCCAAACCCCGTTGAGACGCCATAGTGCGCCGAGCGGTCCTCACCCAGTGCCGCAATCAGCTCAGCCCCCCGTCCGATGGCGTCCATCGCCTCCCCGGTCAGCTCCACCTTGGCGCCGTGGCGGGCAACCGAAAGGACATCGTCCATGGTCAGCGGACCAGGCGTCAGGCGCACAGTGCGCACAGGGGGCACAGCAGCTGGTTCTGGGGTCACGTCAACTCTCCTTTGCGGTAGACCTGCCGCACCAAGGGCACCCCTGGGCGGTAGGCAAGATGCACAAAACTGGGCGCCTCCAACACCACGAAATCCGCCCATGCGCCGGGGACAAGCCGGCCGGCATCGTCCAGGTGGAGGGCGGCGGCACCACCGGCGGTGGCGGACCACAGGGCCTCGGCGGGCGTCATGGCCATCTCGCGGACCGCCAGCGCCAGGCAGAACGGCATGGAGGATGTGAACGAGGATCCAGGGTTGCAGTCCGTGGCCAGCGCCACCGTTACGCCGGAATCGAGCAGCTGGCGAGCCGGCGGATAGGGCTGGCGGGTGGAGAACTCCGCGCCTGGCAGCAGCGTGGCGACGGTGTTGCTATCGGCTAGATCGGCTATGTCGCGGCTGGTCAGGTGGGTGCAGTGGTCAATCGAGGCCACGTGCAGCTCGATGGCGGGGCGCACCGCCCGGCTCGGTCCCAGCTGGGCCGCGTGAAGCCGGCCGCCCAGGCCAGCCACCTGCCCCGCCCGCAGCACCGCCATCGCCTCATCGACGCCGAACGCACCGGCATCGCAGAAGGCGTCGATCCAGCGTGCCTGGCCGGCGCAGGCTTGCAGCATTGGGCCGGTCACCAGGTCGATGTACCCGGCCGGATCCTTGGCGAACTCCGGCGGCAGGACGTGAGCTCCGAGGAATGTCACCTGGTCAGTGGCCTGCGCGGCGATCCGGCAGGCCCGCGCCTCATCGCGCACGGTCAGGCCGTAGCCGGACTTGACCTCGAACGTTGTGGTGCCCTGGCGCGTCATCTCGCCCGCCAGCCTGGTCAGATTTCCGCTCAGTTCCCCGTCCGATGCCGCGCGGGTCGCCTTGACCGTTGTCAGGATGCCGCCGGCTGAGTAGGGCTGGCCGGACATGCGGGCGTTGAACTCGCCGGCCCTGTCCCCGGCAAACACCAGGTGGGTGTGGGAGTCCACAAACCCTGGAACCACGGCCGCTCCCCCAAGGCTGATTGCGGCATCGGCGGCGGGGGCTTGGTTGGCGGGACCGACCCAGGCGATGCGGCCCGCCTGCACCACCATCGCGGCCTGGTGCAGCAGACCGAGCGGCTGGCCCTCCAGAGCCGGATCATTGGTGGTCAGCTCGCCGATGTCGGTGAACAGCGTGGTCATGCGGCTCCCCCAATCCTCCGGCCGGCCATCGGGGTGGCCTGCGCGTCCCGGGCTGTTGCTTGGAGCAGGGT
>JAIRRT010000183.1 GCA_031255835.1 Bifidobacteriaceae bacterium | reverse complement strand
ATCCCGAGTTGTGGCAGGCCGCCGGATATGAGGTGACGGGCCGCTACTGTTCGCGAATCCTCGACCGTGCCGCGACAAGGGATGCTGCGGCCACCGCGCAGGGCGTGTCGGCGCCTGCGGGGGTGGACGTCCGGCCGTTGGGGCGAGAGTTCGCACAGGCATACGGGCCCATAAGACGAATGGTGGTGGAGCGGTTCGCCGTCATGGACGAGTTCCAACCGATCAATGAAGGACAATTCGACGCCCTGATCGGGCCGTTGGGGGCCGTATTGGACCGCCGCGGCACACAGGTGGCCTGGGCCGGGGATGACCTGGTCGGATTCGCAACCATGACACCTGATTTTGGCCGATGCCTGGACGCGGGAGGTTGGCGGGCGCGGATGGCGGTGTTGCGCCATCGGACGCGAAACGATGCTTATGTGGCGACGTATATGGCCACGTCTCGGCGAGGGATTGGGCAGGCGCTGGCGGCGCGCTGTTTGGCCTATGCGGCTGGGCGCGGTTCGGGCACCATCGCAGGCCTGATCCACCAATCCGCCCCGACAAACACCTACTTTCCTGGAGCGGCCGCCAACACCCACCACTACGCACTATTCAGCAAATCCTTGGCGTGACGCCCTTCAGGGCATAGCCAATTTAGCCGCACTGCAAGACGAGCCAGGCTTCGACTGTGCGCGGCGATGCCTGCGCAACTATTCGATTGGATGACGGATCTCGATGACCGCACGCCGGACGCAACCAGTGCGGGCAATCGGGGGAAGATCACCGATTATGCATACCAGCGGGGCATTCTCCGAATCGCGCACCTCGACATCGGACAGCGGATGGGCTGAGGTGTTCTTCACCGTGTAGGTGTACCAGACAGGCGTGCCGGGCAGGGGCTTCGCACCGGATAGCAACTCAACGCCGTCGCCTCCAATGATCTCGTCATAGGTGGCATCGGGCTCCTGGACATCCGTCCAGGCCCTGACGGTGATCTTGGCGCTCGGCGTCCAGCAGTCGCCTGGACCATCGTATTTGACTGTGCGGGAGAATTGGGAAGATTCGAGTTGTCCAGTAGGGCTGAATGCTTGGGTTTGGAGCCGGATATAGCCCTCCTCCACCGGCAGCGTCGGGAGCCGCATCTCGCCAGCTTCGCTGATGTTCTCTATGGAGCCCAAGTAGAGCTCGGCGGCGTTCTGCTTTGTGAAGTAGAAGTCCAGAGTGACCGGCTCGCGTGGCAGGTTGTGTTCGCTGTTCATCGGAGTCAGGTACTTCTCAATGGTCACGCGCGGATCGCACTCGACAACCGTCATATCGGTCGGATACCAGGTCAGAATGTTGCGGTTTGTCGTGTTGGTGCTGTTGAGGAAGAGAGTTGGCTCGTCCCACCCGACGTTCGAAGTCTGTGTCTCTTCTGTCTCACCCGAACTCGCAGATGCAGAGTTTACACCAAATCGGTTGAACCGAACCGTCGCGGTGCCGACGTTGGTCAACAGAATGGATTGGGCAATGTGTCCGTCAAAGTAGTTGTCCTCGATGTAAAGGTTGGAGGCCATATCGGCACCATCACCGTTCGGTCCCCACCACCGAATCCCGAATCCCTGCCTGAGGTTCGGATCGTTTATGAACGTGTTGTCGCGGATATAGTTCTGGCCGCTCAAAGGCTGTGTGAACGGCAACTGGAGCGTCGCCTCGTAGTAGTCGATTCCACTTGCAATGTCAGTAAAGGTGTTTCCTTGAATGATCCAGTCGGAAGAAGGACCGGCGTCGTCGAGGTCTAGTGGATCTCGGTAATTGGGGAAATTCATGAACTTGCTGTTTGTAATAGCAAGCCCATCTATGCGAATGTGATCATCGAATATGACCCCAGCTTGTGCGCATGCCCAGACAGGGTTTGCCTCGCATTGTGGGTCATAGCGATTCTCGGTAGCGTTGTATACCATCTCGCCATTGTCTAATACCAGCCTGTTGAGTGTCAGGTTGGAGACTGGGCCAGCGGCGGGGTCTCCGGTGACACTGATCATACCGAAGAACCGTTCGTTTCTATTCCACATGTAGTTTGCTAGGCCAGAGAATCCACCCATCTTGTAATCCTCGATGGTAATGCTGTCTGCCCCGGGCATGATGCGGACCATGTGCTTGGCGTCAGTTGTGGTCGGGTGGAGGGATTCACCGTCACGGAGTGATGAGCCATCCGAGTTCGGCCCAAAAGCGATGGACGTGTCGGAGAAGTAGATGTCATCGAAGCCAATCAGCTCCACGTCAGGGGAGTTGACATAGAAGGCTGCCGCAGGGGTGACCGTTCCGTTTGGTGTCGGTTTGTACTGGACGGACAGCTTCTTGCCCAAGTCTATTGTTAGCTTGTGCTTGATCGGCTTTTCGAGCGGAAAGTAGGTGAGCAGGTCTGTCGGCCCGGCCTTGGTCGTGAATGCGAGAGCGGTTTTCTTCGACTTGAGATCGCTTTCGGTGATCTCAATGGTTCCAGAAGTGCCTTCGGCCACACCTATCCTGACCGGACCATGGTGTTCGGCTGTGTACAGGCCCTGCTCGATGGCAGCCTGCAGTGTGCAGACTGGGATTGGGTCTGCGGTCTCGCACTTGGCGTCTCCCGCCTTGTTGTCCGTGCCGCTCGGCGCGAGCGAGTTGATCAAGAACTCCGTGACGGCAGGATCGCCCTGGGCGGCGAACCGCGGGGTCCCGCCCAGCACAACTATGAGCACCATCGCCACCGCGCCCGCTGTGGCAGCTCTGGCGCCAAAACGGGCAAGCCTGTGACCGGTGCGAGGGGTACGTTCGAGGTTGGCGCGGCGCAGTGCTGCGGGTCGCCAACGGAGCCTACGTGCCTTGATACTCACGCTGACAACAACATCGGGCCCATCTGGGGTATTCCCACCTGCAGCGTTGGGATCAGACTGCTCAGCCCGGCAGGGACCGTTGCGTCACACGTGTGCGGGGTGCTGGTAACCTGCCTGGGTTCCGTTGCCCGCATGCCGGTCCGCCACAGTGCGCGGCCGATTCTCCTGGAGCCGAAGACGTGCTTACCAGCCCACTTGATGACGTCCACCGCGGCGCCCACATGACCGAGTTTGCCGGATGGAGCCTGCCATTGCGGTTCGGCTCGGAACTGGCCGAACACACAGCCGTCCGCCAGACGGCCGGACTGTTCGACTTGTCCCACATGGCCCAACTCGAGATCCGCGGACCCGCAGCCGGCCAAGCACTCGACTTCGCGTTGACCGGCGCCCACGGCGCGATGCCCCACGGCAGGGCCTCGTACTCGTTGATGCTCGAGCCGGACGGCGGCATCGTCGACGATTTGATTGTCTACCGCCTGGCAGATGCCGAGTATCTGGTGATCGCGAACGCCGCCAACCGGCAGGCCGTTCTCGAGCGCCTAACCGAACGGCTCGCCCAACATGAGGCGACAGTGCGTGATTCGACCCTTGAACGCACACTGATTGCCGTGCAAGGCCCCCGCTCGGCAGAGATTCTGGCTGCGGCCGGCCTGCGGGAAGTGGCCACTGGCCTGCGCTATTACACCGCCGCCCCGGCCCAACTGGACGGCGTAGACGTGCTGGTTGCCAGGACTGGCTACACCGGCGAGGACGGCTTCGAGATCTCAGCCCCCGCGGGCGAGGCTTCCGGCATCTGGGCCAAATTGGAGCAGGCTGGCGAGCCATTTGGCCTGGTCCGCGCAGGATTGGCGGCCCGGGACACGCTCCGCCTGGAAGCTGCAATGCCGCTGTATGGCCATGAGCTGACCCTGAACACCACCCCTTGGGATGCCGGCCTGAATCGGTTTGTCGATCTGACCAAACCGGACTTTGTCGGCAAATCCGCCCTCGTATCCGATGACGGCACCCCCCACCCCCGCCAGCGCCGGCTCATCGGCCTGGCCGGCTCAGGCCGCCGGGCGGCGCGCGCCGGATACCAAGTCCTCACCGCCGCGGACGGCGAAGCGATAGGCGAAGTGACCTCAGGAGCGCTCTCGCCCACCCTGGGGCACCCCATAGCACTGGCCTACATCGACCCGGGCGTCGAATCCGCCCCAGGCACCCCCCTGGCGGTCGATATCAGGGGCACCCATCAACGTTTCACCGTCGCCGCGCGCCCGTTCTACCGGCGCGCAACCTGACGGCGAGCGATCCCGCCCCCGGACCCGCCCCTGGGTCCGCCAACCACCCACCCAACCAATCACCCACCCACCACAGCCACCGCCAACCACACTGAGGAGTCCCAATGTCCATCCCGTCCAATCTCTTCTATACCCAAGAACACGAGTGGGTGGCTGATCCGTCCAGTTCCCCAGCCCGAGTAGGCATCACAGCATTCGCAGCGAACGCTCTGGGTGACGTTGTGTTTGTGGACCTCCCCGACGTCGGAGCCGCACTGACGGCCGGCGCACCCTGCGGCGAGATCGAATCGACAAAATCGGTCTCCGAGATCTTCTCCCCGCTCAACGGCACCGTGGTGGAAGTAAACGCCGAGGTAGTCGACGCTCCCGAGCTGGTCAATGACGATCCATACGGCAAAGGCTGGCTGTTCGCCGTCCAACCCTCGCAGCCAATCCCGAGCCTGCTGGATGCTGCTGCCTACGCGGCGCTGCCGGACGTGGCACAGTGACCGCCCCCTTCATCACCCGCCACCTCGGCCTGAGCGCCAGCGATCGCGACGTCATCGGACAACGGCTGGGTTTGGCGCCGGGGGAAAGCATTGTGGACCGGGCACTGCCGCCCACCCTGCGCACACCCCTGCCCACCCTGCCGCCACCCCTGCCAGAGCCGGCCGCCCTGGACAAATTGCGTACGATGACGTCCCTCAACACCCAGGTCATCTCCATGATTGGCATGGGCTACTACCGTTCCCACAGCCCGGCCGTGCTGCGCCGCGCCATCCTGGACAACCCGGCCTGGTACACCGCCTACACCCCCTACCAACCGGAGATCTCCCAGGGCCGGCTCGAGGCACTGCTGGTGTTCCAGACGATGCTCTCGGACCTGACCGGGCTGCCCACAGCCAACGCCTCGCTACTCGATGAGGCGACTGCGGTTGCTGAGGCGATGACGCTGGCAGTCAGGGCCGGTAGAGGCAAGCCACGCGCGGTGGCGGTCGATTCGGACCTGTTTGTCCAAACCCGCGCCGTGCTCGATACCCGGGCAGAACCGCTCGGAATCGACATCATCACGTTTGACCCGCTCACCGAACCAGTGCCTGAACAGGTGTGTGGGGTGATCGTGCAGTATCAGGGGGCCAGCGGACGGCTGGTCGATCTGCCGCCGCTGGCTGAGGCCGCCGGCAAGGTTGGCGCGCTGCTGGCCGTGGTTGCCGATCCGCTCGCGCTGACCATGTTGCGCCCGCCAGGCGAGGCTGGCGCCGATGTTGTTGTCGGCTCCACGGGCCGGTTTGGGCTGCCGCTCGGGTTCGGCGGACCGCACGCCGCCTACATGGCGGTCAGGGCCGGTTTGGAGCGCCAACTGCCCGGCCGGCTGGTTGGGGTCTCCAAGGACGCCGATGGCGCACCCGCCCTGCGCCTCGCCCTGCAGACCCGTGAACAGCACATTCGCCGCGAGCGGGCCACCAGCAACATCTGCACGGCCCAGGTCCTGCCAGCCGTGATGGCAGCCATGTTTGCCGTCTGGCACGGCCCCGAGGGGCTGCGCGCCATTGCCGAACACACCCACGGCTGCGCCCTCGCGCTGGCTCAGACGCTGCGCCAGGCCGGGCTTGAGGTTGTCCACTCGGAGTTCTTCGACACTCTGGCCGTCCGCGTGCCTGGCAAGGCCAAGCAGATCAAGGCTGCGGCGCGGGCACGCGGCGTGGCGTTGTGGGCCCAGGACAGGGACACAATCTGGATCTCGACCGATGAAACAACCGTCCGGTCCCACCTTGAGGCCGTGGCGCAGGCATTCGCAGCCGCGCCGGAAACGCTGTCCTACCCACCCGCAAACCCGGGTGAAATGCCTGGTGAGACGGGGAGCGAGGGGTGCGGGCCGGCATCGTGCATCCCGGAGGGGTTGCGGCGGACAAGCCAGTACCTGACGCACCCGGTCTTCTCCAACTACCGCACCGAGACCGAAATGATGCGCTACCTGCGGCGCTTGGCTGACCGCGATTACGCGCTCAACCGGGGGATGATCCCGCTCGGATCATGCACCATGAAACTGAACGCCGCGGTCGAGATGATCGCCTGGTCCACCTTCCCCGATTCCCACCCCTTCCTAGACGCCGCCGATGCCGCAGGCACGTTGGCGCTGATTGAGCAGCTTGAGGACTGGCTGGCCACCGTAACCGGCTACGACGCCGTCAGCATCCAACCGTCCGCCGGCTCCCAGGGCGAGTTGGCCGGGCTGCTGGCGATCCGCCGGTACCACGCCTCGCGCGGGCAGGGGCACCGGCAGATCTGTCTGATTCCGACATCGGCCCACGGCACCAACGCAGCCTCGGCTGTGCTGGCCGGCTACACGGTGGTCGGGGTGGGGACGCGAGCGGACGGCTCGGTTGACCTGGATGACCTGCACGGCAAGCTGGACGTTCACCGCGATGAGGTGGCCGCCATCATGCTGACCTACCCCTCCACGTTCGGGGTGTACGAGGAAGGCATTGAGCAGGTCTGCGAGGCGGTCCACCAGGCTGGCGGACAGGTCTATATAGATGGAGCGAACTTCAACGCGTTGGTCGGTTGGGCTTCCGCCGGACAGTTTGGCGGCGACGTATCACACCTTAATCTCCACAAGACGTTTGCGATGCCCCATGGTGGCGGCGGGCCGGGGATCGGTCCGGTTGCTGCGCGGGCGCATCTGGCGCCGTTCCTGCCTGGGCATCCGCTGGCCCAGACCGGCCGGCGGACCCATCCGGTTGCTGGGGCGCCGTTTGGCTCGCCCTCGCTGCTGCCGATTGCCTGGACGTATGTGGCGATGATGGGCAGCGCCGGCCTGGCGCAGGCCACCGAGACCGCAGTACTTGCCGCCAACTATGTCGCCTCCCGCCTGGAGGGCGCCTATCCGGTCTTGTACAGGGGTCCTGGTGGGTTTGTGGCCCACGAGTGCGTCCTGGACCTGCACGCCCTGACCGCCAAAACAGGAGCCACAGTGGACGATGTCGCAAAGCGGCTCATCGACTATGGCTTCCACGCCCCGACGGTCAGCTTCCCTGTGGCCGGGAGTTTGATGGTTGAGCCGACGGAGTCTGAATCCCTTGCCGAGTTGGATCGCTTCTGTGACGCCATGTTGGCCATTGCCGCTGAAGCAGATGAATACAGAGGCGAGGGTGAGGGCGCTGGCAGCCCGCTGCGTGGTGCACCGCACACGGCTGCGTGCGCGGTGGTGGAGGATTGGACCCACCCGTACACGCGGGCCGCGGCCGTGTATCCGGCCGGGGTTGACCCGGACAAATACTGGCCCGTGGTGCGCCGTGTGGACGGCGCGTACGGGGACCGCAACCTGGTGTCTCGCCTGCCCAGGCACGAGATTTGACAGGGGCGGGGCCGGCGCCTAAAGTACTCCAGGCTGCCCGAGGCTGGGTGTGCCGCTGGCAGGGCCTGTAGGTCCGTCCGGTGGGTGCGCTCAAGGGAGCATGATCCGTCAGTCGCCCAAGTCGAGTTCGTCTCGGCCTGGTTCGCCTGGCTGGCGTGCGCCTGCCTCGTGGGGTTTGTTGCTTGTTATCTCGATAGTGTGCCATTTTGAGTTTTTGATGCCAATTTCTTTGGTGGTGCCTGCCTGTTGGTTGGGTGGGTGCTTGTCAGGGTTTTCTTTTTGTTTTT
>JAIRRT010000051.1 GCA_031255835.1 Bifidobacteriaceae bacterium | reverse complement strand
GCGGAACTCCTCCAACGGGTCAACCGTGGGCTCTTCCGCCGCCGGTTCCGCCGCCGCGCCCTCTTCAGCCTCAGCGCCTGCCGCAGTCTCTTCCGCCTGGGTCTCCTGAGCTGGGGCCTCCTCTAGGGGAGTTGCCTCTGCTGAGGGCTCTTCTGCCTGGGGGGGATCGACCGTGACGGGTGTGTTGTCACTGGTCTCCACCGGCGTTTCCACGCCGGCCTCATCTGCAGCCACTACTGTCCCACTTTCTGATTGAGCTTTTCCGCTCATCTAACCGAACAACGCGAGCACGCCTTGGCCCACCGCGTAGTCCACCAAACCAATAAACGCCATCACAATGAGCACAAACACCAGCACCACGCTTGAATACGTGATCAGCTCTTGCCGCGTGGGCCGGACCACTTTGCGCAGTTCCGCGAACACCTGGCGCACAAAGCGCATCAGCAAAGCGATAGGGCCAAGCCGAGTCTGACCGGGCGAACTCTTCGCCATCTGATCCTCCTAGGTACTGCCTTGTGCTGCTCACTGCTATTACTACCAGTACTGCTTCCTACTGCGCGTGCTCACCGCAGTATTGACCACAACTGCGGTACTAACCGCAACTGCAGCGTTAGGCACAACACTGCTTGCAGGGCAGGCGGGACTCGAACCCACAGCCGCCGGTTTTGGAGACCGGTGCGCTACCAATTGCGCCACTGCCCTAAGACAATCGTTGAGTCTTCTAGCTGGCCATTGTTCATGGCAGACCCACCCGTTTCAGGGCACGGCCCATCATGGCGGAAGTCAACCACCAGCGATCCAGTCTATGCGATGTCCCCCTCAGACGGAAACTAACGCCTGGTCACCTTACACTCTGTCCACACCACCCATTGCACTCCAGACTTGAATGCGGACCGCGGCGGCGGTGTCAGACCCGCGTGAAACAATTGCACCGTGACTTCACCACAACGACGCGTCTCCGCACGCATTGCCGCGATTGAACCATCCGCCACCCTCGAGGTTGACGCCAAAGCCAAGGCCCTCAAGGCTCAAGGCCGCCCGGTGATCGGCTTTGGCGCCGGTGAACCCGATTTCCCGACTGCGCCATACATAGTGGAAGCGGCTATCGCCGCGGCCCGCGATCAGGCCAACCACCGTTACACGCCCGCCGCCGGCCTGCCCCAACTGCGCCAGGCCGTGGCGGCCAAGACCCTCCGGGACTCCGGGGTGGAAGTGCCCTGGCAACAAGTCCTGATCACCAATGGCGGCAAGCAGGCCGTGTACCAGGCGTTCGCCACTCTGCTTGACCCCGGTGATGAAGCGCTGCTCCCCGCGCCGTACTGGACCACCTACCCGGAGGCGGTTCGCCTGGCCGGTGGCACTCCCGTCCCGGTATTTGCCGGTGCGGACCAGGACTACAAGGTCACAGTGGAGCAACTGGACCGCGCCTTGACCCCCAACACCAAGCTGCTGGTGTTTGTCAGCCCCTCCAACCCCACCGGCGCGGTCTACACCCCCGAGGAGACCGCCCAGATTGGCCAGTGGGCCCTGGACAACGGCCTGTGGGTCGTCACCGATGAGATCTACGAACACCTCGTTTATGACGACGCCCGCTTTGTCTCGATCCTGAGCGCCGTGCCCGGACTGGCGGACCAATGCGTAGTGCTCAACGGTGTCGCCAAGAGCTTTGCCATGACCGGCTGGAGGGTGGGCTGGATGCTGGGGCCGCGGGACGTCATCGGCGGTGCAACGAATTTGCAAAGCCACCTGACTTCCAATGTGGCCAACGTGTCGCAGATGGCGGCGCTCGCGGCCGTTGCCGGGCCGCTGGACGTGACCTACGCGATGCGGGAGGCGTTTGACCGGCGGCGGCGGACCATCGTGTCGATGCTGCAGGCGATCGATGGCGTTGACTGCCCCGTACCAAAGGGCGCTTTCTATGTCTACCCCTGCGTCAAAGAAATCTTGGGGCGCACCATCCGGGGGGTCACGCCTACCACATCGGCCCAGTTGGCGAACCTTTTGCTGGACCAGGCGGAGGTCGCAGTGGTGCCCGGTGAGGCGTTTGGGCCGTCCGGCTATCTGCGGCTGTCTTATGCGCTCAGCGACACAGATTTGCTGGCCGGGACCACAAGAATCCAAGAATTGTTGGCCACGTCACAGTAAACGCCCTACCAAGCACTGGGCACGAGAGCAAGATAACCATGAGATAATTGACGGACCGGTGGACCTAGTCCAGTTACTGAGACGACTAGAAGTCACGTTGATTCTCCGGTACCGGTATGGGTCTACTGGAACCACCGCCCCTCCATTGGCGGTGAGGCCGCCCGGCCACGCACAGCGGGTTTGGGTTGGCCACTACCCGGGATTGGGGTATCCCGGGGGGCCGGGAGGTACCACGGGGGAGGCGCCTCCCGGCCCATCTATTCTCCTTTGTTTGGCAGACTTGAGGGATGCGCGATCTGGCAGCCCTACCCAAAGCGCACCTCCATTTGCATTTCACCGGGTCGATGCGGCCGGAGACCTTGCGGGAACTTGCGGCGGCCAAAGGTGTGCGCCTGCCCCACACCCTGCTGGAGGACCAAGGCATTCGGCTGCCTGCAGACGCCCGCGGCTGGTTTCGGTTCCAACGCATCTATGACGCGGCCCGGGCGGTGGTCCGCACGGAGCATGACCTGCGCCGGGTAGTGCGGGAAGCAGCGGCCGATGACGCCGCGGAGGGCTCCAAGCGACTCGAGTTGCAGATTGATCCCAGCACGTACGGCGCCCACCTGGGCGGCATCACCCCGGCCCTGGAGATTGTGCTGGATGAGGCGGCACAGGCCTCGCGGGCGTTTGGCATCGAGGTCGGAATAGTCGTGGCGGCGTCCCGGCTGCGTCATCCCCTGGAAGCGCGATCCCTGGCCCGGCTGGCCGTCAAGCACGCCGGGAACGAGTCGGGGCAGGTGGTCGGTTTTGGGCTGTCGAACGATGAAAGGCGCGGCATCACCGAGGAGTTCGCCCCCGCCTTCGCCATTGCGCGGCGGGCCGGGCTGGCCTCTGTGCCGCACGGCGGGGAGCTCTTGGGGGCGGATCACTTGCATGAGGTCATCCGGACGCTGGAGCCGACCCGGGTGGGGCACGGGGTCAGGGCCGCGGAGGATCCCCGCTTGCTGGATCAGATGGTCGAGCGCGGCATTGCCCTGGAGCTGTGCCCCTGGTCCAACGTGTCGCTGGGAGTCTTCCCGACCATCGACGCGGTGCCGCTGCGGCCCATCGTCAAGGCGGGAGCCCGGGTCGCCCTGGGCGCCGACGATCCCTTGATCTTCGGTTTCCGTCTGCTGGA
>JAIRRT010000009.1 GCA_031255835.1 Bifidobacteriaceae bacterium | reverse complement strand
GGCGTGGAGCAGTTTGCCCGCAGGTTGGCCGGCGCTGGCGGGGCAGGGCTGATCACCCCGGACCTGATCCCCGATGAGGCCGGGTCTTGGATTGCTGCCTCGGACCGGCACGGACTGGATCGGGTTTTCCTGGTGGCGCCCACCTCAACTGACGCCCGCGTGAAGCTGGTGGTCCAGGCCTGCCGTGGGTTTGTGTACGTCGCCTCGACCATGGGCGTGACAGGGGAGCGGACCGAGCTTTCGGCCGCTGCCCGCCAGCTGACCGCCCGCACCCGCCATGCCGGTGCAACGCGCGCCTGCGTCGGAGTGGGGGTTTCGACACCGGACCACGCTGCACAGGTATCCAGCTACGCCGACGGAGTGATTGTTGGATCGGCGTTTGTCCGCCTTCTTCGCGATGCCGAAAGCCCCGCTCAGGCCCGCCAGTCCCTGACCAAGCTGGCGCGGGCCCTGCGAGAGGCATCCATTCGGCCGCGGTAGGCTCGCCTGCGTGCCGATCCTCGATCTGATCCCGAGCCCCACGCGAGGCGAATGGAACATCGGCCCCTTCCCGATCAGGGCCTATGCCGTGTGCATCATCATCGGGATCGTCGTCGCATGGTGGATCGGCACGCGAAGGTATGAAGAACGTGGTGGGCAACCTGGCGCCATCGTCGATGTGACGTTGTGGGCGGTGCCGTTCGGGATTGTTGGCGGACGCATCTACCACGTGCTGACCTCTGCGGAACAGTACTTCGGGCCGGGTGGTGACCCGATCCGAGCGCTGTACGTCTGGGAAGGCGGCATGGGGATTTGGGGCGCCATCGCGTTTGGCGCGCTCGGGGCGTGGATTGGGGCGCACCGAGCTGGCGTGCGGCTGGCTCCGGTGGCTGATGCGCTGGCGCCGGCCATTTTGGTGGCGCAGGGGATTGGGCGGTTGGGCAACTGGTTCAACCACGAGCTTTTTGGCGGTCCCACCACCCTGCCGTGGGGGCTGCAAGTCTCCGAACATGCTGCTGAACAGGCAGGATACACGGCCGGCACACTGTTCCACCCGACGTTCTTGTACGAGATGATCTGGGACTTCGCGGCTGCCGGGCTGCTGATCCTGGTGGACCGAAAGTGGCGTCTTGGTCACGGGCGAGTGTTCGCGCTGTACATGGTGGCCTACTCGATTGGCCGCGGATTCATCGAGTCTTTGCGCATCGACACAGCACACACGGTGGGTGGGCTGCGGCTGAACGTGTGGACCTCGATTGCGGTGGGGCTGGCGGGGCTGATCGCCTTTGCGGTCTCGGCCGCCCGCCACCCGGGACGCGATTCCACCCTGTACCTTCCCGGCCGTCAACCCCGCGGTGAGGCCGCCGATGCCGGTGAGGCTGCGGATGGTGAGGTGGTTGCCGAAGGTGAGGTGGTTGCCGAGGGTGAGGCAGGCGAGGGCGAGGCGGGCGAAGGTGAGGGGGGCAAAGGTGAGGCGGGCGAAGGTGACGGAGAACCCGCCGCTGAACCGCCTGCTGGGGCAGGGGCTGGGGCGGCGCAGGAGGGCGCGGCGACACAGGACGCCGCAGACGGCTAGAATCTGGGACCGACCCGTGACGGCGCGAGACATGCACGCACACGGGTCGAGTTGTGAAGGCCACCACCCCGGGCCCTCACCCATCGCCCACCAGCTTGTGATCCCGGTGGTGGCACGGGCGCCTGCCCCTGCCCCGCCCAAAGAAGGTGACTAATGCCAACGGCCTTCGACGTTAGTCGCGCAGCCGCGCAGGGGCTCTATGCGCCCGAGTTCGAACACGATTCATGTGGCGTCGCGTTTGTGGCGACGCTTCGGGGAGAGCCGGGGCGGGACATCGTCGACTCCGCCTTGAGTGTGCTGAAGAACCTTGATCACCGCGGTGCCGTCGGTGCCGAAGCCAACACCGGCGATGGCGCCGGCATCCTCACACAGGTACCTGACGCCCTGATGAGGGACATTTTTGACCGGGGTCTGCCACCGCGGGGCAACTATGCAGTTGGGATGGCCTTCCTGCCGGCCGATCCAGATGAGGCAGCCCGGGCGGCGGCCAAGGTTGACCGGATTGTGGCTGAGGAAGGGCTGGAGCGCCTGGCCTGGCGTGATGTGCCAACCGAGCCGGGTCCCATTGGCCCCACGGCCCGTGATTCGATGCCGATTTTCCGCCAACTGGTTGTGGCTGCACCGGGTGGGAAGCTCGGGGGGATCGACCTTGACCGCAAGGCGTACCGGGTTGTGAAACGGGCCGGCCATGAGGCCGGGACATATTTCGCGTCGCTTTCAGCGCGGACAATCGTCTACAAAGGAATGCTCACAACCGATCAGCTGCTGGGCTTCTTCCCTGACCTGGCTGATCAGCGGTTTGCCAGCGAGATTGCCCTGGTCCATTCGCGGTTCTCCACCAACACGTTCCCATCGTGGCAGCTTGCCCAGCCGTTCTCGATGATGGCCCACAACGGGGAGATCAACACCATTCAGGGCAACCGGAACTGGGTGTTGGCACGCCAGGGGCAAATGCATTCTGACCTGATTGGCGACATCGGGCCGCTCAGTCCCATCTGTGCACCTGGTGAGTCTGACTCGGCATCGTTCAACTCGCTGCTGGAACTTCTCCACCTGGCCGGGCGCGGACTGCCCCACTCGGTTCTGATGATGGTGCCGCAGGCCTGGGAAAACAACCGTGACATGGACCCGGCGGTGCGGGCGTTCTACGAGTATCACTCGACCGTTCAAGAAGCATGGGACGGCCCAGCATGCATCGCGTTCACCGACGGGCGTTACATCGGTGCCCAGCTTGACCGCAACGGGCTGCGGCCCGGACGGTTCTGGGTGACAAAGGACGGTCTGGTTGTTCTGGCCTCAGAATCCGGGGTGCTGGAGGTGCCGCCATCCTCGGTGGTGCGCAAGGGACGCCTTGAGCCTGGACGGATGTTCCTGGTGGACACCCAATCAGGCCGAGTGGTTGAGAACTCCGAGGTCAAATCGCAGCTCGCTGCCCGTGCCCCCTATGAAAAGTGGGTGGCTGAACGGTCGGTCTATTTGGCTTCACTGGCGCCGCGTGAACACATTGCCCACACCCAAGCCTCGGTTGTGCGCCGCCAGTTGACGTTCGGATACAGCACTGAGGAACTCCGCCTCATCCTGCATCCGATGGCGACTACCGGAATCGAGCCGATCGGCTCAATGGGATCAGACACGCCCATAGCTGTGCTTTCACGCCGGCCAAGACTGCTGTTCGACTATTTCTCACAACTGTTTGCCCAGGTCACCAACCCGCCGTTGGATGCGATCAGGGAAGAACTCGTGACATCGTTGGCTTCCGCCATCGGACCGCGGCCTAACTTGCTGGCTGAGATACCGGACCATGCGCGCAAACTGGTGCTGCCTTTCCCGGTGATCGATAACGATGATCTGGCCAAGATTGCGCGGATAGACCGGTATGGGGACGGCTCGGCCGGGTTCTCATCGACCATCATCCGGGGGCTGTACCAGGTGGGCGGTGGCGGTGAGGGGTTGCGCAGGCGGCTGGAAGAGATTTTCGCTGAAGTTGATTCGGCCATTGCGGCTGGGGTCAGCTTCATTGTGTTGTCAGACAGGGAATCGAACGGTGAGCTGGCGCCAATCCCGTCGCTGCTGTTGACATCAGCGGTGCATCATCATTTGCTGCGGCGCCACACCCGGACCCAAACCGAACTGGTTGTCGAGGCCGGCGATGTCCGTGAGGTTCACCATGTGGCGTTGCTGGTGGGCTATGGGGCAGCGGCCGTGAACCCATATTTGGCGATGGAAACCGTTGAGCGGATGGTTCGCCAAGGCGACATTGTCGGGGTGGATGAGCGCCAAGCGGTGGCCAACCTGATCAAGGCGCTTGGCAAAGGCGTGTTGAAGGTTATGTCGAAGATGGGCATCTCGACAGTCGGTTCATACCGGGCCGCCCAGGTGTTTGAGGCCGTCGGACTGGCTGAAGAGCTGGTGGAACAGTATTTCACCGGCACCACCTCACGGCTTGGGGGAGTGGGCTTGGATGTGTTGGCCCGCGAGGTTGCCTCACGTCACGCCCGGGCCTATCCGATTGAGGGTGGATCGGTAGCCGGAACAGTGCTGGACTCCGGCGGGCATTACAAGTGGCGGCGCGATGGTGAAGACCACTTGTTGGACCCAGACGCGGTGTTCGATCTGCAAACCGCAACCCGGCGGCGCGACTACGCCCAGTTTGCCCGCTACACAGCCAGAATTGATGACCAGTCCGAGCGTCTGGCCACTTTGCGCGGGCTATTCACCCTGCGTTACGGCACACGCGATCCGATTCCGATTGACCAGGTGGAACCGGTCAGCGAGATCATGCGCCGCTTCACAACCGGCGCCATGAGCTACGGGTCCATTTCAGCTGAGGCGCACGAGACCCTTGCCAAGGCGATGAACACCATAGGCGGCAAGTCCAACACTGGTGAAGGCGGTGAGGACCCGGCGCGGCTGCGGGACCCTGCCCGGCGCAGCGCAATCAAACAGGTCGCATCAGGCCGGTTCGGTGTGACTGCCGAGTATCTGACAAACGCCCAGGACATTCAGATCAAAATGGCTCAGGGTGCCAAACCCGGTGAAGGCGGCCAGCTGCCCGGGCCAAAGGTGTACCCGTGGGTTGCCGCAACCAGGCACGCCACCCCCGGGGTGGGGCTGATATCGCCGCCACCTCACCACGACATCTATTCGATTGAGGATCTCAAACAGCTAATCCATGATCTGAAGAACGCCAACCCGCAGGCTCGGATCCACGTCAAACTGGTGGCCGAGGTAGGGGTCGGCACCGTGGCAGCTGGCGTTTCCAAAGCCCATTCCGACGTAGTCCTGATTTCCGGGCACGATGGCGGAACCGGCGCCTCACCGCTGACCAGCCTGAAACACGCCGGCGCGCCTTGGGAATTGGGTCTGGCCGAGACCCAGCAAACACTGCTGTTGAACAACCTGCGTGACAGGATTGTTGTGCAGGTTGATGGGCAGCTGAAGACCGGACGCGACGTGGTGATCGGGGCGCTGCTTGGGGCTGAGGAGTTCGGCTTCGCCACAGCGCCGCTGGTAGCAATGGGTTGCGTGATGATGCGGGTGTGCCACAAGGACACCTGTCCGGTAGGTGTTGCCACCCAGAACCCCGAACTGCGGGCCCGGTTCACCGGCAAACCCGAGTACGTGATCACCTACTTCGAGTTCATCGCCCAACAGGTCAGGGAGTATCTGGCAGCGTTGGGGTTTGCCAGCCTGGATGAGATTGTTGGGCGGGTCGATCTGATTGACGCAAGGGCCGCCATCGGACACTGGAAGGCCAGCGGGCTGGACTTGTCACCGATTTTGCATGTGCCAGCCAACGTGTCCGGCTCGCCGCTGCACAACACAACTGGGCAGAACCACGGACTGGAACGGGCGTTGGACCAGCGGCTGATAGCCGAGGCTGGACCTGCGTTGGAGAAGGGTGAACCGGTTCAGATCTCCGTCCCGATTCACAACACCAACCGCACCGTTGGCACGATGCTTGGCCATGAAGTGGTCAAACGCCATGGCGGGGAGGGTCTGGCGGATGACACGATTGAGGTGGATCTCACCGGCTCAGCAGGCCAGAGCTTCGGTGCGTTTCTGCCTCGGGGCATTCACCTGCGGTTGACCGGTGATGCGAACGACTATCTGGGCAAGGGACTTTCCGGCGGGTGGATCACTGTGAGGCCAGCGCCGGA
Source organism: Bifidobacteriaceae bacterium (assembly GCA_031255835.1). Classification (GTDB taxonomy): domain Bacteria; phylum Actinomycetota; class Actinomycetes; order Actinomycetales; family WQXJ01; genus JAIRRT01. The sequence goes on along the minus strand of JAIRRT010000009.1, from coordinate 17,486 downwards.
CGCTTCATTCCACGCACATGAGAATGTGATTGCCGGAAACGTGATCGGATACGGTGCAACATCGGGCCGGATCCTGTTGTCCGGGACAGTCGGTGAACGGTTTGCAGTCCGCAACTCTGGCGCCCACCTGGTGGTTGAAGGCGTGGGGGATCACGCCCTGGAATACATGACCGGGGGAGTCGCCGTAATACTGGGACGGACCGGACGGAACCTAGGGGCCGGAATGTCTGGCGGAAAAGCCTATGTTGTGGACCTGAAACCGTCTCGCGTTACATCCGGAGCCTTAGATTCCGGCGCGTTGATCGCTGAGACGCTGGACGTTTTGGACGCTGAAGGGTTCGATGATGTCCAACAGTTCTTGGACCTGGTAGGCAGGCATGTTGAAGAAACCTGGTCCCGGGTTGGAGCCGATTTCTTGGCTAGCCTGGAAAAGGACAGAGTGGGCACGTTGAGGCGGGTCACCCGGCTGATTCCACGCGACTATGCCCGCATGAATGAAGCATTGGCAGCTGCACAAGCTGAAGGGTTGGATTATCACGATCCGGCAGTTTGGGCCGGTTTGATGAAGGAGGTGGCTCGTGGCTGATCCAGAAGGTTTCTTGAAAGTCCGTCAACGCGAATTGCCGTTGGACAGGCCAGTATCGCTGCGCATATTGGACTACCGCGATGTTCACGCTGTGGTTGAACCAGACCCAGTGATGTTGGAGCGTCAAGCAGGGCGCTGCATGGACTGTGGTGTGCCGTTCTGCCACCGGACCTGCCCGTTGGGCAACCTGTGCCCCGAGTGGAATGACCTGGTGTGGCGCGGCCAGTGGGCTGCGGCCAGCGAGCGGCTCCACGCCACCAACAACTTCCCCGAGTTCACCGGCAGGGTTTGCCCTGCGTTGTGTGAGGCAGGCTGCGTGCTGGGCATATCCCAACCGGCCGTGACCATCAAGAACGTTGAAGTCTCAATCATTGACCGCGCTTTTGCTGACGGGCTTGTGACGCCGCGTATTCCAACCCGCCTGACCGGATACACCGTGGCAGTGGTCGGGTCCGGGCCGGCCGGACTTGCTGCCGCCCAACAGTTGACCCGCGCCGGGCACACAGTGGCCGTCTATGAGCGGGACGATAGAATCGGCGGCCTGCTGCGGTACGGCATCCCCGATTTCAAACTGGAAAAGTCACACATTGACCGGCGTTTGGCTCAGATGGAAGCCGAAGGAACCCGGTTCCGCACATCAACTGAAATTGGCCGTGACATCGCCTGGGATGAACTACATCAGCGCTATGACGCAGTGGTTATTGCTGTTGGGTCCACCACTCCACGCGATCTGCCATTGCCGGGCCGAGAGTTGGAAGGCATTCGGTTCGCCAAACCGTATTTGATGGAATCCAACCGGGCAGTTGCTGGAGCCGAACAACCCGGCAGGCAGACGGCCAGTGGGAAACGGGTCATCGTCATCGGCGGCGGGGATACTGGATCTGACTGTGTGGGCACGGCGCTACGGCAAGGTGCCGAATCGGTGACATCGCTGGAGATTCTGCCGCACCCATCTGCCGATAGGCCACATGGACAGCCTTGGCCCACGTATCCGGCAATCCACCGGGTTTCGACTTCCCATGAGGAAGGCGGGAAGCGGGAATACTCCGTGGCGTCGCTGGAATTTGTGGGGTCCGGTCATGTCAAGGCGTTGCGTGTGGCTGATGCGGCACCCGATGAATCGGGTCGGTTTGCCCCTGTGGCAGGGACCGAACGGGAGATTCCCGCGGATTTGGTGCTGATAGCCATGGGCTTTGTTGGCCCCGAGGCGCAGGCCGCCACAGACCAGCTTGGCCTGACATTGACCGGACGCGGCACGTTTGAGCGTGGCTCAACCTTCGCGACACGAACCCCCGGAGTCTTTGTTGCCGGCGATGCCGGCCGCGGCCAGTCCCTCATAGTGTGGGCCATCGCCGAAGGACGCTCCTGCGCAGCCGCAGTAGACGCCTACCTCCAAGGCTCAACCCACCTACCATCCCCAGTCCGAGCCGACGAACGCCCAATCTCCCTGTAGTGGAGCGTGGTGCTCTGGGTGGGATTCGAACCCACAACAAGCCGGGTTTGAGCCGACCGCCTCTGCCAGTTGGGCTACCAGAGCGTGCGGGACAGTAGGCTACCCCCTGTGAGTGCGAAGGACACATCTGCATCCAACCCTGTTGCCGACGATCCCCTGATGCCCGGTGCTGCACGTACCGTGGTGGTCGCGGAAGACGAGGCGCTCATCCGACTCGACGTTGTCGAGACCCTGCGCGAGGCCGGATTCGACGTGGTCGGGGAGGCTCAAGACGGAGAAGAGGCCGTCAAGCTGACCCGGGAACTGGAACCCGATCTTGTTGTCATGGACGTCAAGATGCCCGGCATGGACGGGATAGCTGCTGCCGCTGAGATAGCTGGGGAACACCTGGCGCCAGTCGTCATGCTGACAGCGTTTTCCCAGGCTGAACTCGTAGAACGGGCCCGTGACGCCGGGGCGATGGCGTACGTGGTCAAACCGTTCACCTCAGCCGATCTACTGCCGGCCATCGAGATCGCCATCTCGCGGTTTGCCGAGATTGGGGCCCTGGAGTCCCAAGTGGCTGACCTGAACGAGCGCTTCGAGACGCGCAAGCGAGTCGAGCGGGCCAAGGGGCTGTTGATGACCACAATGGGGCTGAGTGAGCCGGAATCGTTCCGCTGGATCCAGAAGACCTCAATGGACCGGCGCCTGACCATGCGTGAGGTGGCGGACGCGGTCATCGCCCAAATGGCGGACAGGGTCTGACGGACACCGTGCTGGAGCCGTGCTCCGGCGCGCCCATTTGCCGGTTCAAGTCCGCCAGACGGTTGGCCCGCGATGCCTGGCCAGGCTAGGCTGTGGCTCTTCACACAAGGTCTTGGCCGGAAGGCGATCCACCCATGTCAACAGCTCAGTCGGTGCGCGTCGCAGGCGGCGACGACATCGACGTCATAGTCGCCTTGTGCATAGAGGCGCGCGAGACGCCGCAGGCGACCGAGGAGCAGGCAGGAAAGATCGCGCGCCAAGTCCGGGCCGTTTTGGCTGACCCCGGCACAGTCTCGCTCCTAGCCCTAGCCGACGATGACGCAGCCGGCTTTGCCCTGTTGCGTCCCCTGGGTCCGTCCGCGCTTTACGATCTGCCCCGGCTGCAAGTCGAGGCGCTATATGTGCGGCCGGCCCACCGGCGGCGTGGGCTGGGCAGGGCGTTGATGCGAGCCGCCCTGTTCCAAGCTGAACGGATCGAAGCTCCAGACGTGATCGTGTTGCCGATTGATGGATCACGCAAGACTGAGCGGTTCTTGGCCCAACTCGGGTTTGTCAAGATCGCCTCCCACCGCGTCATCGACACCGAGACTCTGGCCACGCGCCTGGGCCCGGGCGTCACTCCGCAGACAAGCCGCGCGGCCACTCGCCAGGTTCTGGCCCGCCGCAGGATGATGGCTCGAGCCTCGGACGGCTCACGCAGCGACCCCCAGTGACGGACACATCCGCCCAACACTGGCAAATAGGGCCAGAATGCCCTCTAAGCTGGGCCGATGACCAAACCTGACGGCCCCGACGCGGCTGGTGGGACGGCATCGGCCGGCGCAAAGCGTCCTCGATTACTGGTGATTGACGGCCACTCGATGGCCTACAGAGCATTCCATGCGCTGCCGCCCGACAAACTGGCTACGACCTCCGGTCAACCGACCAACGCGGTCTACGGCTTCACCTCAATGCTGATCAAGCTGCTGACAAACGAGCAGCCCACACACGTCGGGGTGGCGTTCGATGTTTCGCGCACCACGTTCCGCACAGCGATCTACCCGGAGTACAAAGCGACCCGGTCCGCCACGCCGGAGGAGTTCATCTCCCAGGTTCCGCTGATCAAGCAGGTGTTGGCCGCATTGCGCCTTCCCATCTGCGAGCTGCCCGATTTTGAGGCGGATGACATTTTGGCCACCTGGGCAACCCAGGGCGCTGGCGACGGCATGGAAGTGCTGATCTGCTCGGGTGATCGCGACGCGTTTCAGCTGATAGGACCGGATGTCACCGTGCTGTATCCGCGGGTTGGCGTCACAGACCTGGCGCGGATGACCCCGGACGCTGTGGCCGAGCGCTACGGCGTGGGACCGCAGCAATACCCGGACATGGCGGCACTTGTTGGCGAGACCAGCGACAACCTGCCGGGCGTGCCGGGCGTTGGGCCCAAGACCGCCGCGAAATGGCTCAACCAGTACGGATCGCTGCAACGGCTTGTGCATGCTGCGCCAAGCATCAGCGGGAAGGTCGGTGAGCGGCTGCGTGAACACCTGGAACAGGTGCTGCTCAACCGGCAGATCGGTGCGCTGGTGTGTGACGTTGACCTGCCTGTGCGCCCGGTGGATTTGCAGATCCGCGGGATGGACCGCGAAGCCGTCCACCGAGTGTTTGACGCGTTGCAGTTCACCACGTTGCGTGAGCGTCTGCTGTCCTCCCACATTCTTGAGGCCAACGATGCCGCTGCCCCCTTTCCCCTTGGCGGCCCCGATGGCGCTGGGCCGGCTGAGGCGGCCGGACCGGTCAAAGTCGAGGTAATCGATGTAGCTGGCGCCGGCGGACTGAAGCGGTGGTTGGCGTCGCGGCGCACCCTGGCCTTGGGTCTGGAGGTCAATGGGGCGCTGGACCGAGGGGAAGGCGACGCATGGAGCGTGGCCATAGCCGATCCGCAAGGTGAAGCGGTGGTGATCGATACCGCTCGGACCAGCCAAGATGCCGTGCTGGCCGAATGGTTGGCCGATCCATCGGCGCCCAAGGTGACGGCCGAGGCCAAACGACACTGGCACATGTTGCGGGGCCGGGGCATGGAGCTGGCCGGTGTGGTGATGGACACCACCGTTGCGGCCTACCTGTGCTACCCGGACCAGCGCACATACGACGCTGAGGACCTTGCGGCGCGGCTCTTGGGAGAGATGCCCAGTGCGGCTGGGCGCGATGACTCCGGGCAGCTGATGCTCGCCATCGGCGGGGGGGAGGAGGAAGCTGCACGGGCGGGGGTGGTGGCCCGGCTGCGCTCACCCCTACGGGAGGAGCTGGCCAAGCGCGATTCTGGTGATCTCCTTGACAGGCTGGAGATGCCGTTGGTGCCGATTTTGGCTCGGATGGAGGCGGCCGGGATTGCGGTGGACCCAGATGCGTTGGCCGGGTTGGAGGCGAGTCTGGATGCGCGTGTGGTTGAGGCGGCGGCGCAGGCCAAGGATGCTGTTGGGCGGCCGGAGCTGAACTTGGCCTCACCCAAGCAGCTCCAAGAGGTCCTGTTTGGCCAACTCGGTTTCAAACCGACCAAACGGACTAGGCGAGGGTTTTCCACCGATGCTGAGACGCTGGCCGAGCTTTATGCGCTCCACGAGCATCCGTTCCTGGAACAGCTGTTGGAGCATCGCGACGCCATCAAACTGCGCCAGGCGGTGGAGGGTTTGGCGAAGGCGATTGGCGATGACGGGCGGATTCACACCACTTTCCAGCAGACGGTGGCGGCCACCGGGAGGTTGAGTTCAGCTGACCCGAACCTGCAGAACATTCCGGTCCGCACCGAGGTGGGGCAGCAGATTCGCGCCGCGTTCACGGTGGGACGCGGCTATGAAACCCTGATCACGGCTGACTATTCGCAGATCGAAATGCGGATCATGGCGCACCTGTCCAAGGATGCGGCCCTGATTGAAGCGTTCCGGTCCGGGGAGGATCTGCATTCGTCTGTGGCGGGGCAGGTGTTTGGTGTGCCGGCTGGCGAGGTCACAGCCAAGCAGCGCTCGCGGATCAAGGCGATGAGCTACGGGCTGGCCTACGGGCTGTCCGCGTACGGGCTGTCCAAGCAGCTGGGTATCACCGCAGGTGAAGCACAGGATTTGATGGCCGAATACTTTGGGCGGTTTGGCGGGATCCGGGACTATCTGGAGGGCGTGGTGGCCAAGGCGAGGCGCACCGGCTACACCGAGACGATCATGGGCCGGCGGCGGTATCTGCCGGACCTGAACTCTGACCGGCGCCAGATCCGCGAGATGGCTGAGCGCATGGCGTTGAACGCGCCCATTCAGGGTTCTGCGGCGGACATCATCAAGGTCGCCATGCTTGGTGTGGACCGGGCGTTGACATCGCGCCAGCTCGGCTCGCGAATGCTGCTGCAAGTGCATGACGAGCTTGTTGTCGAGGTGGCGCCGGGCGAGGCCGATGAGGTCACCGAGCTGTTGCGCGAGGAGATGGGTGGTGCCGCCAAGTTGTCGGTGCCGCTGGATGTCTCGGTGGGACGCGGCAGCACCTGGCAGGAGGCAGCCCACTAGGGAACCGGGACGGACTTCCGTGGCGAAGGGGCGGGTTCTGGCCGGTAGGCTGGTCGCGGTTCTTCCGGTCCAAGTTCATGCCAAGGAAGGGGCAAGGGGCCATGCGAATTGGTGTATTGACAGGCGGAGGCGACTGCCCGGGGCTCAATGCAGCCATCAGGGCCGTTGTGAAGCGAGCCGAGTTGGAGTACGGCGACTCTGTGCTGGGGTTCCGCAACGGATGGCGCGGGGTGCGCGATGGCGATTTCCTGCCGTTGACCCGCGCTGCGCTGCGCAACATGCTGCCGCAAGGCGGCACCGTGCTCGGCACAGCCCGGTTCCACCCGTCCAAGAAGGACGGCAGTCTGGAATCGGTGTTGCGGATTCTTGAAGCTGAGCGGGTTGAGGCGTTGGTGTGCATTGGCGGGGACGGGACGTTGAAGGCCGCCAACCGTGTGGCCGAGGCCGGCATCAAGGTTGTCGGCATCCCCAAGACCATCGACAACGATGTTGTCGGCACCGAGTTGTCGATTGGTTTCCACACCTCGGTCAACATCGCCACCGAGGCGATTGACCGGCTCCACACCACAGCTGAATCGCACAACCGGGTCATGGTTGTCGAGGTGATGGGACACCATGCCGGCTGGATCGCGGTTCATTCCGGCATCGCCGGCGGGGCTGAGGTGATCCTCATCCCCGAGGCGCCGTTCGACATCGATGAGATCACCGCGTTCCTCAAGCACCGGCATCGTTCGCATGCAAACTTCTCGATTGTGGTTGTGGCTGAGGGGGCTGTGCCAGCCGAGGGGACCTCGATGGAGTTTTCCACACCCTATTTGCCGACAGGCGGGATAGTGCCAGGCTCGATTGGGGAGCGGATTGGCCACGAGATCGCTGAGCGAACCGGGTTTGAGACTCGCGTGACCGTGCTTGGCCACGTGCAGCGCGGCGGCACTCCAACCTCCCAGGACAGGGTGCTGGCCTCGCGGTTTGGTGTGGCGGCGATTGATGCCATCCAGGCAGGTGATACCGGTGTGATCACGGCCCTGCAGTGTGAGCGGATCGAGTTGGTCCCGATTGCTGAGATTGCCGGCAAACTCAAGACGGTCCCACCGGACCTGATCAAGGTTGCCGCCGCGCTCGCCTGAGTGGTGTCCGGGCTGGGTTGGCGCGGTTTTGCTCCACTTTGGCTCCCTTGGCCCCTGGCGGAAGTGTGGGGAGATGAGGTAACCTTTCAGCCGCGCGCTGTGTCGCAGCGCCGGTTGCTTGGGTGCCCGCACCCTGACCGGGCGGTGGGCGTGGCGTGCAATACCTATCCATAGACCTGCTCACGCCACCATCGGAGCCCAACTAACTCATGACCACACCCACCGAGACACCGGCGTCCGAAGTCGCCGTCAACGACATCGGAACCAGCGAGGACCTTCTCGCCGCCATTGACGGAACCATCAAGTACTTCAACGATGGCGACATCGTCGAAGGCACCGTCGTGAAAGTTGATCACGACGAAGTTCTACTCGACATCGGCTACAAGACGGAAGGCGTCATTCCTTCCCGCGAGTTGTCGATCAAACATGATGTCGATCCAAGTGACGTCGTCAGTGTCGGGGAGAAAATCGAAGCCCTTGTCCTTCAAAAGGAGGACAAAGAAGGCCGGCTGATCCTGTCGAAGAAGCGGGCTCAGTATGAACGGGCTTGGGGCGCCATCGAACGCATCAAGGAGAACGATGACGTGGTGACCGGTACGGTCATCGAGGTTGTCAAGGGCGGTTTGATCGTGGACATCGGTCTGCGCGGCTTCCTGCCTGCCTCTCTGGTTGAGATGCGCCGTGTGCGTGACCTGCTGCCGTACGTCGGCAAAGAGCTCGATGCCAAGATCATCGAACTGGACAAGAACCGCAACAACGTGGTGCTCTCGCGCCGCGCCTGGCTGGAGCAGACCCAATCCGAGGTGCGCTCAACGTTCTTGCAGCAGCTTGGCGAAGGCCAGGTGCGCTCGGGCGTTGTGTCCTCCATCGTCAACTTTGGTGCGTTTGTTGATCTGGGCGGCGTTGACGGACTGGTTCACGTTTCCGAGCTGTCCTGGAAGCACATTGACCATCCGGACGAGGTTGTCAAGGTTGGCCAAGAGGTGACAGTCGAGGTCCTGTCTGTCGAGATGGACCGCGAGCGTGTGTCGCTGTCGCTCAAGGCGACCCAGGAAGACCCGTGGCAGCTGTTCGCCAGGACTCACGCCATCGGACAGGTTGTGCCAGGTACGGTCACCAAGCTGGTGCCGTTTGGCGCGTTCGTGTCCGTCGATGACGGAATCGAGGGTCTGGTCCACATCTCTGAGCTGGCCGTCAGCCATGTTGAGCTGCCAGAGCAGGTTGTGAACGTTGGCGATCCTGTGTTTGTGAAGGTCATCGACATTGACCTGGAGAGGCGGCGCATCTCGCTGTCACTCAAGCAGGCCAATGAGGGTGTCGATCCAGAAGGTGACGAGTCCACGTTTGACCCGTCGCTGTACGGCATGACCACCGAATACGACGAAGACGGCAACTACAAGTACCCCGAAGGCTTTGACCCGGTCAGCGCCGAGTGGATGGAAGGGTACGAGGCGCAGCGCGAGGCGTGGGAGGCGGAGTACGCCTCAGCCCAGCAGCGTTGGGAGGCTCACAAGCGGCAGGTCGCTCAGGCGAACCAAGCTGCTGAAGAGGCAATCGACGCCGCTAGCGCTCCGAACTATTCCTCTCAAGCCCCAGAGGAAGACGGCGCCGGCACACTTGCTTCAGATGAGGCACTGGCCGCGTTGCGGGACAAGTTGACCAGCAGCTAGGGCTGGCATGCTGACGGTTGTGTTGACCGGTGGCATGGCCGCCGGGAAATCGACCGCGTCTGCCCACCTACGCCAGCGGGGCGTCTGGATCATTGATGCTGACGCCATCGCTGGCGAGTTGCTGGGTGCCGGCGGGCGGCTGGTCAGGCGCGTCGTTGCGGCCTTTGGTGAGTCGGTTTTGGCTGAGGACGGTTCGATCAACCGTCCCGCCCTAGCCGCCCAAGTCTTTGCCGACGGTGCCGCACGCCGCCGCCTCGAGAAGCTCACCCACCCGCCAATCCGCGAAGAGATTGCCCGGCAGCGCGATGCTGCCCGTGCCTCTGGCGCCAAGCTGGTGGTGCAGGACATCCCCCTGTTTGTCGAATCAGGCGGGCGGACGAGTGGAGCCTGGGGCACTGTCGATGTTGTCCTGACCGTCTACGCGCCTGAGGCGCTGAGGCTGAGCCGCGCGGTTCAGGACCGCGGCATGGCTTTGGCTGAGGCTCAGGCGCGGCTGGATTCCCAAGCCAGCGAGTCCGAACGCCAGGCCGGAGCCGACATAGTGTTGGACGGCTCCGGCACCCCAGACCAGCTAGCCCATCAACTGGACGCCTGGCTGGAAACGCTGAGCTAGGTGGGTCCGGCCCTGGGGGCGGATCGTTCGAGTGTTCGGGTGAAGGATCGCACGTGCGTGCGGTAGGATCGGTCGGGTGCGCCCAGTTCTGTCCTTGCAGCGGACCGTAAACCCATTCGCTGTCATCTCGTCCTTCACGCCCTCTGGCGATCAACCTGACGCTATAGCCGATCTGGCCCGGCGGATCAATGCGGGGGAGAAGGACGTGGTGCTGCTGGGAGCCACCGGGACCGGGAAATCGGCCACGGCCGCCTGGCTCATCGAAAAGCTGCAACGCCCCACCCTGGTTATGGCGCCAAACAAAACCCTTGCCGCCCAACTCACCGGTGAATTCAAGGAGCTTCTCCCAAACAACGCCGTCGAATACTTTGTGTCATATTACGACTACTATCAACCCGAGGCCTATGTACCGCAAACGGATACCTATATTGAAAAGGATTCGTCCATCAACGATGAAGTGGAGCGTTTGCGGCACTCTGCCACAAACTCGCTGCTGACCAGGCGCGACACTGTGGTGGTCTCGTCCGTCTCATGTATCTACGGCCTTGGGACGCCGCAAGAATATGTGGACCGAATGATCGGCCTAGCAGTGGGCCAACAAATCGAAATGGACAATCTGCTGCGGCACTTCGTGTCCATGCAGTACTCCCGCAATGACGTAGCGTTCACCCGAGGCACGTTCCGAGTGCGCGGTGACACTGTTGAGATCATTCCAATGTATGAAGAACTGGCCATTCGGATCGAGTTCTTTGGCGATGAAATCGAGGCCTTGTCCACCCTGCATCCTCTGACAGGACAGGTCATACGCTCCGAGGAGACCGTCATCGTCTTCCCGGCATCGCACTATGTGGCTGGACCGGAGCGGATGGAACACGCCATCGCCTCCATCGAGACCGAGCTGGCCGAACGCCTGGCCGAGTTGGAGGATGGCGGCAAGCTGCTGGAGGCCCAACGCCTGCGGATGCGCACCACCTATGACATCGAGATGATGCGGCAGATCGGCACGTGCTCCGGCATCGAGAACTACTCACGGCACATCGATGGACGCGAAGTGGGCAGCCCTCCCAACACGCTGCTCGATTTCTTCCCAGAGGACTTCCTGCTGATCATCGACGAATCGCATGTGACGGTCCCGCAGATCGGCGCGATGTATGAGGGTGACATGTCACGCAAGCGGGTCCTGGTGGAGCACGGCTTCCGCCTGCCCTCAGCCCTGGACAACCGGCCGCTGCGCTGGGAGGAGTTCCTCGACAGGATTGGCCAGACGGTCTACATGTCCGCCACCCCCGGTCCCTACGAGCTTTCCCTGTCCGATGGCGTAGTGGAGCAGATCATCCGTCCTACCGGTCTGGTGGACCCGGCTGTCGATGTCCGCCCGACAGAAGGGCAGATCGATGACCTGATGCATGAGATCACCCTGCGGACCGAACGCGACGAGCGTGTGCTGGTGACAACGCTGACAAAGAAGATGGCTGAGGACCTGACCGCATACCTGGCCGAGCACGGCGTGCGAGTCGAATATCTGCACTCCGAGGTCGATACGTTGCGCCGCGTCGAGCTGCTGCGCGAGTTGCGGTTGGGCAAGTTCGATGTGCTTGTCGGCATCAACCTGCTGCGCGAGGGGCTGGACCTGCCCGAAGTTTCGATGGTTGCGATCCTGGACGCGGACAAACAAGGATTCCTACGCTCGGCCACATCGCTGATCCAGACGATTGGACGTGCCGCGCGCAACGTTTCGGGCTACGTGCGGATGTATGCCGATCAGATCACTCCGGCCATCCGCCAGGCCATCGATGAGACCGACAGGCGCCGGGCAAAGCAGGTGGCCTACAACCTGGCCCACGGCATTGATCCGGCGCCGCTGCGCAAGAAGATCGCAGACGTGACAGACATGCTGATCAGGGAGGACATCGACACCGAGGTCCTGTTCGAATCAGGCTACCGAGCAAAGGGACCAGACCGGGCGCACGGCAAGACTGACCGTCCACCACGCCGCGGGGCACCTGGATCGGCCATGGCCGAGGGCGCCGCCGGTGAAGTGGCCGCCTTGATCCAGGACCTATCGGACCAGATGCACGCCGCTGCGGGCGAGCTCAAATTCGAGCTGGCCGCCCGCCTGCGCGATGAAATCTCCGACCTCAAACGAGAACTGCGCCAAATCAGAGACGCAACCATGTAGCCCACCGGACGGTGTGCGCACGGGAGGGCGCGGCATCGTGCGGCGGCAGTGGAAGCGGATTGTTGTGGAAGGTGCCGGGTTACTTGACGGTGACTGTGAAGCGGGCCTTTTTGGTTCCGGCGCTGGCGGTGACCACCGTCTTGCCCGTGCCGCGTGCCACCAGGCGGCCATCGGCATCGACGGTGGCGACCTTCTTGCGGGAGGACTCCCAGCGCACTATCACTCCGGTGGCGGTGGCGGGGCCGGGTTTGGCGGCCAGAACGGCAACCGCGCCGGGGGAGAGTTTGGCCTTCTTCTTGGTAATGGTTACGGACTTGACCTTCACCGAGGTGGTCACAACCCGGACCTTGACGGACACGTTGGCTCCGCCTGGCGCAGCGAGGGTCAGCGTGCTTGAGCCGAGCGAATCACCGGCAATCCTGATGACGGACTCGCGGTTCAGCGGCGCGCGGAAACTGCCGTCGCTGGGGCCCTCCATCACCGTGTTTGGCGGGGTCACCTCGATGTGGGCGTTGGAACTCTGCCACGTCACCACCTCGGAATCAGTTGGGAAAGTCCCGCGGACCATGACGGGCAGCGACACACTGCGGCCTTTGACTAGGCGGATGTTCCTGACTGGCGCTGTGATCGAATCGACCACAACGTCAGGGCGGGTGTCATCCTCGATGATCGGTCCGGAGGGGTCTTCGGGTGGGGTGTCATCGATTGGCGCTGGCATGGCGTGGACCGGAGGCAGGCCGGTCCCAAGGCCGGTGCCCAGCGCGGCGCAGGCCACCCCAACCACCAACGCGGCCAACCCAAGGCCGGCACGGCGAGCCGATTTGCGCCATCGTCCATATGGCGCGGATGTTAGGCATGGTGATGCCATTGCAACCTCCCGTGGCGAAGCCGGGCTCGGGAATTGGGTGCAGGGCAACCGAGCGGCCCGTCCACTGTAACCCCGATTGGCGGGCCGGTGTTGGTCCGCTGGTCCTAGATGCCGCGGGGCGGGGGTGGGCGCCTCTAGACTGGAGCCGCCCTGAGCCCGAGACCTAAGGAGAACGAATGGATGTGCCCCTGTGGCTGTGGGGGGCGTCTGTTGCTGGTGTGATTGGCCTGATCACCCTCGACATGATCCTGCATGTGCGCTCACCGCACGTACCGACCGTTGGTGAGACCGCCAGGTGGCTCGGGTTCTATGTCAGCCTGGCGCTGGTGTTCGGTGTGGCGATGGGCTTCATTTGGTCCTGGGGTCACGCGGGTGAGTACTTTGCCGGGTACATCACCGAGGAGTCGTTGTCGTTTGACAACATGTTCGTGTTTCTGCTGATCATCAGTCGGTTTGCGGTGCCGCGCGAGGAACAGTCGAAGGTGCTGCTGATCGGGATCTCGATTGCGTTGGCGTTCCGCGCGCTGCTGATCCTGGCTGGTGCGGCGGCCATCGCTGCGTTCTCCTGGGTGTTCTTCATCTTTGGAGCGTTCCTGCTGTACACCGCGGCGACGCTGCTCAAGGGGAAGAAGGAGCCGGGGGAGGGGGAGGAGTCTCCTGAGCCGCGGCTGGTCCGGTTGGTCAGGCGCATGGTCCCCACGGTCAGCGAGTACCACGGCGACCGGTTGACCGTGGTGATTGACGGGCGGCGTCACGTCACCCCGATGCTGCTTGTGATGGTGGCAATCGGGTCAGTCGATGTGCTGTTCGCGTTGGATTCGATCCCGGCGATCTTCGGGTTGACCACCCAGGCCTACATAGTGTTCATGGCCAACGCGTTTGCCTTGATGGGCCTGCGGCAGCTCTACTTCCTGCTGGACGGGATGCTGCGCCGGCTGGTCTACCTGCATGTTGGGCTGGCGGTGATTCTGGGCTTCATCGGAGTGAAGCTGATCCTGGAGGCGCTGCACACCAACGAGCTGCCCTTCATAGCCGGCGGCAAACCAGTCGAATGGGCCCCCGAGATACCAATCCCAGTATCACTAGGAATAATCCTAGGAACCCTAGCAATAGTCTCAATAGCCAGCCTAATAAAAACCCGCCACCAAAACCCCCCAGAGTAACCCCCGTTTGGGCTATTCGGGGGGGAGGGCGCTTCGGTCGATCCAACGCGCGTCTACTAGTGCTATGAACTCTATTACGGCAGGCGCTTTCAGGCCCAACTCTTCGCTGTCCTGGGCGAGTATCGTCTCTGTTCCGAGATACGAACCTGAAGACTCGTCAGCGTAGATGATGTATTGCCGCTGGCCATCAGGCTGTGTAACTACAAACGCCACAGCCTGCCGGCCGATCCGGTCTGTGGTTCGACCCAGGAATTCGACTCCACCGGACTTGGCCAGCGCCATCCACAGTGCCGCCCGTACCCGTGGCGGGACCACGTGTCCATCGTGAAGGAGCCGGACTTGGCCAGACAAACAGAAGCCAATATCAGGGCAGTCTTCGGGAGCACCGACTAGTTGACTCGTCAAGACATCAGGATCGGTCGAGAGTAGCCTGGCATAGAGAGGACCTTCAGCGCGGCCCGGAAGAGTCTCGTCAGCCAGGGTGGTCCACTTGCCATTTACAGGCAGCAGGCCACGCTTTGGGTCTAGTGGCGCACCGAGGCGCTCCACCAGCCTGGCGTTCCCGTCGGGAAGCAAATAGCGCTGCACTTTGGCGGGAATGAGGTCCCCATGATCCAGCGCCGTGCCTGTGGCGTCTGTCCGAAGCCACCAGCCAGCGTATTCGATAGCCTGCACATCACCGTCGTAAGCATCGGGCTGGGAGGCGGCGCGCTCGGCAAGCTGAAGAAGAGTTGGTGTCGCGTCTTCGCCCTTCAGCGGGATAGCGCCCTGGTCGACGGCGCTGAACACCGGCATCGCGGGTGTCATCGCCTGCGCTGGAGCCACCTGATCTGACGGTAGAAGCGTGCCGACGACGATGGCGATGACAGCAACTATTGAAGCGACAACCGTTGTAACTCCCGCAGCAGAAGCAAATACCAACCTTGTACGCGGAGCGGGGAGCGAATGGCTGGACCTGGTCTGCCTTCGCTGGTGCAGGAAGTGGCAGCGAAGCCAACTGAAGAAGAAAGCTCTTCGAGGTGGAGGTACCTGCACCATTTTATCGAGTGCCTCAAGTGCCTTCAATTGGAGATGGTGTTCCACTGCGGCGGGAAGAGTTGGATCGGCGCCAGCCGAGGTGATCCGTATCAGCTTCTCGAGGATTTCGCGTTCTGACTGCGAGAGATCGTCCGCATGAGTCCCTTCATTTCTCTTTTCCATCAGATGCCTCCTCCTCACTTGAGTCAGCCTTGCTCTTCGCGTGCTCTTTGGCGCGCTTCAGACGCATCTTCGCTGCTGGTGGCGTGCAGCCGCTGGCAGAAGCGATCTCGCTGATGTCATATCCAGCCAGCATAAGCACCAGGACCTCTCGATCAGTCTTGGGCAACTGTTGCAGAAACGCTTCCATACGCTCCCTGGCGGCAATTGCGTCAGAGATATCGGGCGAGACCATGCTCTCGGGCGTTGTGTGCTCGGCCACTCGCTGCTCTAGTGAGCGACACCTGCCCTGCTTGCGCATAGCGTTGCGGGTGAGCCCCTCGCAGATGCGGTAACAAAGACCAAGCACCTGCTTGTGCTCTTGCTCATCTACCGGAGCTGGCAAGGCCTTCTGCCACAGCGACTGCATCGTGTCGATCGCGACCTCAGCCGCGGTCTCCGGGTCAACATAGCCGCTCGCGTAGCGTCTCATCAAAGGGTGCACAACAAGAAAGACGGCGCGAAACTCCGTTTCATCCATGTGCTAGTGACCTCTCCGGACAGGGCAAGTCAAGGCGGATCTGGTGCCAGCCAGCGTATACGCATCCCGGCTCAACACGACGTCGATGCAGACAGATAAACCTTGGCCGGGTTGCCATACGCACTCGTCAACGACGCCTTCTTGGCGCCGGCTGGATGGCAGGTGGAGGAGGTTCCGCCATTCGAATACAGCCTGGCGGCGCCGCTCCGGTTGTTCCAGAAGGAGCCAACGCTCTCGCCAATGCTGTGTGTCAACCCGCTACCAGTCCGATAGCTCATGGCGCCGGAATAGCCGCTTCCAGTCCACATGCAGAACGCCCCGGATGGACAACCGGTGGTGGCCTTCGCAGGCACATCGCCGGCGTCAATCTCCGCCGCGATCGTCGGGGCCGGGGCGGCCGTGGCGGGACCCGTGGCAGCGACGGTACATCCGGCTGCGACGGCGAACAGGGCTACGAGTATTCGTCTCATACTTACTACTGTCCGGAAGTGCGCGAAAAGTAACGCCTCCAGCCGCACGACTTTGTGCTGGCCCTCGAGCGTCGGCCGCTCATCTCTCTTCCTACTGGGCACGAGCCCGCCGCTGCCTGCACCCCCCGATGACGACTCCACCTGCCCAAACCAGGGGTCCCACCGGAGGTTCCCAACCCGTCTTGAGTAGTTCCGGTCGCCCAGCTCGCCTGTGTTTGCCCGACTTGAGCAGTTGTGGCTGTCGCAGTGACAGCTGTCGCGGTGGCCCTGCCCGCCGATGGCGTTCGAACGTTGGGTGTTCGTGTTGTGGTGCGGGCGTTGGGTAGGGGTTCGATGCCGCTGGCGGCATGCCTTTCAAAGGCGGTCACCGACTTCTTCTGGGGATGATGTGTGTGGTCCGGAAGTTCGCGGGTTCGGTCAGTCTTGCTGTGGTTCAGCACATTGACGCCACCTAGCCCTGGGGCAGATTCCCTCCCGAAAGACTGCCCCCCTTTTCGTCCCGGCACTGCCACCACCCTTCCCCCCTACCTCCCAAGCCGCCTGCTCTGATCAAAGTGACCACTTCTCCAGTTCGATGCCTTGCTCCCCGAAGAAGTGGTCACTTTCGGCCAGCCCCAGTTCAGCGCTGAGCACGACTGGACCGGAATGGGTGGTGGGGAGGTGATGGAAGTGACCACTTCCGTAGTGGTTGGGCTGACTCCCCCAAGAAGTGGTCACTTCCGGCCAGGTCCACTTCGGGACTGAGCACAGGTCCGGCGCCGAGGAGTCTGACTCTGTGATCAAAGTGACCATCTCTGCAGGGTAGGGGTGAGGTTTGAAGGAAAGGGGGTCAGTTCCGGCTGCGTCGGACCCGACGAGCAGTCGGGTGTCCACCGGACCACCATCAAACCCGCCGATATTGTGAGCCCCTGACCACGCGCGTCATCCCCAGAAGAAGTCGGTGACCGTCTTCAAAAGGCATGCCGCCAGCGGCATCGAACCCCAACCCAACGCACGCACCACAACACGAACACCCAACCCTTGAACGCCATCGGCGGACGGGTGACAGCGACAACCGGAAGTGCTCAAGACGGGACGGAAAGCCGCAGATCAAGTCGTGGTTTGGGCAGTTACGGCGGTGGCCTGGTGGAGGGTGGGACCGGATTCGTGCTCAGCGAGCGGGTGCCGGAGGCGGCGGGGCGAGACCAACTGCTCAAGACGGGCTTCCAGTCTCGGGTTTCTGGGTTGGATTGGGCAGTTGGGGTTGTTTGCGGAAACAGATCGGGTCCACGGCGTTACTTTTTGGCTCTTGCCGGACACTACCAAGTGTAGGGAGGTTGAACGAGATCAACCCTGGCATGATGTGGCTCGAGAGACGGGCGAC
>JAIRRT010000164.1 GCA_031255835.1 Bifidobacteriaceae bacterium | reverse complement strand
GCCAGGGTCGCCTCATCGCTCGGGTCTATCAGCCCGAGTTCACGCGCGGCCGCCAGCGCCTCCAAAGTGCCTGTGACCTGCAACGATGGCTCGGAACCGGAGTGTTGCATCTGGAGCAGTTGAGCAATCCACTGCACATCGGTCAAACCGCCAGGCCCCAGCTTCAAGTGCCGCGACGGAGGAACACCGCGGGGCAAACGTTCCGCCTCGACGCGCGCTTTGATTCGCCGCAGCTCGGTCAGATCGGCCTCGGTTGGATGGCTACGTGGGTAGCGGACCGCATTGGCGAGATCAAAGAACTGGTTCAGGACGGCATCGTCCCCCGCTAGAGGGCGGGCACGTAGGAGGGCTTGACGCTCCCAGATCAAGGCCCACCGCTGGTAATACTCCTGGTAGGCGGCGATCGAGCGGGCAACCGGACCGTGCCGACCCTCCGGACGCAGGTCAAAGTCCACGCTCAGGGCGGGCTCGCTGGCGGCGCCGGCCAGCAGGGTGCGGACCATGCCGGCCACCCCGACTGCGTAGGTCTGGCCAACCTCATCGCTCACGCCGGGGGCGGGCTGGTGGACCACCAGCACATCGGCATCGGAGGCGAGGCCCATTTCGCGGCCGCCCAGGGAACCCATGGCGACAAGGGCCATGCGGGTGGGTGGCTCGGCGGCGGGCGGGACGCCGCGGATCCGGCCTGCCAGCGCCTCGGCTTGGGCGACCTCCAGCGCGCCGGCCAGCACGGCGTCGGTCAGGTCAGCTACCGCGTGTGCGGCTTCCAGGGGGTCGAGCATGCCGAGCACTTCTGCGGCTCCCACGCGGACCAGTTCGCGCCGGCGCACCGCCCTGATTCCGGCTGCGGCGTCCGGTCCGGCGCTGTGGCGTTCGGCGATGGCGCCTATCTCACCTGCCAGCTGGTCGGCTGGGCGTGGGGTGAGCCGGGAGTCTTCAGCGAACCAGCGGGCCGCCTCCGGCGAGCGGGCCAGGCCCTCGGCTACGTACCGGCTATCGGCAAGCACGCGGGCCAGGCGGTTGGCGGCGCCGGCCGAATCGCGCAGGGTCCGCAGATACCAGTGAGTTGAGCCGAGTTCATCGGAAAGGCGGCGGAACCCGAGCAGGCCGGCATCGGGATCGGCACCGTCGGCAAACCATCCGAGCATCACCGGCAGGAGTTGGCGCTGGATGGCGGCGCGGCGCGAGACACCCTCGGTCAGCGAGGCGATGTGCCGCATGGCGCCGGCCGGGTCGCGGTAGCCCAGAGCGGTGAGCCGGTGCATGGCGGCTTGGGGCGCCAACACGGCCTCATCTGCGGAAAGGCGGGCGGTCTCGGGTAGGAGCGGGCGGTAGAACAGCTCCTCATGCAGGGTGCGGACCTCGCGGCGGGTGGCTTTCCAAGTCGCCTCGAGGTGGGCGGGTTCGGCTGGGGTCAGGCGGGCGGCGCGGGCCAGGCGGCGTTTGGCGGGTTGGCTGGACGGCATCAGGTGTGTGCGGCGCAGTCGGCGCAGTTGGACCCGGTGTTCCAGCACGCGCTCCAGCCGGTAGCAGGCGTCCAGCCGCTCTGCATCGACCCGGCCCACATACCCGCCCTTGGCCAGCGCCGCGAGCGCCACCAGGGTTGTTGGGGAGTGGATGGCCGGATCGGCGCGGCCGTGCACCATCTGGAGCAGCTGGACGGAGAACTCGACGTCCCGCAGCCCGCCGCGGCCCAGCTTGATCTGCCGGTCAGCCTGCTCCGGCGGGACGTGCGATTCCACGCGCCGGCGCATCTCCTGCGCGGCCTCGACAAACCCCTCACGTTCCACACAGGTCCACACCATTGGGTCGGTCATCTCGCAGTACGCCTGCCCGAGCGCCCTATCCCCCGCCACCGGTTTGGCCTTGAGCAGTGCCTGGAACTCCCACGGCTGGGCCCAGCGCTCAAGGTAGGCGCGGTGCGAGGCCAGCGTGCGGACCAGCGGGCCGTTCTTGCCCTCGGGGCGCAGGTTCGCGTCCACCTGCCAGATTGTCGGCTCGCTGGATGGTGCCATAGTCACCCTGGCCAGCGCGGCGGCCAGTTCCGTGGCGATCTGCAGGGCATCCGCCTCGCTCACCCCGTCCGCAGGCTCCGCCACATACAGCACGTCCACGTCCGAGATGTAGTTCAGCTCCCGCCCCCCGCATTTCCCAAGTCCGATGACGGCCAGCCGCGCCCGCTCATGGTCCGCCACCTGGGAGCGGGCGATGGCGAGTGCAGCTTCCAGGGTGCCGGCTGCCAGATCTGCCAGTGCCGCGGATACCTGCTCGAAGATCTCGGTGGGGGCTGGGGATTCGAGGTCAAACGCGGCGATCTCAACCAGCCGCCGCCGGTAGGCGACGCGAAGCCGGTCAACTGCGTTGGGTTCGGTTGGGGTGGGGGTGGGTGCGGGTGCGGAGGTGGGTGCGTCATCGTCGGGGTTGGCGCCGATGGCTTGGAGCAGGGCGGCGCGCACTTGCTCGGCTGGGCGGTCCAGGCGTGCGTCCGGCCCAGACAGGCTGGCGAGGTGTTCGGGGTGGCGGACCAGATCGTCGCCGATGGCGGCACTTGCGCCTACGGTGGCGACAAACCTTGCCCAGTCCTCCGGCTCGCAGGCTAGCTTGCGTAGCAGGTCCGGCGCGGCGCCGGCGATCCGTGCCGTTGCCAGGAGCGCCTGGTCCGGGTCTGCGGCCTTGGAGAACGTCTCGATGCCGGGCAGCGGGTGGTTGTTGGGTGAGGTCAGGTCGATGCCGAGGCTCTCCAGCTCCGCGGCGGCGCGTTCAGCGCGCTCCCCATCGGCAAACCCGGCGCGGGCGAGCCTGGCCGCCATCGAGGGCGCGCGGCCGCGCATCGGCCCGGCATCGGTCATCGTTGTCTCCTTGCGGTGTTGCCGGTTGGCTCACAGGATCGGGAGGAACCGCTGGAGCTCATACGGCGTGACTTGGGCGCGGTACTCCTGCCATTCCTGGCGCTTGTTCCGTAGCACGAAATCAAACACATGTTCGCCCAGTGTTTCCGCCACCAGCTCCGAATGCTCCATCGCCTCCAGTGCCGAGGACAGCGACCTTGGCAACGGCTCGATTCCCATGGCGCGGCGCTCTGCATCGGTCAATGCCCACACGTCATCTTCCGCACCTGGAGGCAGCGGATAATCCTCCTCGACGCCTTTCAATCCGGCGGCCAGAACCACGGCGTAGGCCAGATATGGGTTGGCCGCTGAGTCCATTCCGCGGAACTCGATCCGGCTCGATTGGACCTTGCCAGGTTTGTACAGCGGAACCCTCACGAGTGCTGAACGGTTGTTGTGTCCCCAGCACACATAATTGGGTGCCTCTGCGCCTCCCCAAAGGCGCTTGTAGGAATTGGAGAACTGGTTGGTTATGGCGCAGATTTCCCGCGCGTGGGCCAGTATCCCGGCTATGAACCCGCGGGCGGTCTTGGACAGCTCATACTCCGAGCCAGCCTCGTAGAACGCGTTGCGGTCACCCTCAAACAGCGAAAGGTGGGAGTGCATGCCTGATCCGGGGTGGTCCGGCATCGGTTTCGGCATGAATGAGGCGAATACGCCCTCACCCAGAGCGACCTCTTTGACAACCGTGCGGAACGTCATGATGTTGTCTGCGGTGGACAGGGCGTCTGCGTAGCGCAGGTCAATCTCGTTTTGACCTGGACCGGCCTCGTGATGGGAGAACTCCACCGAAATCCCCATCGATTCAAGCAGCATGATGGCGGCCCGCCGGAAATCATTTGTTGAGCCTCGCGCCGTGTGGTCAAAATACCCGCCTGAATCCAGTGGTTCCAGCGGCTCACCTATCTTGTTCTTGAACAGATAGAACTCTATCTCGGGATGGGTGTAGAACGTGAATCCCATCTGCGACGCCTTTTTCAACGCCCGCTGCAAAACGTTGCGCGGATCAGCCAGTGAGGGCTGGCCATCGGGCGTCAGAACATCGCAGAACATGCGGGCCGTCCCGTGGACCTCTCCACGCCACGGAAGCACCTGGAACGTGGTCGGATCGGGCATCAGAAGCATGTCTGCCTCGTACACACGTGCGAGTCCCTCGATGGCCGAGCCGTCAAACCCGATCCCCTCGGCAAACGCCCCCTCCAACTCGGCCGGCGCTATCGCCACCGACTTGAGGATTCCCAGCACGTCAGTAAACCAAAGCCGGACGAAGTGTATGTCTCGTTCCTCCATCGTCCGCAGAACATATTCCTGTTGGCGATCCATCGGCGTTCCTATCCGGTCAGGCGAAGTGCGCGGCGGAAACCCGCACCGCCAGATTCTCCCACGCCAACTCGGTATCCGAGTCCAG
>JAIRRT010000134.1 GCA_031255835.1 Bifidobacteriaceae bacterium | reverse complement strand
CTTAAGTGACCAATTGACGAGCCAGGCGAGCCAGGCGGCTCAATTGGTCAGTTAAGCACCCCCGACCCGGCCACACCCCCTGTCGTGCTCAGGCCCGTCGAGGTGGATGTGCTTAAGTGACCAAATGACGACCAAGGCGGCTCAATTGGTCAGTTAAGCACCCCCGACCAGGCCGTCCACACACTGGATGGTGAGGTTGAGGGAGACACACCTGCACACCTCCCTGTCCGCAGCCAGGTCTGGGATTGAACCACTCGACGTCCCCGAACCGGACCACCACCAAACCCACCGACACCACGAAACCCCGAACCACACGCATCATCCCCAGAAGAACTCGGTGACCGCCTCCAAAAGGCATGCCGCCAGCGGCATCGAACCCCCTACCCAACGCACGCACCACAAGACGAACACCCAACCCTTGAACGCCATCGGCGGCAGGGCCACTGCGACGACCGCAACTGCTCAAAACGGGACGGCGAACCGCAGGTGAAACAGTGTTTTGGGCAGTTTGGGTCGTGGCCTGGTGGGAGGCGGGGGCGGATTCGTGCTCAGGGAGCGGGTGGTGGGGGAAGTGGGGCGACCGCAAGTGCTCAAAACGGGGGATCTACAGGTGGGTGGGGAGGTGGATGGAGCACTTGGGGTCGCCATCGGCGGCACCTTGCCGACCGGTCTTCTTGGTCGGCTGCGCGCAGCAGGGGCTTACCAGCCCTTCTGCGAGGCGCTAGGGCGAATGGACCACTCAGGTGCACCCAGTAGCAGGTGGGGCTTTCGCTGTCGGGTGACGCCTACGCCGCGCCGGTGCCCGGCGAGGGATTCCTCACACCGGGCACCGGGGGAAGTGGCTAGTCCAGGTACTCCTTCACGGCCGCTATCAGGTTTGCCAGGCCTTTCTTGGCGTCGGAGAAGAACATGCCCGTCTTGGGGTCGGTGTACAGCTCGTTCTCGATGCCGGCATAGCCCTGACCCATGCCGCGTTTGATGACGATCACGGACTTGGCGTGGTCAACGTCCAGGATCGGCATGCCGGAGATGGGGGTGCCTGCCCGGCGGGCTGCCGGGTTGGTGACGTCATTGGCGCCAACAACCAGTGCGACATCGGCGGTGTCGAACTCTGGGTTGGCCTCCTCCATTTCCTTCATCTCGTCATAGGGGACGCTGGCCTCGGCCAACAGCACGTTCATGTGTCCGGGCATGCGGCCGGCCACCGGGTGGACGGCGTAGTAGACCGTCACGCCATGGGCGGACAGCAAATCGCCCAGCTCAGCGATCTCGTGTTGGGCCTGGCCGGCAGCCAGACCGTAGCCGGGAACAAACATCACCTTGGAGGCATAGGCCAACTGGATTGCGACATCGTCGGCATCGACTGTGCGCACGGACGCACCGGCTGCGGTTGCTGCAGCGGCTGCGGCAGTGTCGCCTTGGCCAAACCCACCAACCATGATCGACAGAATGGAGCGGTTCATCGCATCGGCCATCTGCTTGGTCAAGATGGAGCCAGAGGCACCAACCAATGCGCCTGCCACGATCAGGATCTGGTTGTCCACCACGAATCCGGCCATCGCAACAGCCAGACCGGTGAACGCGTTGAGCAGCGAGATCACAACCGGCATGTCTGCGCCGCCAATCGGCAAGACCAGCAGCACACCGAACACCAGCGCGCCCAGCAAGCAGGCCAGCAGCGTCCAAGTGTTGCCGCCCACCACGATGGTCCACACACCGGCGCCAACAGCCAACAGGGCCGAAGCCGCCATCACGATGCGTGAGCCAGCGAATGTGATCGGGTTGCCCGAGACGATTCCTTGCAGTTTGCCGGCCGCAATCCATGATCCAGTGAATGTCACCGAACCGATGATGATGTCCAATACAACCGGCAATGAGAACTCAACCGACAGGTCCAAGCCGAAGGCGCCAGCAACCTCCATCCGGTCCAGGAAATCGGTCAACGCCACAAAGGCGGCAGCCCCGCCACCAACAGCGTTGAAGACCGAGACCAGCTGCGGCATTGCCGTCATCTTGACGGTTTTGGCCGAATACCAGCCGTAGCCGCCACCAACCAGCAGACCGCCAATCAGCGCGATCCCAGCGTAAAGACCACCGTGCCAGCCGATGGCGGAGTTCTGGTCAACCAGATACAGCACCGTGATCAGGACAGCAGCCCCCATGCCGGCGGCCGAGAGCAGGTTGCCGCGCCGCGCTGTGCCTGGTGAGCGCATCAAGTGCAGACCCATGACAAAACAGACGGCCGCCAGCAAATAGACAATCCAGGTGACAAGTTGCGTCGCAGTCATGTCAGTCATGTCAGTTACCTGCCTTCTTGGCGTCGCCGCCAGTCGGTTCAGGCCGCTTCTTGAACATCTCGAGCATCCTGTCGGTCACCACATAGCCGCCCATCACGTTCATGGCGGCCATCGCGGCAGCAAAGAACACAAGGACGTAGGCCAGTGGGTTGTGTGACATCCCACCAACCAGCATTGCGCCAACCACAATCACACCGTGGATCGAATTGGCGCCGGACATCATCGGCGTGTGCAGGGTGGTTGGGATTTTCGAGATGACCTCGAAACCGACCAGAAGCGCCAGCACAAAGATGGTGATGGAACTCACCAGCTCGCTACTCATCTTTCACTTCCCTTTCCGTGCGCTGCCGCCGTGGGCCACGACGATCGCATCCAGCACTTCGTCTTCCAGGTCCACCACAATCTGGCCATCGCGGACCAGTGCGGCGAGCAGAGACATGACATTGCGGGCATAGGCAGACGAGGCGCCCGTCGGCATCTCTGCCGCCAGATTGGACCCGTCCAAAATGGTGACTCCGCCATCGGTCAGCACCGTTTCACCCGGCTTTGACCCTTCGACGTTGCCTCCCAAAGCTGATGCGCCCAGATCGACGATGACGGACCCTGGCTTCATCCGTGCAACCACATCGGCCGTAACCAGGACGGGCGGTTTGCGGCCCGGCACCTGGGCGGTGGTGATCACGATGTCCTGAGCGACAATGTGTTCACCCAGTTCAGCGCGTTGCGCTGCCTGCTCTTCTGGGGTCAACTCCCGGGCGTAGCCGCCCTGGCCGGCCCCGTCTTCCAGGCCCGATGGCGCCAGGAACGTTGCGCCAAGCGATTCGACCTCGGTGCGCGATGCCGGCCGCACGTCATAGCCGGTCACAACCGCGCCGAGCCGTTTGGTTGTGCCAATCGCCTGAAGGCCGGCAACGCCTGTGCCCAGCACAATCACCTTTGCAGGCTTGGCTGTGCCGGCCGCAGTGATCATCATCGGCATGTAGCGCCCAAAAGCGCCGGCCGCGACAATGCCGGCCCTGTACCCGGCCACCGAGGCTTGCGAGCTGAGCGCATCCATCGTTTGGGTCCGGGACAAGGTGCGGGGCAAGAATGCCAGGTCAAGCGCTGTTGCGCCGGGTGCGGCCAGCGCATCGGCGATGGCCGGATCGGTCCGGGTGCCAAGCAACCCAACAATCACCTGACCGGACTTCAACGCCCCGATCAGTTGGCTGTCAGGCTGGTTGACCACGGCAAGGATGTCGGCTTGGGCGATGGCCTCGGCTCGCGACGTCACCTTGACGCCAACGTCGGCATACGCCTGGTCCGGGAAGAACGCACGCTCCCCGGCCCCCGCCTCCACGAGGACTTCGTAACCGTCACGGATAAGCCGGGCAGCGACCTCCGGGACGATGGCGACGCGCCGCTCGGCCTGTTTGGCCTCTCGAAGCGCCGCTAAACGGACTGCGGCCATGTAATCTCCTACCTCCTTGTGGTGTGGTTGCCCCGGGCCGGTGCCTGGCCGGGAGATTGGGGCGTTGACTCACGGCCGGGCGGTTCGGGCCGGCCTTCCTCGGTTCGGATGGCGGATTCGAGGCGACGCATTGTGGCCCGCAGCGCCCCCTCCGCCTCGATCCCCAAGTCTTCTGCTTCGACAATCGCAGCCAAAAGCTTGCCGCCGATGCCGTCCCTCACCTCATCGGCCTGACTCCCCCCAGCCTCCTGGCTGGGTGTGAGCAGTGGGCCGGTCAGCGCATGGATGTCGAACCCACCCCGTTTGGCCCGGCCTATGACCTTTTGGGTCCGGGCCAACGCCCCTTGGGTGTTCGGGATGCCGTCCAGCACTGAGGTGCGGGCTTTCTCGCGGGCTTTGATGCGGTCCCAACGCGCATAGGACTGCTCGGCGGTCAGGTGGGGGGCGGCATCGTCGGTGAAGACGTGGGGGTGACGGCGGATCAGCTTGTCCGCGACGTCGGAGGCGATGTCATCGAGATCAAACGGCTCGGCAGCGGCTTTGGCGATGGCGGCGTGGAACACCACCTGGAGCAGCACGTCACCGAGCTCCTCACGCAGAGCCGCACGGTCCGATGTCTCGATGGCGTCGGCAACCTCGTATGCCTCTTCCAGCAGGTATTGGATCAGTGAGGCGTGGTCCTGCTCGCCATCCCACGGGCAACCGTCCGGTGCGCGCAGCTGATCCATCACGCCGACCAACCGGTAGACCTGGCCTCCAGCCTTGGACTCCGGTTCTGCCGACGGCTGGACGGTCATTCGGCTGGGGCTCCCTCGGCGGCTCCCGAGATCAGCCACGGGAAGGTGGTCGGGGAGATTCCTCCTGTGTTCGGATCCCATGTGCCCAAACGCGGATTGACTGTGACATCGACGCCGGCCAGCCGTTCCTGGAAGGCGACTGACAGGGCCTCTGTGTCCACGGACATGCGGCCCATTTCAATGTTGTAGCTCAGGGCGTCGGCGTGGACTGCTTGGAGGGTTAGGGGGTTGAACTCCTCAACAGTGGGCAGGGCTTCCATGCCTTGCTGCTGGCGGCCGGCGTTGTTTTGCTCAACGAAGTACTCCAGCACTTCTCCGGCTGACTCGTGTGTGATCGGCTCGGCGCCGATGTCCCCCAGAGCTTTATCGACCATGGTGCTGGTGACCAGTGCGCCCACCAGGGACTCTGCCGTGAACTGGCCTGCCCCGGTGATGTACTCGTTGATCTGTTCCAGCGCGATGGCGAAGTCTCGTTCCGTATATTCGGTTCCCGAGACGCTCAGCGCCACACCGGGCGATCCACCGCAACCGGTCAAACCCAGCAGCGAGCCGGCCACAACCAGTGCGGCAGCCCACCGATTGGTGCGCCCAGAATGCACAGGGCGACGGCGACTCACAATCAACCTCCGACGGTCTTTACAGGGACCTGGGACCGAAGTCCCGGGTAGACAATACCGTGATTCGGCGGACCAAGCCGCCGTGCGGGCCGGCGCCAACCGGCGCCGATGATGATACCCGGGTAAGTGGCCTGGCTACGAGGGTTCAGCCAAAATGTCTTCGACCAGCCTCGTAGCCCATTCGACGATGTCGGCATCACGTAGCGCTGTGCCGCCCAGTTTGGCTTCCCGCGGCACAGGTACAAGCACTGTGCGTGTGGCTGGTTTGACGATGGAACCCCGGTGGACCCGTTTGAGGCGCAGCAGACGCGATTCGGGCAGGTCGACTGGGTGGAACCGGATGAAGCGGCCTTGGGCTGTGATGTCTGTCAGGCCGGCGGTGCGTGCGGCAATCCGCAGCCGGCAGATGTGGAATAGCCCTTCCACCTCGGGTGGGATCTGGCCGTAGCGGTCTATCAGCTCGGCTCTGATCTCGACCAGGCGGCCCGCTTCGGTTGCTCCGGCCAGTTTGGTGTAGGCCTCCAGGCGCAGCCGGTCTGAGTCGATGTAGTAGTGGGGGATGTGGGCGTCGATGGGCAGCTCGACAGTGATCTCGGTGGGTTCTGGATCGGCTTCACCGCGGAACTCTGCGACAGCCTCGCCAATCATCCGCAGGTACAGATCAAACCCGACCCCTTCGATGTGGCCCGATTGCTCTCCTCCCAGCAGGTTCCCGGCGCCCCGGATTTCTAGATCCTTCATCGCCACCGCCATGCCAGCACCTAGTTCTGACTGCGAGGCGATGGTTGAAAGACGGTCATGGGCTGTCTCTGACAGGGGTGGATCAGCTGGGTAGAGGAAGTAGGCGTAGGCCCGCTCCCGCCCGCGCCCCACACGGCCACGGAGCTGATGCAGTTGGGCGAGCCCCATTCTTTCCGCTCGGTCCACTATTAGCGTGTTGGCGTTGGAAATGTCGAGTCCGGTCTCGATGATTGTGGTGCAGACCAGGACGTCGAACTCTTTGTTCCAAAAGTCAACTATGACTCTTTCCAGCTCGCTTTCCTTCATTCTTCCGTGGGCCACTGCTACGCGTGCCTCAGGGACCAGATCACGGATTCGGCTCGCCACTTGGGATATGGAGGAGACCCTATTATGGACGTAGAACACCTGGCCATCGCGGAGCAGTTCACGGCGGATGGCGGCCGCGATCTGCCTGTTGTCTGCCACACCCACATAGGTCAACACAGGGTGGCGCTCTTCTGGTGGTGTGGCCAGAGTTGACATCTCTCTGATGCCTGAGACGGCCATCTCCAAGGTCCGCGGGATGGGGGTTGCGCTCATGGACAGCACATCGACATCGGTGCGCAGAGCCTTGAGGGTCTCTTTATGTTCCACGCCGAAGCGCTGCTCCTCATCGATGATCACCAGGCCCAGATCCTTGAACCGGATATCGCCTGTGATCAGGGCATGGGTTCCGATGACCACATCAACAGTCCCGTCCGCGAGGCCCTGGCGGGTGGCGGCGGCCTGGGCTGCGGTTTGGAACCGTGACAGCGGTTTCACATTGATGGGGAAGGGGGCGTAGCGCTCGGTGAACGTCTCGGTGTGCTGTTGGACCAGCAGCGTGGTGGGCACCAAGATGGCTGCCTGCTTGTTGTCCTGGACCGCCTTGAACGCGGCGCGCACAGCGATCTCAGTTTTCCCATAGCCGACGTCCCCGCAAATCAACCGGTCCATTGGAACCGGCTTTTGCATATCGGCTTTGACCTCATCTATTGTCTGGAGTTGGTCCGGTGTCTCAACATATGCGAACGCGTCTTCCAACTCCGCTTGCCACGGTGTGTCCGGCGCAAAGGCGTAGCCCGGTGAACTCATACGTGCTGAATACAGGCGGATCAGTTCACCGGCAATTTCGCGTACTGCCTTCTTGGCCCGGCCCTTGGCTTTTGCCCAGTCAGAACCGCCCATCTTCGATAGCGCCGGGGACTCTCCACCAACATACTTTGTCAGCTGGTCAAGTGAATCGGTTGGAACAAACAGCCTGTCCCCCGGGTGGCCCCGGCGCGAGGGCGCATACTCGACCACCACATACTCCCGGGTTGCGCGGGCGTCACCGGCCCCGACGGTGCGTGAGACCAGTTCCACAAACCGTCCGATGCCGTGGGTCTCGTGAACCACGAGGTCACCGGCCGTCAACGCCAGCGGGTCAACCGCGTTGCGGCTGCGGCGCCGCGGCATCGCTCTGACTTCGCGTTCGGGTGCACCAGGCCGGCCGGTCAGGTCGCCCTGGGTGACCACAGCTAGTTTCAGGTCTGGGGCGATGAATCCTTCACCCCGGGCAACTGTCACAAGTGCGGTGCCGCGAGGCATGTCAGCTGGGAGTTCTTCCACCAGGCGGGCTGGCACATCACTGGCGCCGAGCTGCTCAACCAGGCGCTGGGCGGAGCCGTGCCCCTCGGCCAGCAGGACAATTCGCCAGCCATCGCGGGTCCTGCGGCGCATCGTGGTGACGGCCGCTTCGACATCGCCGGCGTAGCGCTCACTTTGGGTCATGCCAAGGGTGAGATGGGTGGTTTGGGTTGGATCGTCATCGTGCGGGAGGGCACCGAAGGAGGCGATGGTCCAGCAGCCCAGGCCGCGGGCTGTCGCGGAGGTTTGGACGTCTTCCAGGGTGAGGAAGGATGCCCGGCCTAGGTCCACCGGGGCGGCGGCGCCGTGGGCTGAGGTGGACCAGGCTGCGGCCAGGAACTCCTCGGTGGTGGCCTGGAGATCTACGGCTCTGCGGCGCAGGCGTTCGGGGTCGGTCAACATCACCAGGCAGCGGCTGTCCAGCAGGTCGGTCAGAGGGACCATCTTGTCCACCAGCGCGGGGGTCAGTGATTCCATCCCCTCAACGGCCAGCCCGGCGGACAGTTTGGTGAGCATCTCGCGGGCGGCTGGCATGGCAGGCAGCAGGGCGGCGGCGCGCTGTTGGACGGCCTCGGTGAGCAGAATCTCGCGGCAGGGGGCGGCCCACAGGCCTGATTTGGCGATATCGCCGGAGCGTTGATCTGCCACGGAGAAGTAGCGGATCTCTTCTACTTGGTCGCCCCACAGATCGATGCGCACTGGGTGATCCTGGGTGGGCGGGAACACATCGAGAATGCCGCCGCGAACAGCGAATTCGCCGCGGCGCTCCACCATGTCGGTGCGCACGTAGGCGTATTCGGTTAGCCGGACGGTCATCTCATCCAGGTCCATTGTTTGGCCGGCCTGGGCGGTGATGGGGGCGAGTTCGCCAAGGCCCGCAACCACGGGCTGAATCAGCGTGCGGACTGGTACCACAAGCAGGCGGATCGGTCCGTGCGGGCCGGCGGGTTCGGGGTGGGCCAGGCGGCGGAACACTGCGATGCGGCGTGACAACGTATCGGCCCGGGGCGACAGCCGCTCATGCGGCAGGGTCTCCCAGGAGGGCAACACAGCAATCGCCTCAGCCGGCAGACCGACCGGGTTGGGCTGGGTGGTTGGGTTGGGCTGGGTGGTTGGGGCGGGCTGGGTGGTGGTGCCTTGGCTTGGTGGCAGGGCGAAGGCGGCGGCAGCGGCGGCGAACTCCTCAGCTTGGCGCCCGGTGGCAGTGACCACAACAGTTGGCCTGACCTGGGCCAACGCAACTGCGAGGGCGGGGCGCGGCCCGCCCACGGCGGCCACGGCCGCCGTCGCGCGCGATGCATCGCGCGCCTCGGCAAAACCGGGGTCATCGCTCAGAAGCGGGATCAACCCGGCCAGACTCATCGCCAGGCCCCCAGCAGTGCAAGCGGCCAGGTGAGGGACGGCATCGTGCGGGTCATGTGGCTGAATCGCTTGGGTCGGGGCCATGGAACCGTGCCTGCGCCTGCTCCAGGCCGTTCAGGATCAGCAGCTCAACGGCGTTGGCCCCCCGCTCCACCAACTGCTCGGCGCTCTGGCGCACGGCCGGCGGGAAATCGCCGAGCACATAGGCGGCTGGATCGACGCGCTCCGGCGGACGGCCAATCCCGAGGCGAACCCGCAGGTAATCGCGGGTGCCGAGGGCGCGCGTGATGTCCCGCAACCCGTTGTGGCCACCCTCGCCGCCGCCCAGTTTGAGCCGTACCACCCCGAACGGCAG
>JAIRRT010000080.1 GCA_031255835.1 Bifidobacteriaceae bacterium | reverse complement strand
GAATGCCCAGGGCTGGTCCGCATCGTCCAGCTTGTGGACTGCGCCACCCACAGGTGGGACACTCAACCTGCGTGTCACAACAAACCAAGGTTCCTGGACCGCAGACGCAGAAGGAGCATCAACTTGGCTTGGCATTTCCACCCAGGGCACCACCCTGAGTGTGACAGCTCAAGCGCAAGCAAGCGGAGCAGTTGTCAGCCGCTACGACACCGTTGTGGTGCGATGCGGCTCAAACGCCTCGACCGTGGTGCGAGTTGCCCAAAGCCCTGAGCCGCGCCTGGTCCTGAGCGCAGATATGGTCAACGCCCCCTGGCAGGGCCAAGTGGATCGGGTCGAGGTGGAATCGAACGGCCCATGGTCCGTGGGCGCACTGCCTGCATGGATCCGCGCAACGCCTGCCAATGGAACCTGGCAGGACGGCTTGCTTGAGGTCGCAGTCAACTCCAACCCATCGTCCGAACCACGCACCGCAACGTTCGAGGTAGCCAGCCAAGGCTTGGCCAAACACGTCACAGTGAATCAGGCTGGTCGCCCCCAACCGACGTGTGAAGCAACGCCGACATATGTTTCCAGCTACGTCGAGTTCGATGCTAGCACGAAGACCATGACCCATTTTAATCATGATGGCGGGTCAAGAGTCGCAGCATTCGACATTGCGAGCGACGATGGCGTTTGGACGGTTGAAACTGATGCCGATTGGCTGCGAATCCTCAACCCCTCATCCATGTCAAATCGGATACCCTCGGTCTCCATCGGGAACAGATTCGAGCCTCCAGCAGGGACAACGAGTAGAACTGCCCAATTGGTAATCCATTGCGGCGAGATATCAACTCAGTTCACCATTATCCAGGCCCTATCAACCACGGTGGAGCCCAGCTTCGTGTCTGTCAGCGCGCCGGCCCAAACCCTAACGGCCACCGTGACTTCCCGCGCCGCGACTTGGACGATATACTACGTCCCCGCGTGGTTGTCTATCGTTCCCGCCACGGGAGGACCAGGCACAACAGAGGTGACTATGACGTTTGCCGCCAACTCCAGCCTAACCACCCGGTCCGCAAGGCTCTACATCGACGGCACCATGCTCGAAGTGCGGCAGACCGGCGCGGTGATCAACTTTGACTCGTTGTCTGTGTCCGGAACGCCCCAGGTTGGGTCCGAGCTACGCGCTGAAGCGAGTGTTGATCCACCAGATGCAACGCTCACTTACCAGTGGGAAGTGGACGGCACAGGCATACCAGGCGCGACAGCGGCCACGTTCATTCCGCGCGAGATCGACTTTGGCAAAGCCGTTGCTGTCACCGTGACCGCTTCCAAGCAGGGGTATCCAACTGTGTCCAGGACTTCTTCAGCGGTTCTCATTGAGGCGTTGCCTCAGATCACAATCGCTTCGGTTGGTCTCTCAGGCACCATCGCCGTGGGCAATCCGATCACGGCCATAGCCAGCCAGGTGAACCCACCGGGGGCCACTTTGTCCTATCAGTGGCTGGTTGGTCCGTTGTGTTGCGGACAGAATCCCGTCCCAGGTGCCACATCGGCCACATTCACTCCAGGCCCTGAGAACCTCGGTTATGCGGCAGGCGTGGCCGTGACAGCGACGATGCCGGGATACTCACCCGTTACCGTAACGTCCCCACTGGGTATCCTCGGTGCCCTTTCACCGACTTCTTTCTCGGTTTCCCCAACCACCACATATGCAGCTCCTGTGGCAGGAGGATCACGAGTAGAGAAGGTGACGGTCAAACCGGCCGGAGGGTATTGGGGGGTTACGTCATCGGCGGGATGGATCACGGTTAGCAGCTGGGCTGGTGTGGGTTCGGGAGAGGTCACCATTTCGGTGTCTCCCAACACCGGCGCAGCCAGGCAAGGATCCGTAACCGTAGGCAGCAAGACCATCAAGGTAACCCAGGCCGCAGCGACCGTCACCACCCCTTCAACGAGCTGGACCGCGGCTGCCGCTGGCGCGGTCACGACATCGAAGGTGACCACCAACCAGCCAGGCTGGACCGCAGCGTCTGACGCAAGCTGGCTGACCATTACTCCGACGTCGGGCGTTTCTGGCCAGACGGTAGTTTGGGCGGCTGAGCCCAACAGGTCGGGTGCCAAGCGGACCGCGAAAGTCGTGGTCAGCGCCGGGGAGGTCACGCGGACGGTGACGGTGAGTCAAGCTGCCTTGACGGCCAGCCTGTCGCTCTCGCGCACAACTTGGGCGGCTCCGTCATCGGCGGCGTCTGCTTCGATGACCATCACCACAAACCAGCCGGCCTGGAGCGCTAGCAGCGATCAGACCTGGTTGACCGTTTCCCAGGCCACCGGCCCGGGAGGCAGGATCGTGGTGGTCGAGGCACAAGCCAACCCGGCGAGCACCGCACGGACCGGGATCATCACCGTGACCGCCGGGACTGTCACCAAGACGTTGAAGGTGACGCAGGCGGCCACATCCGTGCAGGTCAACCCATCGGGCGTGTCCTGGATGGCGCCTGGAGGCGGCGGGACCTGGACGTTGAGTGCGGCGCCCGATGGCGGCGGTACCTGGACCGCCAGCGAGTCCGCTACCTGGCTCACCTTGTCCTCCACCCGTGCGGTTGCCGCCGGTGGCTCGGTGACCGTGACCGCGAGTGCGAACACGACATCGGCCCGGCGCACCGCGACGGTGACCCTCAAGTCCGGCAAGGGCTCGGCCACGATCACAGTGGTTCAGGGCTCGAGCAAGACGATCACCTTGTCCCGCGCCACCTGGGCACCAGCCAAAGGCGGCGCCACCGTGACGGTCACCGTGACCGCTCACAACGACGCCACCTGGACCGCCAGCGTCGATCAACCGTGGGTCGGCATCGGCGGACCAGCAACCGTAGGGGGAACCAGCCTGACCGCCGTCGCCCAACCCAACACCGGCCCAGCCCGAACCGCCACCATAACCATCACAGCCGGCCCCAACACAACCCAAATCCCAATAACCCAACCCGCCGGCTAACCCGTCCCGTCCAAGGCCCCGCCCCCGCTATGAGGGCGGGGCCTTGGACGGGGTGCCTAGGACGAAGTTGGCGTGTTTGTTGCGGAGCATCTTGAAGGGGTCTGCCCATCCGACGCTCAGGTCTCGGCACGCGTCTGGGATCTTCACTGTCTTCCGCTTCTTGTTCGGGTTTTCCGGCTGCTCGTGCGTCACAACCACATAGCGATGAGCCTTTGCGAACGCGACAAGCCTAGGATGCCGTCACCCGCTCTACCAGGGATTGGAAGGTGGTGAAGCGGCCCTGCGCCGTGCCGGCGCCCGTACGCGGGTGCGAGAACCAGCTCCCGGGGCCGCCAACCCCGCCACCGACCGCCCCACTGTGCTCTGCTCAGGTGGGGTTGTTCAGATAGGCGATCAGGGCGTCGCGCACGAAGGTGGCGCCGGCGGACCCGCCGTAGTTTGCGGCGAAGCGCGGGTCATCCACATACAGCTGGGCCAGGCCACGCACGTACCCATCCAGATCGCGTCCCACGCCTCCCCCGCCGCCCGCGTCCCCGGCCGGCTCACCATGCTCACCAGGCGCACCAGGCGCACCAGGCGCACCAGGCGCACCTGCCGCACCCGCCCCAGCACCGCCATCGGCGGACACCGCAGCACCTGGTGTGCCGGGAATGGACCTCAGCCAGGCAATATGCCGCCGCGCCAACTCGCGAGCCGGCTCCCCCGTGGCAACCGCACCCTCCTGGCCGGCCAGCGCACACCAGTCGGCATTCAGCCTGGCCACGGCCGCCTTCCAGGCCTCGCGCGAGCCAGCGTCGAGGCTCCGCCACCAGGCGTCGGACTTGGCATATGCTGCCGCACCCCAACGCCGCTCAACCTCATCCTTGTATTGCGTATGGTCAAACCCGTCAAACAATTTCTCAGGCACCAGTTCATCTCCGTTCTCAAGCAGTCCGATGGCGTATCTCACCGCCCTGATTTGCCGGTCCAGCCGCGCGCGTTCCCGGCGCAACCAGGCCAGGTGGGTGGACAAGGCAGCAGCCTCGGACGGCCCGGCGATTGCCGCCGCAACATCGGCCAGGCCCAAACCCATGCCGCGCAACAGCAAAACGTGCTGAAGCCGCAGCAAAGCCGCCTGATCGTAGTAGCGATGCCCGCCGGCTCCCACGCGGGAAGGCATGACCAAACCGAGCGCGTGGTAATGCCTCAGGGTCCGGCTAGTTGTGCCGGCCAACCTGGCTGCTTGCTGAATCGACCACTCCACATCCGTCACCGTAGACGTTGACGTAACGTCAAGTGCAAATCCGCCTCGCCGGCCCGCGCCAATCCCTGCCAGCACGCACCCTCGCAGCGGCGCGCCACGCCGGACCGCGCCCTTCACGCCTCAGCAGCGCCCCACGCTCCCTTCCGAATCGCGCGTTGGCGGCGGCCTGCCCCCAGCCGCCGCCTCGCGCCACTGCCTAGAGCGCCGTTTGGCGCCGCCGGCCCCGCGCGGCCAGCAGGGTCAGCGCTATGCCGAACCCTCCGAGGATGACGATGCCGGCCCCCAGCACTCGCAGGTCGCTGACCCCGGTCTTGGGCTGCGTGCCCTTGGGCAGCTCAGCCTGATCCTCGGGCTCTACATCAACCTCATCTGTCGAGTGTGGCGTCGGCGTTACCGCCCCTGGGCTCGTCGGGCTCTCCGATGGCGTCCCGCTGAGCGGCGGAACTGATACCGACTGCGACTGCGACGGCGTTGCGGATTGCGACGGTGTGGCGGACTGCGATGCCGGCGGCGTGGTGGATGGCGGCTGTTGCACCTCGACAAACACTGCCTGAGCATTGCCACCAGCCGGCGCAGCCAGTCCGTCCGTCAGGTACCGGACCTCGACGGTGAACGTCCCCGCCACCGATGACGTCACTTCCGCCCGGTACACACCCGGCGTGGACGTCTCAACGAACGGCGAGACACGCGCACCCTGCGCGCTGCCCGTCAGCCGGCTCGCCATCCCGGGCACCGGATTGAGCCCGGAATCGCGCAAGGTGACCGTGACTACCTGGGTCGCTGCGCCATCGGCGGCGATGTTGGTGCGGGTGGACACCACGAATTGCGAGTCCGTGATCGAGACGGTTGGCGCGGGCGGCGGCACTTGCTCAAACACCGCGACCGCGTTGCCCAACCCGACGGACAAGGCCGTCCCATCCACAGTCACCTGGACCACAAACGAACCCGCCGCCGATGACGTAACTTGCGCCACGTAGGTGCCGGCAGTTGCCGTCTCGGTGAAGGCCGACACGGTGGCGCCGCCGGCTGAACCGGACAGGCGGGCCGCTGCGCCGCCCACGGGGACCCGGGCCGAATCGCGCAGACGGACCGTTACCGTCTGAGCGCTGGTGCCGTCCGCCGGGACGCCTTGAGTTGTTGCGACTTCGAAGTCGGAATCGGGGATCGAGACCACCGTCCCCGGCGTTGTGACCTGCACAAACACCGCGACCATGTTGCCGATGCCGGACGAGAGCGCCGTACCGTCGAAGGTCACCGCCACCTGGAACGAACCGGGTGTGGATGAGGTGACCCGCGCGGTGTACGTTCCGGGCGTGGCGGTCTCGGTGAACACGGACATCGTGGCGGCGCCGGCCGAACCCGACAGGCGGGCTGCCATGCCGGGCACCGGGACTAGGCCGGAATCGCGCAATACGACCGTGACCGACTGGCTGGAGTTGTTGTCAGCCGGGACGCCGGATGTGGTGGTCACCGCAAAGTCGGAATCCGGGATCGAGACCACGGTGCCTGGGGCTGTGGGCTGGATGAATACCGCTGTGGTGTTGGCCTGGCCGGCGGACAGGGCGTCGCCATCGTAGGCGACTGCGATTGTGAATGAGCCGGCGGTGGTCGAGGTGACCGCCGCGGTGTAGGTGCCCGGCGTCGTGGTGGACTCGGTGAATGCAGAGACCGTCGCGGTGCCGGCCGTGGCGAGCAGCAAGTTGGCTTGGGCCGGGACCGGGACTAGGTCCGCGTCACGCAGGCGGACGGTCACGGTCTGGGTGCCGCCAACTGGGATGTCGGCATCTGCGGAGACCTCGAAGTCGGAATCCGGGATCGAGACCACGGTACCGGGGGTGGTCGGCTGAATGAACACTGCTGTGGTGTTCGCCCCACCGGCGGACAGGGCGTCGCCATCGTAGGTAACTGCGACGGTGAACGAACCGGCGGTAGTCGAGGTGACTTGAGCGGTGTAGGTACCGGCGGTGGTCTCGGACTCGGTGAACCCTGAGACCGTGGCGTCACCGGCGGTGCCTAGGAGCAGACCGGCCTGGTTCGGAACCGGGACCAGATCTGCGTCACGCAGGCGGACCGTCACTGTTTGGGTGCCGCCAACAGGGATGCCGGCATCTGCTGAGACCTCGAAGTCGGAATCCGGGATCGACACGACCGTGCCTGGGGTGGTCGGCTGGATGAACACTGCTGAGGTATTGGCCTGACCGGCGGACAGCGCCTCACCATCGAACGTGACTGCAACCGTGAACGAACCCGCGGTAGTCGAGGTGACTTGAGCGGTGTAGGTACCGGCGGTGGTCTCGGACTCGGTGAAC
>JAIRRT010000025.1 GCA_031255835.1 Bifidobacteriaceae bacterium | reverse complement strand
GGAGGTCCAGGCGGCCCGGTTGGCGCGGCCGGTTCGGGAGGCTCGGCGGATGCACAAGGTTCCGTAGGCGCAGGAGCCTCGGCAGCCGGCATCGGACTTGGGGGTTGGAAGGAGGCCCGCACGGCTGCAGCCACTTTGGCGGCTTGTTGGCGCCGGGCTTGCGGGTCGCGGCCGTTGAACCGTTTGGGCAGCGAGATCCAGGTGATCGGTTCGAGCCCACCTGCCAGATCCCGGGCCGCCAGCCTGCGCACCGGCCCGCGTTCGGTCAACACCAGCGGTCCAGGCCCCCCTGGCCCGTCGGTACCGGTGTCGAGAATCAGTGCAGTTCCGGAGTACTTGCCCTGTCTCACCCGGACGATGTCGCCCCGCTTCAACCCCCGCAGGATCTGTTCCCGCTCGGCCGCCCTGGCCGCCGCAGAGGCCCGCGAGGCTTGCTTCTCAAGCTGCCCAAGGCGGCGGCGCAACTCGGCGTACTCAGCGAAATCACCCTTGTCGCAAACCATCGCCTGCTCATATCCGGTGATCGCCTCGTCATAGCGGCGGACCTCACGTGCCCACCCGACAACCGCACGGTCCGCCTGGAACTGGGCAAAGGACAGCTCCAACACATCGCGTGCCTGGGTGCGGCCAACCCGTTCAATCAGGTTGATCGCCATGTTGTATGTGGGCCGGAACGCTGAGCGCAGCGGGTAGGTTCGCTTCGATGCCAGCGAGGCCATCGCCTCGGGATCGAAGTCGCGGTGCACCACAACCACCGCATGGCCTTCGATGTCGATGCCGCGCCTTCCCGCCCGTCCGGTCAGCTGGGTGTACTCCCCCGGTGTAAGGGCGGCGTGTTCTGAGCCGTTCCATTTGTCCAGCCGGTCCATCGCAACCGTCCTGGCCGGCATGTTGATTCCAAGCGCAAGGGTCTCGGTGGCGAACACGGCTTTGATCAGGCCCAAACCGAAGGCAACCTCGACTGCTTGTTTGAACACTGGCAACATGCCGGCATGGTGCGGCGCGAACCCGGCCTCAGCTCCCGCCAAAAACGCCTGATATCCGAGCACGTCCAGGTCAGCTCCCGGGATGGTGGCTACGGCAGCCTCGATGATCTCCCGGATCCGGTCCCTCTCGGACTTGTCGGTCAGGCGCAGGCCAACCTCGCGGCAACGTGCCACAGCATCATCGCAACCGGCCCTGGAGAAGACGAAGAAGATCGCTGGCAGGAGAGCCTCGCGGTCCAGAGCCTCAATGACTGCCGGTCGAGGTGGGGTGCGCAGCGCCCCTCCTGGGCCTCCGGCCCGGTGTGGCCCACCGTAGTGCCGCCGTCCGCGTGAGAAATGGCCCGGGCCAGACCGTCTGGCGGCGCGCAAAGGTGCCAGCTCGGGGTTGAGGCGAGGGGCGGCATCGTCGGTTTGGCCTGGGATGTACAGGTCTACAAGGCCGTTGCGGGTCATTACATGCTGCCAAAGGGGGACCGGCCGGCGCTCGCACACCACGATCTCCACCTGGCCGCGAACCTCAGCCAGCCACGCGCCGAACTCCTCGGCGTTGGACACGGTTGCCGAAAGCGAGACCACCTGGACTTGGGCGGGCAGCTGGATCAGCACTTCCTCCCACACTGGGCCACGGAAGCGGTCCGCCAGGTAGTGGACCTCATCGAGGATCACCACGCTCAGGTTGTCCAGATCTGGGGAGTTGGCGTACATCATGTTGCGCAACACCTCGGTGGTCATGATGACCAGGTCAGCGCGCGGGTTGATGGCAACATCCCCAGTCAGCAGGCCAACCCGTTCGGGCCCAAACATCGCCAGGTATTCGCGGTACTTCTGGTTGGACAGCGCCTTGATAGGGGTGGTGTAGAACGCCTTGCGGCCGTCCTGGAGCGCCCGGGTGACAGCGAACGTGGCGACCACGGTTTTGCCGGCGCCTGTGGGTGCGGCCACCAGCACGCCTTTGCCTTGCAGGACCGCCTCGCAGGCATCGCGCTGGTAGGAGTCGAGATCGAACGGCAGGTCTGCAGCGAAATCGTTCAACGGCTGGAGCCGTTCGCGGCGGCGAAAGGCGGCGTACTGCTCAGCCGGACTTGTCACGGCCGTCAGCGTAGCCCGCCGGCGCTGGTGCCAGCACCCGCAGAGCCTGCGGCACCACCTCACAGCGCAACGGCAGCGGGCCTAGCGGTTCGCCGTCGGCGTAAGCGATTGGCGGTGGTGCTCCGGCGCTTTCCAGCGGGGAGATGGTGACGCACTTGCCGCGGGCAGTCCAAACCGCCGGATGGGAAAGGTGGGTGCCTTTGTAGACCCGCGGGAAGACGGCCAACAGTTCACGCCTGGTCAGTGGATCGGCAGCGACTATGTCGAGCACGCCGTCATCGAACGCGGAATCGGGGGAAATCAGCATCCCGCCGCCAAAGGCTGGACCGTTGGCCACCGCCACAAGCGTGCCAGCGAACTCGGTGACCTTGCCGTCAACCTCCAGCCGGTAGCCGTATGGGGTCAGTCGCTTCAGCTCCCCCAGCAGCGCCCGCACGTAGCGCGGCGAACCAGAAGGCCAGGTCAGCTGGTTGGTGGTGGCGTTGACCGCGGCATCGAATCCGGCTGACAGCACCCCCACATACCACTCGCTCATCCCGTGGTGGGTCAGATCGCTCACCCTGACAGCGTCGATCTGCCGGGATCTGCCCGCGGTCAGTTCCTGGTCTATCAGCTCCACTGCCCGGGCAACATCGCGCACAGGCAGGCCAAGCCCGCGGGAGATGTCGTTGCCGGTTCCCTCCGCGACTATGCCGAGTGGCAGGTTGGTGGTTGCCATCAGGTTGACCCCGAGGTGGACCATGCCATCGCCGCCCACCACCACTAGCGCGTCGATGCCGTCAACCATCCCCTGACGTGCACCAACCTCGGCATGCCAAAAGTCTTGTGCAGAAAAGTCGACGATGCCGTAGCCCAGGTCTCCCAGCATCTTCAGCGCGCGGGCCCCGCGGTCTTTGCCCCGACCTGCCCCGGCGGTTGGATTGACTACGACCCCTAGGGTCGCTTTCACCTGGTGCGAACCATGTCTGCCAGTCGCCTCCAACCGACGGCAAACGCCACGATGAGGAGAGTCAAAATGGCTTCGTGGCCGCGCAACAGCATGACGCTTCGCCTTTCGCCGGTGGGATTTGCTGGGTTAAGGATACCTGCGCCGCGTAGATGGGATTCGGGACGATAGGCCGGCCGAGGCCGCCCAGATGGCCGCGCCAACGCCGAAGGCCACCGCGAAGGAAGTCGAATCCACCAGAAGACCGCCTACCAGCGGCCCAACTATCGCCCCGATGTCGGTGCTCATTGAGAAGATCGCTACCCCGCGGCCGCGCTGTTTACCGGCCACGTCGCCTACCACGGCGGCTGGGACTGTGCCGGAGATCGCCGAGGCCAGGGCGTACACCGCCATGATCACGCCCAACCAGATGGGACTTCGGGTGAACGGTGCAACCCCAATGGACACCGCTGCCAAGGCGGCGCCCGCCACCATTGGTGCACGCCGGCCAACCTTGTCGGCCACCGCACCTGCCGGGTACAAGGCGAGGGCCTGAACGCCGGCGGCAAGTGCCATCAGCACCCCTGTCCAGCGGGC
Source organism: Bifidobacteriaceae bacterium (assembly GCA_031255835.1). Classification (GTDB taxonomy): domain Bacteria; phylum Actinomycetota; class Actinomycetes; order Actinomycetales; family WQXJ01; genus JAIRRT01. The sequence continues at coordinate 6,050 of JAIRRT010000025.1, read as the reverse complement.
TGCCTGGCGAGGGTCGGGGTACATCGTGGCTGCCACAAACAGGGGGATCAGCGCTGCCCGGACCCCCACGGAGTTCCAACCCTGAGCCCAGCCGGAAAAGCAGGCCGCTTGGAACCGTACGTCGCGCAACAACTCGCCAACTGAACGGTCTGGGGGTGGGTTTGGGCCGGCATCGGCGGACTGGATGGATGGCAGGCGGGAGGCTACGGCGGCGGCCAGCAGCAGGGTGCCGGCGTAGACAAAGAAGGGTGCGCGGTGGGAGAAGCCGCCCAACAGACCGCCGGCCGCGGGCCCTGCCACCCCGCCAATCAGGAACCCTCCGTGGTACAGCGCGGTTGCTCGGCCGCGCAGCTCCGGCCCCACGGACCCGAGCAGCAGGCTCATCGAGGAGATGGAGAACATGGCTGAGCCGATCCCGCCTAGCCCGCGCAACACAAGCAGCGCCAGGTAGGTCTGGGCCATCCCGGCCGCTGCGCTGGACAAAGCCACAATCAGCAGTCCGGACACCACGATGCCTCGCTCGCCAAAGCGCCTGTCCAGCCGCGGGGCGAATGGTGACATCGCGAGGCGGGCCAGGGCGAAAACCGACACGACAGCGCTGGAGGCGAACGCTCCCACCCCGAAGGACGCGGCGAAGGTCGGCAGAACCGGCACAACGATCCCGTAGCCGAGGGCCACGCACACCGCCATGGCCCCGAGGATCAGCGGCGCTCCACGCAGGGCCGCCCGGCTGTTGGTTGGCACTAGCCGGCGCGCCCGGCCAGGATGTCCCACTCGGCATAGCGTTTGGCGTGGGCCTGGCGGCGCTTCTCGCGGCGTGCCTCGCGGGCTTCGCGTTGCTCTTCGACCCTGGCTGCTGGTTCGGTTCCATCGCCGCCCACCGCGACTGGGGGCAGGGGTGGGGGCGCGGGTTGGGAGGCGGCCACTGCGGCCAGCTTCTCGGCCGCGTCAGCCAGGACTGTGAGTTCGCGGCCCAACGCGACGGCTTTGCGGCCCAGCCACCTCAGGCCGAAGAACACCCCGACCAGCCAGCCGACCACCATCACGGTCCAAAGGACGAACCAAAGCACCCCGTCAGCCTAGCCCCATAGCCCCCTAGGCGCCGGTGCGTCTAGTACTGCGCCAGTGCTGCGCGGGCGGCGTCGGCTATGGCCTGGCGGATGCCGGGTGGGGCCAGCACCTCCACCAGTGGCGCGTTGCCCAGCACCATTGCGCGCAACCACGCCTCAGAGGCGACGGGGACGGTCCGGATCAGGCCGCCATCGTCCAGCTCCTCGGTTTGCCAGGTGACTGGTAGGTCCTCGGCGAGCCAGCGGCCCGCGGGGGCAAAGCGCAACACCACCGGTTGGCCGGCGCCGGAGAAGGCGGTCCCATCCACCGCGACCTGGTGTTTGCCGGCCGGGATGTCGAGGAGTTTGGCCGCCACAATCCGGTCCGCGCGGAACGTCCTGGCTGCTTGGCGTTGCCGGTCCCAGCTGGCCAGGAACCAGTGGATGCCATCGGTGAACAGCCGCAGCGGATCGACTTGCCGCACCGAGCGAACATCCGCCGCGTCCACATATTGCAGCTCAACCACCCTGCCCTGCACGATGCCGTCCCTCAACTGTTCCGCGAGCGGCGGGGTTTTGTCTGTGGCGAGTTTGAGGCGCAGGGCGTCATCTGGGACGTGGGCGCCCATGGCGTCCAGCAGCTTGGTCAGCGCGCCCTCGGCTGCCCCGCCCTGGTCACCGCCAGCGTCGATGACGGCCCGCAGCGCGGCGACGAGCCCGGTCACCTCCTGGGGTGAGAGCCGCAGCGGCATGCCCAAGCCTTGGTCCTCAGTCAGCACGACAATGCCGGCGGTGAAGTCTCCGTCCACGTCTCCGGTGAAGTCGATCAGCTGCTCCGCTCCCCCGGCTTGCCACCCCGTCATCCACAGCGTGTCGATGTCGGCCACGATCTGGGCCGGTGGGACAGCGAAATGCTCGGCCAACTCAGCCACCGTGGCCGGGCCCGCGGCCTTCAGGTAGGCAACCAGCGCAAGGATCCGCGGCAACCGAGCAGCAGTAGGCTCCCGCCACCCCGGCCGGGTCGGTTGGGCTTGGGTTGGGGTTTGGGGTTGCTCGCCGGGTTGGGTTGGTGCGCCGGGTCGGGCCGGGTTGGTGGGGTGGGCCGGGTTGGTGGGGTGGGCTGGCGCGGTTGTGTCGGGCGAGCCGGTCTGGATGGATGCCGTGGGCTCGGATGAGGTGAGCGGGGTCGGCGCGGCGGGCTGCGCCCCGGCTGGCCGCTCCTGGAGGGAGTGGTGAGGTGCCTCGGTGAGGGGTGGGACGGCATCGGCGGCGTGGTTGGTGGCGGCGGATGTGAGGTGGGCGATGACGGCTTGGCGCAGTTCTGGAGGGTCCAGAACCTGGACGCTGGAGCCGTGACCTGCGATTTCGCTGGCTAGCCCGGCCATGTCGGTTGTCTCCAGTTCGATGTCTGCCGGGCTGATGGGCTGGCCGCGGCGGCGCAGGTTGTGGGCTCGGCCAGGCGCAAGGCGCAGTGTCGCTTTGACCGGATCGCTTGCCGGCGCGATGTGGTCCATGGCGGAGCGGATGGCGGCGGCGTCGGGCAAATCGAAGGCGCCTGGCCGCCCGGTTGGCCTTACCTGGCCGAGCATCCGCGAAAGTCGGAACACCCGGGGCGCTCCCCGGGCGGTGTCGTGACCGGCCAGGTACCAGGCGCGGCCGCGGGCCTGGACGGTCCACGGGTACACCTCGCGCTTGGCAGTGCGTCCGGTGCCTGCCGTGCGATAGGTGAAACTGACCGCTTGGCGCGCGATGATCGCGTCCAACAACACGTCAAGGGGAGCTTCGGGGAGGGCTGGGGGTACGGCATCGGCGGCGGGAAGGGTGGAAGGGGTGAGGTCTGGGCGCTCGCCGGTGGCCAGCAACTTCACCATGGCGTGATTGGCGCCCAGGGCCCAGCCGGCTTGGCGCAGCAGGTCAGCCGCAACCGCCAGGGCAACCCGCTCGGCCGGGGAGAACTCCATTGGCGGCATGGCGTAGGCGTCTGGGTCAATCCGGTAGTAGAACGCGTCCTCCCAGATCAGGTCCGGCACGGTCTCGATTGGAACGCCGAGCCGGCGCAGATCCTCCTTGTCGCGCTCAAACAACCTGTCGAACGCGACCTCGGATGACGCGCTGTCATAGCCCATCACCTGGGTCCGGATCTGGTCACGGGTCAGGCCGCGGCGCGCGTTTAGCAGCGCGATGATCAGGTTGGTCTGCCGCTCGGCAGGAGGGATCGGGGCGCCCATGCCAGTACCGTAGTGCGCCGCGCACGCGAGCCCGCGCACCCGCGGTGCGGCGTGGGGATGTGTTGGGGCGGTCGGGGTGTGGCCGTGTGTGGCCGCGCGGGTTCGGTTCCTGGGGTCTGGCACCTGCGCTGCGGCTTGGTGAGGCGGCAGGTCAGTCAGGCCTACAGGCCGGCGATTTGCCGCAGAGCCGCCACGTGGGCATCGAAGGCGCGCCTGCCCTGCCTGGTCAGCGAGACGCGCGTGCGCAGGTGCCCTTCGGTGGACAGTTTGCGCATGTTCACGTATCCGGCATCGGACAGGCGGGCGAGGTGTTTGGACAGGACCGAATCGGCAACGTTGAGGTGCTCGCGCAGGGTGGCGAACTCGACCGATGAGACCTCAGACAGCGCTCCGCAGATCCGCAGCCGCATCGGGGCGTGGATCTCTGCGTTGAACTGCGGGGTCGGTTGGCTCAACGGTCGGCGGTACTCCGGTTGGCTTCGGTCCGGCGCTCCCACAGGGCCAATGCGGCGAGCACCACGAACAGCCCGGCACCTATGGCCACGCAGAGCGGTTTGCCGGAAAGCGCAGCGGTCTGGCACACCCAAACTGCCGCTCCTCCCACCACCGCAGTCACAGCGGTCAGGACAATGGACAGCGCGGACCAGCGGTTGTGCAAGCTGCGCAACGCCTCACGGCGAGCAAACAGCAGGCCAATCGCGCCGATGGCTATGGCGCACAGGAACGCAGTCCGCACGTTGCCGGGCGGGATGGCGTAGGCGGCGCATAGGGCGCCGAGCACCCCGGTCACCGAGATGATGAACCATGTGGGCGATGCCGCTGCGGCCCGGATTTCGCGCTGTGTGGAGCCGATCTGGTTGAGCAGGTCAGCGGCTTGAGCGGGATGGGACGGAGGATCAGGGAGTGCAGGGTCAGTTTCCATGTTGGAAACTATATCCCCCACATTCCAAGTTGGCAAGTGGGCCGAGCGGCGTGTGGGTCTACAGTTGCCGAGCGTGGAGAGTTGGACCAGGTTCGCCGTTGGGCTGGTGGTGCGCGTCGACGCGACGCGCCCAGGTGCACAGGAGCTGACCTGCGACATCGCCGGCCGCCCAGTCCGAGCCCTGCTGTACACAGACCTGATGCCCCCAGCCAGCCCAGGCGACAAACTAATCCTGAACACCGCAGCCCTAGACGCCAACCTAGGCACCGGCGGCCAAGCCCTAGCAGTATCCCCCCTCCCCCCCGCCGACGACGCAGCACCCCTACCCATCGTCGATGGCGGGTTTCTGGTCAAGGCTCGGTATACGCCGCTGCAGGCTGTTGTGCGCGGGGTGGATGAGCAGACCTCGCCCCATCACGAGACGCTGGCCGAGGCGGACCAACTTGACGGGATGCCGGTGGTGACGGCTGATTTGCACTCGGCTCTCCCCGCCATCGTCGCTGGGATTCTGGCGGACAGGCCGGATCTGCGCATCGTCTACATCATGTCCGACGGCGCCGCCCTTCCACTGGCATATTCGCGCACAGTGGCGCAGCTCAAGGCGGCCGGCGCCCTAGCAGCGACCATAACCGCTGGTCAAGCGTTTGGCGGCGACTTCGAAGCGACAACGGTGCACTCAGCGTTGCTCGCCGCCCGCCTGGTTGTCGAGGCTGATATTGCAGTGGTGATCCAGGGCCCAGGCAATCTCGGCACTGGCACCCGCTGGGGGTTCTCTGGAGTTGCCGTAGGCGAGGCCGTCAACGCGGCCGGAGTGCTGGGTGGTCAGCCCGTTGGCGCACTACGCGTGTCCGGCGCCGACGCCCGCGCCCGGCACCGCGGCCTATCACACCACTCAATAACCGCCTACGGCCAAGTAGCCCAACACCCCTGCCTCCTCCCAATCCCCACCCCACCCACCCAGCTGACCCGCAGCCGGGCAAACCAGTCACAGATAGACGAGATCAGGCAAGAACAGCTGGCCCACGGGCAGGCCGGACAAGGTCAGGCGACCCGCGGGCAGGCCGGGCAAGGTCAGGCGGCCCACGCGCAGGCCGGGCAAGGTCAGGCGACCCACGCGCAGGCCGGACAAGGTCAGGCAAACCCGACCAACGTGACCGGCGGCGAGCCAAGTCAGGGCCAGCTTTGGCAGGGAGAGGCGACGGATCTGGCGGAGTTGGTGGCCGGCATCGTCCGCGATCTTGCACCGATTGTCGAGCCGAAGGGCCGGCACAGGGCCGTGATGGTGGCGACCGATGGACTGATGGACGCACTGCGCGCCAGCCCGGTGCCCCTATCCACCATGGGCCGAACCCTGGACCAAGACCCAGCCGCCTTCATAACCTCAGCAGCAGCCGGCCGCCAAGCCGCCACCCTAACTTGACCCCCACAGGGTTCGTGGACGGCTTGGCTGACCTTCGCGAACCTCAGGTCCGGCGACGACTGCCGACGACCACTGCCGATGACGACCCCAACTGCTCAAACCACCTCCCCACCAACAAGCCTTTCCCCCGTTTTGAGCAGTTCCGGTCGTCTTGTCTCCACCTGCACCCGCCCCCTGAGCACGAATCGCCCCTCACCCCCCACCACCCCGCGACCCGAAGTGCCCAAAACCCATCTCCACCTGCTGCTTTCCGTCCCGTTTTGAGCACTTCCGGTCGTCCGACTCCACAGTCGTCTGACTTCACCCCCACCCTGACCCCTGAGCACAACTCGCCTCCCACCCCACCGCTGACGACGACCGCAACTGCCCAAATCACCCCCTCGTCAGCGGGCCCCCTCCCCGTTTTGAGCACTTACGGCTGTCCGGTCTCC
>JAIRRT010000015.1 GCA_031255835.1 Bifidobacteriaceae bacterium | reverse complement strand
GGCGGCCACGGCGGGATTGGCACTGACGTAGGCAACCCGAACCGCTGGGGAGGCCAAGTCGTAGAAGGACTGGTCCGTCCTGGTAGCGGACAGGTTGGCGTGAATCGTGTTGCCTTGCGCCTGGGTGTTGAGCACCACGCCGTCAGGCACTGCTGCCACGACGTCGAGTTCGGGGTCAAGCTCACCGGTCAACTCGAAGTTGGACCAAACGCCCTCGGTCTCATCGGCTGACGGGCCAAGGCGCAGCTTCCAGGTGCCGAGGTCATAGGTGCGTTTGTCTGCGTCATCGTCCCAGAACCACAGGTCAGAGGCGTCCAGCGGGATGGAAACCTGCTTTAGGCTGCCGGCCCTGATATCTACCTTTGTGAATCCCTTGAGTTGCTGATCGGGACGCATTGGATCGGCCGCATTCGGTGAGGTGACGTAGAGCTGAACTACCTCTTTGCCGTCGCGGTTGGATGTGTTGCGGACGTCAACCGTTGCCACAATCTGGTCATCGACATCGGCCGATGTCTTGGAAAGGCGCAGGTTGGAGTACTCGAACGAGGAATACGACAGACCGAAGCCGAACGGATAGGTGATATCGCCGGTGAAGTACTGGTATGTCCTGCCGGGCTTGCCGTCTGTTGGAGTGAGCGTGTAGTCCTTGGCGTTGGGCAGATCGTAGATGTTCTTGTAGAACGTCATCGGCAGCTTGGCCGAAGGATTGGCCTTGCCCCACAGGATGTCGCCCAGAGCGTGGCCCTGGTACATGCCGTTGTAGGTGGACCAGAACAGGGCGGCAACGTCATCCTTGAACGGTTCGACGTCGATTTGGCCAACCGCTTGAATCCAGGCAACCGTCCGCGGGTTGAGGGCTGCGACATGCTTGATCAGCAGGTCTTGGCCGCGCGGCAGGTCGAGGTTGGAGCGGTCTTCTTCCTCAGCGGAGTCTGAGGGATTGCCGGAGACGGGCGGGTAGAGAGTGTTGATGTTCTCCCCGTTGTACATGGCGATGGTGCCGGTGACGGCGATGACCACATCAGCATCGGCAATCAAAGCCTCTTCCGTCGGGGTGAATGTGGGCTGGTAGAAGTCCGTGCGCCACACCGGGTACAGCCGCATATCCGAGGTCAGCCCGTCAGGCAGAGCCGCTGCCACGTCGAAGCCCAGGGTGCGGTAGTTGTTGTTGGTAATCGTTGTGCCCAACGGGATCTGGGCGACAATCGGTCCTTGGCGCGAACCCAAATGGACATCGAAGCGAGAATTGGGCAGCAGCTGGGCGGCGGTCGTGTTCGCGAAGGTGAACTCGACTCGCGTTATTTCGCTGGCCTCGCGGCCACCGGTGGTTTGGATCGGCACACCGAAGGACGCGCCCCAGGCTCCCCTGGTGCTGAATGTCGAAGCGTTGCCGCTGGTTCCTTGCCATCCGTCATAGTCGCCGGAGGCCTGCAGCTCAGCGCTCGACACGCGGCCAACCTCGGTGTCGCTGGCGTCGAAGTAGCGGGCTACCACGTTGCCATTGACGTTGCGGCCCAGGTTTGGCTTGCGCATCTGCCAGTGGGTGTTGGGGACGCCATTGAGGCCTGAGATGTAGGTGAGGCTGGCGCCTGTCTCGGCGGCAGCAGCCTGCAGTCCCTGGAGCGGTGTGAAGTGCTCCTTGAGGGTCGATGGCGAATAGTCGCCGTGGACTTCATAGGTAGCGATCGGTCCCACAACAACTATGTCCTGGGCGGTTGCGGCTGACAGCGGCAGGACCGGAGCGGCCGAGCCGAAAGGACGCTCATTCTTCAGCATGACAACGGCCTCATTGGACATCTGCCGAGCAGCAGCTAGGTGGTCCGGGGCGGAGATCTCTTTGGCAAGGGTGTAGTCGCCGTTCTTCCACGGCACCTTGGCGTCCGAATCGAACTCGCCGAACTCCATCCTCACCTTGAAGGCACGGGTCAGAGCCACATCGATGTCTTCCTCAGTGACAAAGCCGCTGGCATAGGCCGGCTCCAGACCGGCCCCGGTGTTGGGGTAGGCGTTGTCCATGCAGTCCAGCTCGGTGCCGGCCTTGAGCGAATAGGAGACGCCCTCTGGTTGGGTGACAGCGTGGTCGGATTCACGCGGAGTCCAGCGGAAGTTGTTTATCCGGTACACATCAGCGATGGCGCCGCAGTCAGAGGTGACCACGCCGTCAAAGCCCCAGGTGCGCCGGGTCAGCGTCTCAATGAAATCGCGTGAGGCAGACATTGGAACGCCGTTGGCCCTGTTGTAGGCCGTCATCATCGACTTGGCGCCGTACTTGCCCATGATCGTGGCGAACGATGCCGTGTAGTACTCGCGCAATTCGGCTTCAGTCAGGTTGGAGGACCCGATGTGCCGGTTGGTCTCGGAGTTGTTGGCAAGGTAGTGCTTGGGCGTGACGGCAGTCTTGAGGTACGTCGGGTTGGTGCCCTGCATACCGATGGTGAACTGTCCGCCAATCTCACCTGTGAGGTACGGGTCCTCGCCATAGGATTCCTCGGCCCGGCCCCAGCGGGGATCGCGGTTGAGGTTGATGGTGGGAGACCAATACGTCAGGCCCTTGTGCTTGGCGGCAGGCGCGACAGTATCGGTGTGGTTGTTCATGGCACGCGCTTCATCTGAAGCTGCAGCCATGCCGATGCGAACCAGGTCACGGTTCCAGGTTGCTGCAATGCCCAGGCCGGTGGGGAACTCCGTAGCCTCGCCGCCATTCATCAACTGCTGGGCTGGGTTGGTCGCGTTGCCATGGGCACGGGCGATGCCGTGGAGGGCCTCGTTCCACCAGTTGTAGGCCTGGACGCCGAGCCTGTCGATGGCGGGAGCGATGCCGTTGTTGTTGTTCAGAAGAGCGTTCTGATACTGGCGTTCTGCCTTGAATTGCGGGAGCTTCTCGGCCCTGGTCATGCGGGAGACCAGATCTGCGGCGCGCTCCTCAAACGAGTAGCGGCCAGAATCGTCTAGATAGGGCAGTGGATCGTCAGCCAAGGCGGCCGGCGCACCGAGTGTGGTGGCGCCGACCAGGGGGACGGCCAGCGCGATGCTGACAACGATTGCGCACCGCCGACGTGCGGCAGCGCCTAACGCAATGGACATGTGGTGTGATGCCTTTCTGGTGGAGTAGTGCACGGGCACTCAACTTCGAGCGCCCACCCCGGCCACTGGGGCGGCCAAGAGCACATGTGGTGTGAGCCGGTATATGCGGTTGTTTGGATGCTTGGCGCCACTGCTATCTGCCTAAACGCTTGCGGCCTGGGCAACCCCGCCCACCAGGCAACCTTGCCTGGGAACAGCCCTGCCACGCCGCGTCGAATCCAACAGTTGGTGCCGAACACCCGCAACTGCACCCGGCCGTTCACGGCAAACCATGCAGGGCGCAGTTCCGGGCATCCTACTCGCCTCATGGCCCAATGGCACCACGCGAAGGGCCGAGGTTTCTTGGCAGGTTGAGCGCCGCCTGCGGGCCATCTGAGGCGCCGGCCACGGCGGGATGGGGGGCCGGCTGGAGACCGTAGACTGCCGGGGACAGTTTTGGGGATAGGAAGGGTTCAACGGCATGGCTCAGATTCAACGCCGGCCCACCCCGCCGCGGGGTGATGATGAGGCTTCGCCGCCCGTTCCGCCTGGGCCCGCTGCACCAATGGGCAGGGATCAGGCCATCGATGCACTGCTGGATGACATCGACCAGGTGTTGGAAGTCAACGCCGAGGTGTTTGTCCGCTCGTTTGTGCAGAAGGGTGGCCAATGAGTCTGACGCTGCTTCGCTTGGTGGCCGGGCCGAGGTGTCTTGACCCTCGCCCAACCGCAGCGCTGTTTGCCTCGTGACCGGCGCGGAGGAGGTTCTGGCCATCCCGGACCGGGCGGCCTACCGGCGCATCTTCGGGGTGGAAACCGAATATGGGCTGTCCTGGGCTGGCGGTGCTTTGGACCCTCAAGAGGCGGCGCGCGAGCTGTTTTCCGAGGTGGTGGAGTGGGGCCGTAGCTCAAATGTCTTCCTGACAAACGCAGGCCGCCTCTACCTGGACGTCGGGGCCCACCCCGAGTACGCGACAGCCGAGTGTGACAACCTGACCGATCTGATTGCCCAAGAGGCTGCCGGTGACAGGATTCTGGCCGGGATGGCAGCCCGCACCGAGGCCCGGTTGAACGAGGCCGGCCGGTCAGGGAAGCTCCATCTGTTCAAGAACAATGTCGACTCAGCCGGGCACTCTTTTGGCTGCCATGAGAACTATCTGATCCGCCGCAGCGCCGACATTCCAGCGCTGCACCGCAGACTCATTCCATTCCTGGTTGTCCGCCAGCTCATAGCCGGGGCCGGGCACGTCTTGGCTTCGCCGCGGGGCGCCCGCTACGTCTATTCCCAGCGGGCTGATCACGTGTGGGAATCAGTTTCCTCAGCCACCACCCGGTCCCGCCCCATGATCAACACCCGTGATGAGGCCCACGCCGATGGCGCGCTGTACCGGCGTCTACACGTGATTGTTGGCGATTCGTCAATGTGCCAGGCAACTCAGCTTGTCAAGATCGGATCGACAGACCTGGTGCTGCGTCTGATCGAGGCCGGCGCCAAACTGCCGGACATCGATCTGGCCAGCCCAACCCACGCCATCCGGAACGTCTCCCACGCCCTGCCAGGCTCAGCCTTGATAGCGCTGAGCGACGGCCGCGAGATGACCGGCCTGGACATTCTGGAGTCCTACTTGGAGGCGGTCGAGGCGAGCATCAGCGCTGCTGGCCTGTCCACCGATGCTGTTGGCCCGTCAGATGCTGCCGTACTGGACCTGTGGCGCCGTGGCGTGGACGCACTGCGCAGGTCAGACACGAGCAGCGTGGACCGCGAACTGGATTGGGCCATAAAGCGCCGGCTGATTGAGCGATATCAGGACCGCTCGGGGGCATCGCTGCTGGACCCGAGAGTGGCCCGGTTGGAGTTGGCCTATCACGACATAGGCCCGGCAGGATTGCTGCCCCGCCTCGAAGCGGCCGGCCAGGCGGTCAGGTTGGTGGATGAGGCGCAGGTGAGGGACGGCATCGTGCATGCTCCGGGGAGCACGCGGGCGGCGCTGCGGGGGCGGTTTGTGACCGCGGCGCTGGCTGCCAAAGCGGACTATTCGGTCGATTGGACGCACCTGAAACTGACCAGCCCGCAGGTCGAGACGGTCACGCTGCTCGATCCGTTCGCGGCGGTTGACGAGCGGGTGGACCGGCTGATCGAGGCGCTAGATGACCCCAAGGAGGCCAGCGAGGCATGAGTGTTGCGCTGCGTGTGATCCCGTGCCTGGACGTGGCGGATGGCCGCGTGGTCAAGGGCGTCAACTTCGCGAACCTGCGCGATGCCGGCGACCCGGTTGAGCTGGCGCGGCGCTACGACGCCGAGGGCGCGGATGAGGTGACGTTCCTGGACGTCTCGGCCTCGGCAGCCGGCCGCGGCACCATGGTTGAGGTGGTCCAGCGAGCCGCTGATGAGGTGTTTGTGCCACTGACCGTGGGCGGCGGAGTCAGATCGGCCGAGGATGTTGACCGGCTGTTGCGAGCCGGCGCAGACAAGGTGAGCGTCAACACAGCCGCAGTGGACCGGCCAGGGCTGCTGTCCGACATCGCCGGCCGGTTTGGGAACCAGGTGCTGGTGCTGTCCGTGGACGCACGGCGGTGCCGCGACGGCCAGACCACCCCATCGGGTTTCCAGGTCACCACACACGGCGGCAACCGCGGCACCAACCTCGACGCCATCGAGTGGGCACGCCTGGGGGTGGAGCTGGGCGCCGGGGAAATCCTGCTCAACTCGATGGACGCCGACGGAACCACCGCAGGCTTCGACGTGGAAATGATTGGCCAAGTCCGCTCGGCCGTGAGCGTCCCCCTGATCGCCTCAGGCGGGGCCGGCCAACCATCGGACTTTGTGGCCGCAGCAGCAGCCGGCGCGGACGCCGTCCTAGCCGCCAGCGTGTTCCACTTTGGCCAACTGACAATCTCCCAAGTCAAATCCGCACTCCGCGCCGCCGGCCACCCCACCCGCTAACCCCACCCGTTAACCCCGCGCCACACGCCGGACCTGCGGGGGACCTGACAGACTGTGGGGCGTGAGTTTGGAGTCTTGCTCTGACGGCGGCCGGGGAGCCCACCTTGATCCGGCCATTGCCCAGCGGCTGAAGCGTGGTGCGGACGGGTTGGTCCCGGCCATCGTGCAGGAGGGTGAAAGTGGGGAGGTGCTGATGCTGGGCTACATGGACGATGAAGCGCTGCACCGCACCCTGACCAGCGGCCGCGTCACATTCTGGAGCCGATCACGCGGTGAGTATTGGCGCAAAGGCGACACATCCGGCCACGTGCAGTACGTGCGCCAAGTTGCGTTGGACTGCGACGGAGACACGCTGCTGATCACCGTCCGCCAAGTCGGCGCCGCCTGCCACACCGGCACCCGCACCTGCTTCACCGGCCGCACCCTGCCGTCCGTCACCCTCCCCGAGGCCACGACCCCATGACCGCGCCCGATGCCGCACCCACCCCCGAGCCCGACCAGGCGCCTGGTCCTCGCGCGCCCTTGCCGTTGGGGCTGGGGGTCACCTGGCCTGACCGGGCCGTGTTTGCCGAGTTGGCGGCGCAGGGACGGCGGGTCATCCCGGTGGTGCGGCGCTACCTGGCCGATGGCGAAACCCCCATTGGCCTGTACCGCAAGTTGGCGGATGGCCGGCCGGGCACGTTCCTGCTCGAATCGGCAGAACACGGCGGGCTGTATTCGCGCTACTCGATCATCGGGGCGGCCGCCCAAGCCACATTGACGGCTGATTCCGCAGGTCAGGCGGTATGGATCGGCCAGCCACCAGCGGGCGTCCCGACCACCGGACCCGCCCTGGACGTCCTTGCCGGCACCCTGGCCCAGCTCCACACCAGCCGGATTGAGGGCCTGCCACCCCTGACCGGCGGCATGGTCGGATCAGTCGCCTACGATGCCGTCCGTCACCTCGAGCGGATCGGTGACCAGGCCGCGGATGACCTCCAACTGCCCATCGTCTCGCTCGCGTTGGCTACCGACTTGGCCGTCATGGACCACCGCGACGCAACTGTCTGGCTCATATCCAACGCCGTCAACCAGGATGGCACCGACGAGCGTGAAACCGAAGCATGGCGCGGGGCCGTTGACCGGCTGGACGCGATGACCGCTGCGCTGGCCAAGCCTGCGGCATCATCTGTCAGCCAGTTCACCGACACCACCCCCTCTGCCGTGGTCCACCGCACCAGCGAGCCGGACTTCCTGGCATCTGTCGAGACCGCCAAGCAGGCCATATACGACGGCGAGGCCTTCCAGATTGTCGTCGCCCAACGCTTCGACACCCCGACCACCGCTGATCCACTGGACGTCTACCGGGTGCTGCGGGCGTCCAACCCCTCTCCATATATGTATGTGTTGACTTGCGCCTCGGGACGGGGGGCGAGCTACGGCATCGTCGGATCATCACCGGAGGCGCTGGTTACTGCGCAAGGTGACCAAGTGGTCTCACACCCGATTGCCGGGACCAGGCCGCGTGGCAAGAGCCCGGAGGAGGACAAGGCGCTGGCCGCAGAGCTGCTGGCGGACCCGAAGGAGCGGGCCGAGCACGTGATGCTGGTTGACCTGGCGCGCAATGACCTAGCACGGGTCTGCCAAACCGGCACAATCGAGGTGGTTGAGTTCATGGCGATTGAGCGCTACAGCCATGTCAGCCACATCGTGTCCACTGTGACAGGCAAGCGCCGTCCGGACGCCAGCGCGGTTGACGTCCTCAAGGCGACGTTCCCGGCCGGCACCCTGTCCGGCGCCCCCAAACCGCGCGCCATGCAGATCATTGAGCAGCTCGAACCGACACGCCGCGGGGTGTATGGAGGGGTTGTTGGCTACCTCGACTTTGCCGGCAACCTGGACCTGGCAATCGCCATCCGCACCGCCATCATCCGCGAGGGCACTGCCCACGTCGCAGCCGGCGCCGGCGTGGTGGCCGATTCCTCCCCGCGCGGCGAGTTTGATGAGACCCGCTTCAAAGCCGCCGCTGCCCTGCGCGCCATAGCCACGGCCGAAACCCTGAAACCCCCCACCCTGCCCAACGGTGCCCACCAGTCCCCTACACTTTCGAGGGGGTCAGACCCGAACGACTGTCCCGGCCACCGTCCCACACCTGCATCCTGTTCGAGAGGACGAACCGATGAGTGACAACTTCTACCGCGGGGACCAGCCCGCCTTTGATCCAAATCAGTCCACGCCACCTGCTGATGCAGGCTCGGCGGGCGAGACGCCAGGTTCGGCGCCAGCAGCTCAGCCCGTCTATGGGGCACCCGCCGGCGAGCAGCCTGCCCAGCCTGGCGGATTCTCCGCTCAAGGCGGCCAGTACCCGGCCCAGCCCAGCGAGTACCCGGCACCACAGGGCCAGTACCCAGTCCAGCCCGCCGCCTACCCGGCACCTCAGCAGGGATTTGGTCAGCAACCGGCCGGCTACGCTCCGCAGCCCGGATATCCCGGCTCTGGCTACCAGCCCGGTTGGCCTAGCACCGAAGAGAACGGAACCTGCACCGCGGCGATGGTCCTGGGCATCGTAGGCCTGACCGTCCTGCCGTTGATAGCGTCCATCATCGCCGTTGTCCTGGGGAACAAGGGCAAGCGCGCCGCCGATGAAGGACGTGCAACCAACCGTGGAATGGCCACCGCCGGTGTTATCACCGGATGGATCGGAATTGGACTTGGGATCCTGGGCCTGGTCTGTTTCATACTGCTTGTGACCTTCGCGGCCAGCAACCCCGACGTGTGGAACACAGACCAGTACACATTCAGCTAGCCATGCGCACCACCCACACCACCCCGCCCGGGCTCAGCACCTGCGTCGGGGGCACTGACCTGGAACCCTTACCATTGGGTCTGGGCAGCCTACGAGGGAGGAAGGCATGAACGTCCTGGACGAGATTGTGTGTGGCGTCCTTGCTGACCTCAAAGAGCGTCAGGCAGACACACCGCTCGACAGGCTCAAGGAGATGGCCCGCACCCAGCCAGCCGCCAAGGATCCGATGCAGGTGCTGCGGGACCGAGACTCACTGACCGTCATAGCAGAGGTCAAACGGTCCAGC
This sequence comes from Bifidobacteriaceae bacterium, assembly GCA_031255835.1. Lineage (GTDB taxonomy): Bacteria > Actinomycetota > Actinomycetes > Actinomycetales > WQXJ01 > JAIRRT01. The sequence goes on along the minus strand of JAIRRT010000015.1, from coordinate 2,349 downwards.
CCGTCCAAAGGCCAAATCGCGGCCATCCCGGACCCAGCCGCACTGGCGGCAGCATATGAGGAGGGAGGGGCCGCCATCGTCTCTGTGCTGACTGAGCCGCGGCGCTTTGGCGGCTCGTTGGCGGACCTGAAGGCGGTGCGGGCCGCTGTCGATATCCCTATCATGCGCAAGGACTTTGTGGTGACCCCATACCAGGTCTGGGAAGCCCGGGCATGGGGCGCTGACCTGGTGTTATTGATAGTTGCCGCGCTGCCGCAGACCGTCTTGACCTCGCTTATTGAGCGGACAGAATCCCTGGGGATGACAGCCCTTGTCGAGGTCCACACCCGCGATGAAGCCAGCAGGGCCGTCGATGCCGGCGCTCGCCTTATCGGGGTCAACACCCGCAACCTGAAGAACCTGACAGTGGACCGGTCGCGCTACGAGAAGGTGGCCCGCGATCTGCCTGCCGGCGTGGTCAAAGTGGCCGAATCCGGCGTGCGAGGCCCACACGACGTAGTCGAATACGCCCGCGCCGGCGCTGACGCAGTGCTTGTGGGTGAGACAGTCTCAAGCTCGCCCGATCCGCGCCGCGTTGTAGCCGATCTCGTCGCAGCCGGCGCGCATCCCTCATTGCGGGCGGTCCGCCAGTGAATCCGCAGCGGACCGGGGAATCGCTCCAGTCACTGCCCGGTCCATACTTCGGCCCATTCGGCGGCCGCTACGTTCCAGAAGCACTGATCACCGCACTTGACGGACTGACTGAGGCATACGGCATCGTGCGGGAGGATGAAGGGTTCCAGGAGGAACTGCGGGAACTGCTGACCGACTATGCCGGGCGGCCCACCCCGCTGACCAAGGTGCCGCGGTTCGCCAAACATGCTGGTGGGGCCACCATTTTCCTCAAACGCGAGGACCTGACCCACACCGGCTCGCACAAGATCAACAACGTGCTCGGCCAGGTACTGCTTACCAAACGGGTGGGCAAGTCTCGCGTCATCGCTGAGACCGGGGCCGGCCAGCACGGCGTCGCCACCGCAACCGCAGCCGCGTTGGCGAACCTAGAATGCACCGTCTACATGGGGCAAACCGACACACGGCGCCAGGCACTCAACGTGGCGCGTATGCGGCTGTTGGGCGCGGAGGTGGTCAGCGTCGAATCTGGCAGCCGTACCCTGAAAGACGCCATCAACGCCGCCCTGCGGGACTGGGTCACCAACGCCGAGACCACAAACTACGTGTTTGGCACCGTGGCCGGCCCGCACCCGTTCCCTGAGATGGTGCGGGATTTCCAGCGCGTGATAGGCGTCGAGGCACGCGAACAGATCCTCGCCAAAGCCGGCCGCCTGCCCGATGCCGTGGCCGCCTGTGTGGGCGGCGGCTCCAACGCCATCGGCATCTTCGACGCATTCGTGGACGATGCCGCCACTCGCCTTGAGGGTTTCGAGGCCGGTGGCGACGGGGTTGAGACAGGGCGGCACGCGGCAACCCTCAGCGCCGGGCGCGTTGGGGTGCTGCACGGTGCGCGTTCCTACCTGCTGCAGGACGATGACGGACAGACCATCGAGTCGCATTCGATCTCAGCTGGGCTGGACTATCCCGGAGTTGGGCCGCAGCACTCATGGTTGCGGGACACCGGGCGGGCAAGGTATTCGCCAATCACCGATGCCGCCGCGATGGAGGCGTTCCGGCTGCTCAGTCAGACCGAGGGCATCATTCCGGCCATCGAGTCCGCTCACGCTTTGGCCGGGGCGCTTGAGCTGGGACGCGAGTTGGGGCCGGACGGGCTGATTCTGGTGTCGCTGTCTGGACGCGGGGACAAGGACGTTGCCACGGCCTCACGCTGGTTTGGCCTGCTCGATGAGGCGGAGGTGGCTGACGTGGCGCAGGGCGCGGGGCCGGGTGGCGCTGGTGTGGTGGAGGTGGCGCCATGAGCCGCGTGGCTGATGCCCTTTGCCGGGCCGAGGCTGAAGGCAGGGCAGGGCTGATCGCCTACCTGCCTGTCGGATTCCCCGATGAGGCTGGCAGCATAGATGCGGTAAAGGCGCTGGTAGACGCAGGTGTTGACATAGTTGAACTCGGCTTGCCCTACTCAGACCCAGTGATGGACGGGCCGGTGATTGAGGACGCCGTCACCAGGGCTTTGGCCGGCGGGACCCGAGTCGATTCGACATTCCGGGCCGTCGAGGCGCTGGCCGGGCTCGGGGTGCCGATCTTGGTGATGTCCTACTACAACCCGATCTTCTCCGCCGGCGTGGAGCAGTTTGCCCGCAGGTTGGCCGGCGCTGGCGGGGCAGGGCTGATCACCCCGGACCTGATCCCCGATGAGGCCGGGTCTTGGATTGCTGCCTCGGACCGGCACGGACTGGA
>JAIRRT010000116.1 GCA_031255835.1 Bifidobacteriaceae bacterium | reverse complement strand
AGACCACATGCATCATCCCCAGACAATCCAAGGTGACCACCTGCATCAGTCTTGCCGCCAGCACGACCCCATAACTTCGAGACCACGGCGCAACCCAGCTTCAGGGAGGTGAGCCGGCCGTCATCGACACCTGCTTGCTGAGCACGAACCTGCCCCCACCACGCATCAGGTAACCACACATCAGGTAACCGCCGTAACTGCTCAAAACGGGGGAGAGAACCCAGGTGGGGGAGCCAAACCCGCAGCCGTATCCCGCACGGCTAGGGGACGGTTGGGCTCTCTGCGCTGGGTGCGGGGCTAGTCTGCGTGGGGTGGCTGGGCGTCGGGGCGGATGTCTATGCGCCAGCCGGTCAACTTGGCAGCTAGGCGGGCGTTTTGGCCCTCTTTGCCGATGGCGAGCGACAGCTGGAAGTCCGGCACCACAACCCGCGCTGACCTGCTGGCTTGGTCGACAATCTCGACCGCAGTGACGCTGGCAGGGGACAAGGCGGCTGCAACAAACCTGGCCGGATCATCCGAATAGTCCACGATGTCGATCTTCTCGTCGCCCAACTCGGCCATGACCGCCCGGACTCGCTGACCCATCGGGCCGATGCAGGCGCCCTTGGGGTTGACCCCCGGCGCGGTGGACCGCACCGCGATCTTGGTGCGGTGGCCGGCCTCGCGCGCAATGGATGCGATGTCCACCTGACCAGACGCGATCTCAGGAACCTCGTGCGCAAACAACCGCTTGACAAAGTCGGGGTGGGAACGCGACAGGGTGATCAGCGGCCCTTTCAGGCCCCTGGTCACGTCAATCACCAAAGCTCTGATGCGCTCGCCGTGGCCGAACTTCTCCCCAGCCACCTGCTCATGGTGCGGCAACAGCGCCTCGACACCTCCGACATCGACGGCCACAACTCTGGGGTCACGGGCTTGCTGGACGATGCCGGCAACGATGTCTCCCTCCCGGCCTCTGAACTCCCCCAGTACCGCTGCGTCCTCAGCGTCGCGTATGCGCTGAGTGATCACCTGGCGGGCGGTCGCAGCCGCCACCCGGCCGAAGCCGTCCGGGGTGTCATCCCACTCGCGCAGCACCTCGCCGCTTGGCCCTAGCTCGCTCGCCCAGACGGCCACGTGTCCGGTTTTGCGGTCAATCTCCACCCGGCTGCGCGCCGTGGAGGGATTTGTGCGCAGGTACGCCGAATGCAGCGCCTGTTCGATCGCTGCAAGTGCCACGGCGATGGGAATCTCCCTATCGCGCTCCAAAGCCCGCAACGCGTTCATGTCGATGTCCATGGTGCCTCCTTCGCGGCCCTTCGTCGTGGCCGACCGCGGCTGGACGGGCTGCGCTGAATTCTAACGGCACGCTACGCACGTTCCGATGGTTATGGCGGCCAGGCGGACAGTTTTCGTCAAACAATCCGGGCGGTTGGTCCTGTCACAGTGTGCCTGAGGCCCGCTACAGTAGTCCGTGCCCCGCCCGCTTCTGACTGGCAGCGGGTCCGAACTTCAGTACCCCGCCCCAATTTGCTGGATTACACGCGCGCGCACATCCGCCAGCGACTTGGAAGGACACAGTTCGATGACACACAGCACCCGCCCCAGCAGAATCCTCGCCCGCAGTGCGGCGGTTGCCGCAATCGCCTTGGCGCTGGCCGGCTGCGGCGGCTCGGCGCCTCCCGAGGCATCACCACCCGACGTCTCTCCACTTGTCGACCAGGCCGGCGAATCGGACTTCCTGGCGTGCATGGTTCTGGATGCCGGAGGGTTTGATGACAAGTCCTTCAACCAGTCTGGCTATGAGGGGCTGGTCGAGGCTCAGGCCAAGTTCGGGATCGGCACCAAGACGGCCGAATCGGCATCCGACGCCGACTTCGCTCCCAACTTGGACATGATGGTCTCCAATGGGTGTGACCTGACGTTCAGCATCGGGGCGTTGCTGGTCGAGGCCACCCAGCGGGCCGCATCGATCCACCACGATGCGCATTTCGCCATGGTTGACGACAACTCGATTGATGCTCCTGGCGTCAAGCCGCTGGGGTTCAGGACCTCCGAGGCCTCCTACCTGGCCGGGTATGCTGCCGCGGCACAGACCAGAACCGGCACCGTTGCCACGTTTGGCGGTATGCAGATCCCGGCGGTGACAATCTTCATGGACGGCTTTGTTCAGGGCGTGGCCAAATACAACGCGGACAAGGGTGCAGACGTGACGGTTCTGGGTTGGAACACCTATTCTCAGACCGGCTCCTTCTGCGGAGACTTCACTGACACTGCCAAGGGTGAAACCCTGACAAAGTCTTTGATCAGTCAGGGCGCGGACATCATTATGCCGGTGGCTGGTCCGGTCGGTTTGGGTGCGGTTGCGGCCGCCAAGGCGGCCGGTGATGTTGCGATTGTTTGGGTTGATGCTGATGGCTATGAAACCAACCCGGAGGACTCTTCTTTGTTCTTGACCTCTGTGGTCAAGCATATCGGCGCTGCGGTCTCATCCACCATTGCTGAGACAATTGAGAGCGGCTTCAGCAACGAGCCCTACCTGGGGACGTTGGCCAATGGTGGGGTCGATATCGCTGAGTTCCATGATTTCGATTCGCAGGTCAGTGATCAGACTAAAGCCGAATTGCTTGAGTTGCGTGAGGGAATCATTTCTGGGGAGATTGAGATCAGCTCGCCGTCCGATCCGTAGACCTGGGGTTTGGGTCTAGCCGAACTCCTCTTCTAACTCGGCCCACCCTAGGCGTGCCTCGATGTCTGCCTGCTCTGCCTTGTCTGCCGGATGGGGCAACCGCCCGTCATCCCTGATCCCGACTATGTCATACGTGGCCTTGACCGAGTAGGGAGCCAACCCAAGCTGCTCCGCCCGGGCAACTGCGCTGGTCAGGTTGAGTGACGGATCGCTGGCCAGCTCCAGCCAGCCGGCCAGACTGGGCGAGTCCTCCACGCTGAGCGTCACGTCTATTCCGGCCGAGCGTGTGACTTCGAGGTTGTACTGTTGATCGAACATGAAGTTGCCCAGCGAGTAGAAGATGGGCTTGCCTTTGTATGACTCGGCGGTCTGGATCCAGTGCGGATGATCGCCTATCACGGCCATCGCGCCGCGGTCTATCATGCT
>JAIRRT010000193.1 GCA_031255835.1 Bifidobacteriaceae bacterium | reverse complement strand
TCCGGATCAACGGCACCGCCCTGAGCCCCGCCGCCTACCGGCAGTTGGGCGAGCTGGTCACCAAGACCCTCGCCAGACTGCCGCCGCCAGCCGATCCGGCCGAGTACATCTCCCCCTCGGCCCTGTACCTCCTGGCAGGGGCGGCTTTCCTGCTCGAGCGCTGTGACGTCATCGTGCTCGAGGCTGGAATTGGTGGCGCCAGCGACGAGCTGTCACTGCTGGGCCTCGGCCATCTCGCCGCCACCGCGGTGTTCGCCGAGCACGCCGACCTGCTCGGCCCAACGGTCCAGGCCATAGCCACCGACAAACTGGCCGCCGCCGGACCAAGTACCACCGGCATCGTCCACCTCGACGATGCCGGCCCCCTAGCTGCCGCAGCCCGTCGCCAAGCCTCCCACCTGGGCATTAAGGCGCACGCCGTGTGCACTTCACCCGGGGCCCCTGGCCAGGTGATGCTCCCGCCTGGATTAGGTGGAGGGAACGCCCTGGTCGGGATCGCGACGGGCCAACTGGTGGCCGAGGCGCTTGGCGCGGGCCCTCCGCCAGCCGAGGCACTCGCCCAGACCCTGGCCACGGTGCGTCACCCGGGGCGCTGCTCGGTTCACTCGACCAGCAACGGCGACCAGGTCGTGGTCGATTCCCCGGTCACCGCCCCTGGTCTGGCAGCCGCGCTGGACTTTGCCCGGGGAGTCTTTGGCGGCCAGCCCAATCTGATCCTCGCCTCCCTTCCGGAAGGCAAGGACTTGGACGGTTTCGGCCAACTGCTCGCCCCGCTGGGCCGCAAAGTGGTCTGGATTGAACCGACCGGAACCCACCTGCAATACGGCCCAACCCCACCATGGGCCCAACCCGCCACCGCCCCCCTGCCGGACCTGCTGGCAGGCGACCGAGTGCTCGCCGTCGGCACAGCCCTGTTCACCGGCCAAGTGCTGGCGGCCCTGGACGTCCCCACTGCCTCACTGTTCACGCCGATAACACGGGGGGAAGATAGTGGTCAGTTTCGGCTGGGCCCGGGGATTGGGTGGGGCGTGGTAGCGTGCGGGGCGTGTTGCGCACTTTGATCTGCCGCCGGTCCTTCGGCGTGCTGTGCGCTGACCGAATGTGTTGTTGTCGCCCTACGGCCTGACAACCCTCCCGGCCCACCCGGCCAACCCGGCCAACCTGGCCCCCGCGGCCCCCACGGCCCAACCGGCCCACACGGCCCACCTGGCCCACACGGCCAACCCGGCCCACCTGGCCAACCCGGCCCACATGGCCAACCCGGAGAGCTTGGCGATCTAGGCGCTGCCTGACACCCCGCCTTTCCAACCCGAATCCGTTGTCCTAGCCGATGCCAAGGCAACGTTTCACCCTGCACAAACACCCAAACAAACAAGGAGTTCAACCATGTCCTACTACCAAGATGCCACTGCCCTTGTTGGCCGCACGCCGCTGGTGCGGATCAACCGCCTGTACGGCGACGCCCCAGCCACTGTGCTGGCCAAACTCGAGTACTACAACCCCGCCAACTCGGTGAAAGACCGGATCGGCGTGGCGATCATCGACGCTGCTGAGGCCTCCGGCGCACTCAAGCCGGGCGGCACCATTGTCGAGGGAACCTCCGGCAACACCGGAATCGCCCTGGCCTGGGTGGGAGCGGCCCGCGGCTACCGCGTCATCATCACCTTGCCGGAGTCGTTCTCCCTGGAACGCCGAACCGTCCTGCGGGCCCTCGGCGCGCAGCTGGTCCTCACCCCAGCCGCCGATGGCGTACCTGGAGCCAACGCCCGCGCCGCCGAGATAGTCGCCAACACTCCCGGCGCCATCCTGGCTTCCCAATTCGACAACCCCGCCAACGTCGCAATCCACCGCCGCACCACTGCCGAAGAGATCTGGGAGGACACCGATGGTCAAGTCGACATCGTCATCGCCGGGGTGGGAACTGGGGGCACCATCACTGGGGTGGGCCAGGTGCTGAAGCAGCGCAAACCGTCGGTTCGCCTGTACGCGGTCGAGGCGGCCGAATCCGCCGTCCTGTCCGGCCAACCCAAAGGCCCGCACAAGATCCAGGGCATCAGCCCCGGGTTCATCCCATCGATCCTCGACCTGTCCGTGGTGGATGGCATCATCCAGGTGACCAGCGATCATGCCCTGGAGTGGGCCCGGAACGTGGCGAAACTGGAAGGGCTGCTGCTCGGCATCTCCTCCGGCGCCGCCCTGCGAGCGGCCAACGATCTTGCCCAGGACCCAGCCAACGCAGGCAAGACCATCGTTGTCATCGCTCCGGACTGGGGTGAGCGCTACCTGTCCAGCCCGCTGTACGCCGGACTGTAGGCGAGGTATATGTTGGCCAAGGCACCAACCACCGCAGCCAGCCCGGCTCGGCGGGTTCCGGTGACCGCGGCCGTCCAAACCAGGAAAGAGCAAGACATGACCTCCACGCCTGCCACCAGGACGGTCAACCTTGCGCTCACGGGGATGACGTGCGCGGCGTGCGCCAACCGGATCGAGAAGCGCCTCAACCGCCTTCCCGGCGCCACCGCAAGCGTCAACCTCGCCCTGGAGACCGCCGCCGTAGAGGTCCCTGACAGCCTGACCGCGGCCGATCTGATCGAGGCGGTCAAGGCCGCAGGCTACGGCGCCGCCGAGATCACCCCGCCTCCCAGCCGCCGCCCCCGCGCGACCCAGCCTTCCAGGCCCGCCGATGGCGTCCCTCACCAGGCCATGCCGCTCGCCGATGGCGCACCCTCCCCCGCCAACCAGCTCGCACCACCCCCGCTGGCCACCACCCCCACCACCACCACCCCAACCACCCAGGGCGATGCCGCCAGCGCGCTGCTGCGCCGCCTGGCGATTTGCGCAGGACTGAGCCTGCCGGTGCTGTGCCTAGCTATGATCCCGGCCCTGCAGTTCACCTACTGGCAGTGGCTCAGCTTGACGTTGGCATCACCGGTTGTGGTGTGGGGAGCCTGGCCATTCCACCTGGCCGCCGCCCGCAACGCCCGCCATGGCACCGCCACAATGGACACCCTGATCTCCATCGGGGTGATCGCGGCCTACCTGTGGTCGGTGTGGGCGCTGTTCCTCGGCGGCGCCGGAATGCCGGGCATGCGGATGGACTTCTCGCTGACAGCCCGCGGGCACGGGGCTGAGATCTACCTCGAAGTGGCAGCAGCTGTCACCACGTTTATCCTGGCTGGACGCTATTTCGAGGCCCGCGCCAAACGGCGTTCCGGCGCGGCACTGCGGGCACTACTCGATCTTGGCGCCAAGGACGTGACCGTCTTGCCGGACGGATTGAACGGCCCGGAGCAGCGCATCAGCATCGACCAACTGATGCCAGGTGACCTGTTTGTGGTCCGGCCAGGAGAGAAGATCGCAACTGACGGCATCGTCCGGCATGGGTCCTCTGCTGTCGATGCCTCGCTGCTGACTGGTGAATCGGTGCCGGTCGAGGTGACCGTGGGAGATCAGGTGACCGGCGCAACGGTGGCGGTGGAGGGCCGGCTGGTGGTCGAGGCCGTCCGCGTTGGCGCCGACACCGCCCTGGCGCAGATCGCTGAACTGGTCAGCCAGGCCCAGAGTGGCAAGGCGGCCGTGCAACGTCTGGCTGACCGAGTATCGGGCGTGTTTGTGCCGATTGTCCTGGCCATCGCCGCAGTCACGCTGGCCGTCTGGCTGATCCGCGGCGCCGGTGCCGAGCCGGCCTTCACCGCCGCGGTGGCCGTCCTGATCATCGCCTGTCCGTGCGCGCTCGGCCTGGCCACACCCACAGCTTTGCTGGTGGGAACCGGCCGCGGCGCGCAACTCGGCATCCTGATCAAAGGCCCCGAGGTCCTTGAGACCGTCAAGCGGATCGACACCGTGGTGCTGGACAAGACCGGCACCGTCACCACAGGCCAGATGCAGGTGGTGGACGCCACCCTGGCTCCCGGCCAAGACCCCGTGGAGTTCTGGACGCGCACGATGGCGGCCGAATCACCTTCCGAGCATCCCCTCGCCGTCGCGATCACCGCCTATGCGCCGGAGGCGCTGAGCCAACTTGGCGTGGGCGCTGCTGGTGAGGCGGGCCCGGTAGGCGCCGGCGCCGGGGTGGCTGGCGGGCCAGCTGGCGCGCCAGCAGGACTGGGCGTTGAACGATTCCGGGCCGTGCCCGGACGCGGCACTGAGGCCGAGCTGATTGAACCTGGGTCAGGCCGCGCCGTGACTGTTCTGGCGGGTGCGCCAAGCTGGGTCGAGGCGGAGGGGAACGCTATGGGGGCGGAGGTGAGGGACGGCATCGTACGCGGGGTTGAACAGGGGTGGACTGCGGTGGCGGTGGCATGGGACGGCCAGGTGCGGGGGGCTGTGGCGCTGGCTGACCGCCCCAAGGCGACCTCCGCGCAGGCAGTGGCGGAGCTGCGCAAGCTCGGGTTGACGCCGGTGCTGCTGACGGGAGACAACCGGCGGGCAGCGGAGGCGATTGGACGCGAAGTCGGGATTGATCGCGTGTTTGCCGAGGTGTTGCCGCAGGACAAGGTGCGTATTGTTCGCCAACTGCAAGCTGACGGTGAGCGGGTGGCGATGGTTGGCGATGGCATCAATGACTCAGCCGCCCTGGCTCAGGCCGATCTGGGGTTGGCGATGGGCAGCGGCACCGATGCAGCGATTCAGGCGAGCGACATCACGCTGGTTCGCGGCGATCTGCGCACTGTTCCAGATGCGATCCGCCTATCCAACGCGACCATGCGAATCATTGTCTCCAACCTGTTCTGGGCATTCGCATACAACACCGCGGCCCTTCCCTTGGCGGCGTTTGGCCTGCTCAATCCGCTCATTGCTGGTGCTGCGATGGCGCTCAGTTCAGCGTTCGTGGTGTCCAACTCGCTCAGACTGCGCCGTTTTCGCCCCAGCTAGATGCCAAAGGGGCACCTGGACAGGTGGGATGATGTATCCCCGTGAGCCATCAACCGCCTGATTCGCCCCGCCCGAACAAGCCGCTCGAAGCCCCGCGAGCCCCGCAAGTCCCCGAACGCCCCGCTCTTGAGGGCCTTGAGGAACGTTGGGACGCCCGTTGGCGCGATGACCAGACCTACAAGTTTGACGTCAACGCCCAGCGTGACCAGGTGTACTCCATTGACACCCCTCCCCCTACGGTGTCCGGTTCACTGCATGTGGGGCACGTGTTCTCATACACGCACACCGACATCGTCGCCCGTTTCCAGCGGATGGCTGGCCGGGAAGTGTTCTACCCGATGGGCTGGGACGATAACGGCCTACCAACCGAGCGCCGGGTCCAGAACTACTACGGTGTGCGGTGCGATCCGTCACTCGCGTATGACCCATCCTTCATCCCACCCCACGATGGCGATGCAAAGTCGATCAGGGCGGCTGACCAAGTGCCTGTTTCCCGGCGCAACTTTGTCGAGTTGTGCGAGCGGCTGTCCACTGAGGATGAGAAGCAGTTCGAGGCTTTGTGGCGTTACCTAGGACTGTCTGTCGATTGGTCCCAGACGTATCAGACCATCGACTCCGAATCTCGGGCCACATCCCAGCGGGCCTTCCTGGGCAACTTGGAACGTGGCGAGGCATATCAAGCCGAGGCCCCGACGCTGTGGGATGTCACATTCCGTACGGCCGTTGCCCAGGCGGAGATGGAAGACCGCGAGGTGCCAGGTGCATATCACCGGGTTGCATTCCACTCGGTGGCCACTGGAGAGCCGGTGTTCATCGAAACAACCAGGCCTGAACTGCTGCCATCTTGCGTGGCTTTGGTGGCCCACCCAGATGATTCGCGCTATGCCCCACTGTTCGGCACCACTGTTCTCACACCGTTGTTCGGTGTCGAGGTGCCGGTTGTGGCTCACCGTTTGGCTGAGCCGGACAAAGGATCCGGCATCGCCATGATTTGTACGTTTGGCGATGTCACTGACGTCACCTGGTGGCGCGAGCTACGGCTGCCAACTCGGGCCGCCATCGGCTGGGACGGGCGGTTCGCCGCGAGCGCCCCAGCCGGGTTGGAAAGCCCGCAAGCCAGCGCCGCCTACGCCGAAATCGCAGGCAAGACGCCATTTTCGGCGCGTCAGCGGATTGTCGAAATGCTCACCGAGTCAGGCGAGATTGTCGGTCAGCCCAAACCGATAACCCACCCGGTGAAGTTCTTCGAAAAGGGTGACAAGCCTTTGGAGATTGTCACAACCCGCCAGTGGTACATCTCCAACGGCGGGGTCGATCCGACTTTGCGCCAGGCTTTGCTGGCCAGGGGCAAGGAGCTGACCTGGTATCCGGACTTCATGCGGGTGCGCTACGAGAATTGGGTGGAGGGCCTGCAAAGCGACTGGCTGGTGTCGCGGCAACGCTATTTCGGTGTGCCGTTCCCAATCTGGTATCCGCTGGACGGGGAAGGCGCGCCGGACTATGCGCATCCGTTGACCCCCGATTTGGCGCAGCTGCCTGTTGATCCGTCAACTGATATCCCGCCCGGTTTCAGCGCGGACCAACGCGATGTACCTGGCGGGTTCACCGCCGAGTTGGATGTGATGGACACCTGGGCAACCAGCTCGCTCACCCCTGAGATTGCCGGCCGCTGGTACTCCAACCCCGACCTGCTGGCCCGGGTTTTCCCCATGGACCTGCGCCCCCAAGCTCAGGACATCATCCGCACATGGCTGTTCGCCACGGTGGTCCGTGCCCATTTGCAGTTCGATTCGCTGCCGTTCAAGGTGGCCGCCATCTCCGGTTTCATCCTCGATCCGGACCGCAAGAAGATGTCGAAGTCCAGGGGCAATGTGGTGACGCCGATGGGCCTGCTGGCCAGCCACGGCTCCGACGCTGTGCGCTACTGGGCCGCCTCAGCTCGCCTTGGCACAGACGCCGAGTTCTCCGAGGGCCAGATGAAGATCGGCCGGCGTTTGGCGATCAAGCTGCTCAACGCCTCCAAGTTCGCCCTAGGTTTCATAGCCGACGATGCCGCACCAAGCCTCGACCCTGAAGACGTCACCGAACCGCTTGACCGGGCCATGCTGTGCGCCCTGGCCGAGGTGGCTGAACGGGCCGGCAGCGCGTTGGCTGCCTACGATCACACCAAGGCGCTTGAGCTGACCGAGACGTTCTTCTGGACGTTCTGCGATGACTACATCGAGCTGGTCAAGGATCGGGTCAACGGCCGGGCAGGTGAGCAGGGGGCAGCATCGGCCAAGACGGCGCTAGGGCTGGCGTTGGAGACGATAGGCCGGTTGTTCGCCCCGTTCCTGCCTTTCGCAACCGAAGAGGTCTGGTCCTGGTGGCACTCCGGATCAGTCCACCTGGCACCCTGGCCCGATGGCGCCGCACCCAGGGCGGGAGCCCATGGCGCTTCTCGGGACACACTCGATGCTGCCGGCCAGGTCCTCACCGCACTACGCAAGGTCAAATCGCAGGCCAAGGTGTCGATGCGGGCCGATATTGAACGGGCTGAGGTCGCAGTGCCCGCCGCCTCACTCAGCGCCGCTGAAGCCGCCCACAGCGACATCGCCGCTGCCGGGCGGACCCACCAACTAACCCTGACCGCCAGCCAGGCCGACACCGTCGAGGTTGTCGAGGCTGTGCTGGCACCACCACCGGACCGGTCATGAACACTGGCATAGGTATGCCATCGCCGGTATGTTTGCGCGCAACCAAGGAAAGGAAATCCCCAATGCGTACGCCCATCGCCCTCACCGCCATCGCGGCACTGGTCGTCATGGCTGGCTGCTCAGGCGGCGCCGACCCGTCTCCTGACGAGGCCAGCGGTATCAAACTCATCACACCAGGCACTTTGACTGTTTGCACCGAGCCTCCCTATGAGCCGTTCGAAGTCGAGCGGGACGGGGAAATCGTCGGACTCGACATGGATAACATCGCTTTGGTGGCCGCCGAAATCGGCCCAGATATCACGGTCACACCACTGGCGTCATCGTTCGACGCCATCGAATCCGGTGCTGCCCTGGCCGCCGAGACCTGCGACATCCTTGCCTCAGCCATCACCATCACACCCGAGCGGGCAACGAAGTTCGACTTCACCGATCCGTATTTCGAGGCCACCATCGGCGTGTTGACCAAAGACGATTTGATCGTCGATGAAGCCACTTTGCAGGACAAGCTCGTCTCTGTGCAGATCGGCACAACCGGCAAGCGTTGGGCCGATGAAAACGGTCTGACCACCAGGGAGTTCGAGCATCTGTCAGGCCAGATTGACGCTGTCGAGATCGGTGACGTAGATGCCGCCATCGGCGATACTCCGGTTCTGACACCCTTCCTGCCCGATGGCTACAGGTTGGCCTTTGAGATTCCAACAGGCGACCAGTTCGGCTATGGCGTGTCCAAGGACAACCCTGAACTCCTCAAGGCCGCCAACGCGGCTTTGGCCAAAGCCAAGGGCAACGGCCAGTTTGCCGAGATCTACCGTTCCTGGATTGGTGTCGACCCGCCAGCCAGCCTGCTTGGTGCAGTCACACCCGAAGGTGAAGATGCAGGCGCCGAGGGCGAAGACGCCGCGGCCGCCGATGTCCCGTTGATCTCGGATGGCAAACTGACGGTTTGCACCAACGCCCCATATGAGCCGTTTGAGATGGAAGACCCAGCCTCAGGCACCACGGTCGGTTTCGACATGGACCTGGCCGCCCTGGTGGCAGCCCAGATTGGACCTGATGTCACCGTTGAGCCGATCGCCACGCCGTTTGAAACGATCGAATCGGGTGCAGCGCTCAACGCCGATCAGTGCGACATCCTCGCCTCAGGCATCACCATCACCGATGAACGCGCCACCAAGTTCGAGTTCTCCCAGCCCTATTTCGATGTCAACCTCGGTGTGCTGACCGCTGACACATCGATCTCGGATCAGGCCAGCTTGGAGGGGAAGGTCGTCTCAGTCCAGATCTCGACCACCGGCCAAATGTGGGCGCAGGACAACAACGTGGATTCCAGGGAATTCAAGGACCTCGGACTTCAGGTCCAGGCGATGAAGCAAGGCGACGTCCAGGCCGCTCTCGGCGACACCGCCGTTCTGGCCCCCTATGTCGAGGACAGCTACAACATCGCTTTCGAGATTCCGACTGGGGACCAGTTCGGCATCGGTGTCAAGAAAGGCAATGACGCACTCCTGGCGGCAGTCAACCAGGCGATTTCGACCGCCAAGTCCGATGGAACCTACGCCGAGATCTACAAGCGGTGGATCGGAATCGACCCTCCGCAGGCTCTGTCGTAGCAACTCAGTTCAGCCCAACCCACCAGGGGGAACCGCCCCATGTCGCTCCAGCCAGCCCCAGCTGAGGCCGCCGATCCGCCGCGCCTCATAGAAGCTCGACCAAAGATGTCACCGCGCAAGAAGGCGCGGATTTCGCAGGGCATCCAGTATGGGATCCTGCTGCTCGCCATCGTCCTGGCTTTGATTGCCATGGATTGGCGCAAGCTCGGCACGGAGATGTTCAATCTCGACGTCATCGGCGCCATGCTGGGTGACCTGCCCAAGGCATTCGCCAACACTTTGACCTACACGGTCGCGGCGTTCGCCGTGGGGCTGTCGCTCGGCATGGTGTTGGCTTTGATGAAGATGAGTTCGGTTGGACCGTACCGCTGGCTGGCCACCGCATATGCCGAGTTCTTCCGCGGCATACCGGCCCTGCTGGTGGTGCTGTCCATCGGTTTTCTCATTCCGATCCTGTTTGGCGTCAAGTTGCCCAACATGACGGTGAAGATCGGCATCGCCTTGGGGTTGGTCTCGGCAGCCTATGTCTCTGAGACGCTGCGAGCCGGTTTGCAGGCAGTGCCACGCGGCCAAGTCGAAGCGGCCAGATCGCTTGGTTTGAGCCAGTCGCAAGCCATGAGGTCAGTGGTGATTCCCCAGGCGTTCCGGATTGTTCTGCCGCCACTGACCAATGAGCTGATCCTGGTCACCAAGGACACCTCGTTTGTGTATCTGCTGGGGCTGGCAACCTCGGAATATGAGTTGACCAAGCTCGGCACCAACGCACTCAACCAGGCCAACGGCGGGTTGACCGGTGTGGTGGTTGTCGGGCTGGTCTATCTCATCATCACCCTTCCCCTGGGTCACCTGGCCCGGCGGATGGAAAAGAAGAACGCGAGGCAGCGATGAGCGCCAAGAGTGAGGTTGCTGCGGGCCAGTCAGGCGTTGTTGTAGACATCGCCGGGCTGCACAAGTCCTTCGGAGATGTCCACGTTCTCAAGGGCATTGATCTGAGGGTCCAGGAACGCGAGGTTGTCTGCATCATTGGGCCGTCAGGGTCCGGCAAGTCCACGCTGCTGCGCTGTGTCAACCTTCTGGAGCAGCCCTCCAGCGGCACAGTTGAGCTGTTGGGCATCGATGTGACCGATCCTGATGTCGACATCGACGCAGTCCGCACCCGGGTTGGAATGGTCTTCCAGGCGTTCAACCTGTTCCCGCACCACACGGTGATGGGCAACCTGGTGCTGGCCCAACGCAAGGTTCTCAAGCGTTCCAAAGCTGAAGCCGAAGAGGTCGCGTGGGCCAATCTGCGTCAAGTCGGATTGGGCGATAGAGCCACGTTCTACCCTTCGGAGCTTTCCGGCGGCCAGCAGCAACGCGCCGCCATTGCCCGCGCATTGTCCATGAACCCGGCACTGATGCTGTTTGATGAGCCAACCAGCGCCCTGGACCCCGAACTGGTTGGCGATGTGCTGGCCGTCATGCGTGATCTGGCCATCGAAGGTATGACCATGATGGTGGTCACCCATGAAATGGCCTTCGCCCGGGACGTAGGCGACCGTGTCGTCTTCATGGACGATGGCGCCATCGTCGAACAAGGACCCGCCGCCCAGGTCATTGGCTCACCTCAAACCGACCGGGCCCGGATCTTCCTAAAGCGAGTCCTAGACCCCACCCATATAGACGATTCCGAGATAGGTCAAACCGAACCAGACGATCCAACCTGATCCGGCGCCACTACTCACGGCCGCCACCTCAAGCAACCGCGGGCGCCGAGCTAGTGGGGATTGGATAGGGCTTCGTGGTGGCGGATTACCTCGGCCACTATGAAGGTGAGGAACTTCTCGGCAAAGACGGGGTCCAGGCCGGACTCGGCGGCTAGGCGGCGCAGACGGGCGATCTGTTGGGCCTCACGGTTCGGATCGGCCGGGGGTAGACCGGCATCGGCCTTGAGATGGCCCACATCCTGGGTGAACTTGAAACGCTCAGCCAGCAGGTGCACCAAAGCTGCGTCGATGTTGTCAATCGAGCCACGCAGTTGGGCTAGACGGGCACCGACTTCCGGCGGGATTTCTGGCCGGCTCACGCCGACTTTTCCTGCGGCTCACCTGCCGTTTTACCCGGCTGGCCATCCCTGGGAATGATGGTCGGGTTGACGTTTTCCAACACAACCCGGCGGTCAATCACAACCCGCTCCACGTCAGTTCGGGACGGAACATCGAACATCACCGGCTGGAGAATCTCCTCCATGATTGCCCGCAGCCCGCGGGCGCCAGTCCCACGCAGCATCGCCTGATCGGCAATCGCCTCAATGGCGTCCTCAGTGAACTCCAGTCCCGCGCCGTCCAACTCGAACATGCGCTGGTACTGCTTGATCAGAGCGTTGCGCGGCACGGTCAAGATCTGAATCAGGGCGTCCTTGTCCAGCGGCGCAACCGAGGCAACCACCGGCACCCGGCCAATGAACTCCGGGATCAGCCCAAACTTCAGCAGATCCTCCGGCATCGCGTCGGCAAAGTCATCCTCTGTCGAATCGGCCGAATGTAGCGGCGCTCCAAAACCGATCCCGTGACGCCCGGCCCGGGCCGCAATGATCTCCTCCAGCCCGGCAAACGCGCCGGCCAAAATGAACAACACGTTGGTGGTGTCGATGTGGAGGAAGTCCTGTTGAGGATGCTTGCGGCCTCCTTGCGGAGGAACAGAAGCCACAGTGCCCTCAAGGATCTTCAACAGTGCCTGCTGGACGCCTTCGCCTGAAACATCCCGGGTGATGGAGGGGCTTTCGGCTTTGCGGGAGATTTTGTCGATCTCATCGATGTAGACGATGCCTGTCTCGGCCCGCTTGACATCGTGATCGGCTGCCTGAATGAGCTTCAGAAGGATGTTCTCGACGTCTTCGCCAACATATCCGGCCTCAGTCAAAGCTGTGGCGTCGGCGATGGCGAACGGCACGTTGAGCATCTTGGCCAGAGTCTGAGCCAGATAGGTCTTTCCGCAGCCTGTAGGGCCAATCATCAAGATATTGGACTTGGCAATCTCGACATCGGTTGGTGATGACTCGTCCGTTTCGGATGAGGTCTTGGCGGGCTTGTGATGGGGCGCGCCCTGGGGGCGAGCAGAGCCATCATTGGCGCGCCGCTCCACGAGTTCCGGCCCTGCGCTCTGAGCGCCGATCCGCTTGTAGTGGTTGTAGACAGCCACAGACAGAGCCTTCTTGGCCCTGTCCTGGCCGATGATGTACTGGTTGAGGAAGTCGTAGATCTCGCGCGGTTTGGGCAGTTCCTTCGGCCCAGGTTGCTCGCGTCCGGTGACCTCCTCAGCGATGATTTCGTTGCACAACTCAATGCATTCGTCACAGATGTAGACCGAGGGGCCCGCAATCAGCTTGCGCACCTGTTTCTGCGACTTGCCGCAGAACGAGCATTTCAGCAGGTCGGCACCGACGTCACTTGCGCGAGGCATAGCTGGTGGTCCTTCCGTAGGGGGTAGGGCCCATGGTACTCGGGACTTCGATCAGGTTGAGTCAACTTCAGCTCTTTGGGCCTGTGCCTTTGCGCGGCTCAAGAACCTGGTCGATGATCCCATACTCCAGGGCCTGGTGGGCAGTCAATATCTTGTCGCGTTCGATGTCGGCCCTAACCTCCTCGACACCGCGCCCGGTGTGCTTGGAGATCGTCTCCTCCAACCATTCGCGCATCCGGAGAATCTCGTTCGCCTGGATCTCGATGTCAGAGGCCTGCGCGTAGGCGCCGCCTTCGAAGGCTGGCTGGTGGATCAAGACTCGGGCGTTGGGCAGAGCCAGACGCAGACCCTTGGCGCCAGCCGCCAAGAGCACCGCCGCAGCCGAGGCTGCCTGGCCCAGACAAACCGTCTGAATCCGGGGGGTGATGTATTGCATCGTGTCGTAGATGGCAGTCAACGACGTCAGCGAGCCGCCGGGTGAGTTGATGTACATCGTGATGTCCCGGTTCGGGTCCTGAGATTCCAGAACCAACAGTTGGGCCATGATGTCATCAGCCGATGCGTCATCGATCTGGACACCAAGAAAGACGATTCGATCCTCAAACAACTTGGTGTATGGGTCTTGACGCTTGAACCCATAGGCTGTCCGCTCCTCGAATTGAGGAAGGACATAGCGGGAGGTGGGGGACGGCATCGTCCACCTTCCTTGGGGGGTGAGGCCTGGTGTTGGGCGCGGATCCCAAGTGCTCATCGTTACTCCCTTTCCTTGCCGCCGGAGACCGAGCCGGCGTGGGCAACGACCTTGTCGACAAACCCGTATTCGCGCGCCTCCTCGGCAGTGAACCAGCGGTCGCGGTCAGCGTCTGCGTTGATTTGGTCGATCGTCTTGCCTGTCTGCTCGGCGGTCAGCTCGGCTAGGACACGCTTCATGTGCAGTATCAGCTCGGCGTTGATGCGGATGTCCGTCGCCGTGCCGCCGATTCCGCCTGAGGGCTGGTGCATCATCACCCTGGCGTGCGGCGTGGCGTAGCGCTTGCCGCGAGCGCCTGAGGACAGCAGGAACTGGCCCATCGAAGCAGCCATGCCAACCGCCACCGTTGCCACATCCGGCTCGATGAACTGCATCGTGTCGTAGATGGCCATGCCGGCTGTGATGGAGCCGCCAGGAGAGTTGATGTACAGGTAGATGTCGCGCAGCGGGTCCTCAGCGGCCAGCAGCATCATCTGAGCACAGATGGCGTTTGCGTTCTCATCGCGCACCTCCGTGCCGAGCCAGATGATCCGCTCGCGCAGAAGCCGGTTGAAGATGTGATCTGCCAATCCCATGCGGTCAGAGCTGTCAGGTCCCTTGCGCAGTACTCCCGTGTCACTCACGCCTGGCGCCTCCTTTGAGTCAGTTGTTTGGTCTGCCGTTTCAGGCCGCCGGCAACACCCTAACGGGGTCCAGGGGCACGATGCCGCCAGTTGGGTCCCGGTTTCGCCCCTGGCCTATTCACCTTTCGGCTACAAGCCGGTCTATTCCTAGTCATCGTCAGTTTCGTCGTCCCAATCGTCGTCAACGCCGGAATCGTCGTCATCTTGTTGCATCTCGTTGAAGATTGCCGCCAGGTCAACGGGCGTTCCGTCATCGTCCACTGCTGTCACTTGGAGCAGGGCCGTGTCGATGGCCCTGGTACGGATGGCGCGGCGGGCATAGACATGGATGGTGCCGTCACGCTCGGTCTGCTCCACAAACTCACTTGGATCCGCCCCCACCTGGGAGGCCGCCATCAGCAGCTGGTTGATCAGGTCCTGCTGGGTCAGCTCGATCTTCAGTGTCTCGGCAAGTAGATCGGCCGCCATCTCATCTCGCAAGTCCTTGACCAGCATCGCTTCGAGCTCCTTGGCCCGCTCTGGATCACTGGTGGAATCGCTCACGAGGTATTTGCGCCTGTCAGCCAAGATGCCCTCCGGCACCGGCATGTCCACTGCGTCAGCGATGATCCCTGGCAGACGCCTGCCGGCCTCGTTCAGCTGGGTGCGGCTCATCTGGTTCAGCAGGGTTTCCTCAACCTCTTGGCGCAGCTCGGCGACGGTGTCGAACTCGGAGACCAGTTGGGCAAAGTCATCATCCAGCTCTGGCAGCTCCCGCTCCTTGACAGAGCGGACGGTCACCTCAACCAGAGCGGTGCTCCCGGCGTGGGCACCATGGTTGACCAGCTCCTCGAAGGTGGTGGTCTCCCCGGCGGACAGTCCATCGATTGCCTCGTCCAGACCGGCCATCGTGTCGCCCGAGCCAACCTCGTAGGACAGGCCGGACACCGAATCCAGCTCGGTGCCCCCAGAGGTGGCGGTCATGTCGATGGAGACAAAGTCACCCTTGGATGCCGGCCTGTCGACATCGACCAGTGTGGCGAACCGAATCCGCAGGTCCTCAATCGCTTCATCGACCTGCTCGGAGCTGACCTGCCTGGTTGGCACGGTGACGGTCAGGGTTGTCAGGTCCGGCAGTTTGACGTCCGGGCGGACCTCGACCTCGACTACAAACTTGACGCCCTGGGAGTCATCGAGGCCGGCCGGGCGGGAGTCGATGTCCGTCTCGGCTTGGCCAATGGGCTTGAGCGAATGCTCCTTGAACAGCTGGTTTATCCAGCCCTCCATGGACCGCTCGATGGCGAAATCGACCACCGCGAACTTGCCTAGGCGCTGGTCCAGAATCCTGGCCGGGACCTTGCCCTTGCGAAATCCAGGCACGGCAACATCGCGCGCGGCGTCCCGGTAGGCCGCCTTGACCGCAGGTGCGAACTCCTCAGGGCTCACCTCTACGACGATCTTGACCTTGGTGGGATTGAGTCTTTCGACCGAGCTTTTCACGTGACTCGCTTCTCCTAGTCGGGGCTGGTGTCCGGCGTGGACCGCAGTGGGATGGGCTCGCCTGGCGCACACCACCCACTCGGCGAGCGCTGGTTACCAAACGAAGGCCCCGCCAAGCCTACGGCACCGCGGCACCTGACCGCCCAGGCGCGCTTGCCGGTGCCCCGGACACCCCACCGGACGGCCTGGTCGAAGAGCCGGCGGACCCCTTGCCGGCCCCTTTCTTAGAGGAGGACGATGGCGCCCCGGAGGGATCGGCATCGTCGGCACCTGTCAGGCGGGAGGGAATGGGACGGTCTTCGGCCAGGGCATCGAAGACTTCCTGGGCGTCAGCGGTGAGCACAACGTTGGCGCGGTCATTCGGATCGCCCGAATACGGCGCGGTGATCGCGGTGACGTCAGCTGCTTTGGCGTTGCGCAGGGAATACGCCAGGCCGGCGATGGTCTGGACCGATCCGAACGCAGGGGATGTGGTCAGGGAATCTGTCACGGCGTTGACGAACGAATACAGGCTCGGGCTGGACGTCAGCAGGTTGCGTTTGACCACCTCGCCAACCACCGCAGCAACCAGTTCATGCTGCCTGTCGAGGCGGGAAAGATCCGAACCATCCCCCAGGCCCTCCCCTGTTCTGGCACGGGCGAAAGCCAGCGCGGTCTTGCCGTTCAGCCTCTTGGTGCCTTTGGTCAGTTTGAGTTTGGCTTTGGAGGAGGACATGTCATGCGGAATCTTCATGGTGACTCCGCCCAGAGCGTCGATCATCGAGACGAATCCGGAAAAGTCGACCACAACGAACTGGTCTATCCGTACGTTTGTCACTTCTTCCAGCGTCTTTATGGCGCAAGCTGCGGCATCGCCGACGTTTCCTTGCTCGCCGCCGCGGGAGAAGGCCGCGTTGAATTTGGTGGTCCACGGCAGGCCGTTCTCGGTGCCATCGGACAAGGTGCACGGCGGGATGGTGACTGTGGTGTCGCGGGGGATCGAGACGACATCGATCCGGTCCCGCTCGGCCGAGACGTGGACAATCATCGTGACATCGGAGCGCAGGCCGCTGGAGGCATGATCAGTCAGCTTGCCGTTGTCGCCTTCACGCGAGTCCGATCCGAACACCGCCACATTGAGCGGGCGGCCGTCGAACGGATCAATCGGGTCCGGGTTTTCAACCGGCTTGGCGCGCACGGTGGGGCGTGAGGTTCCCAGCTGGTCGCCAATCTCAAATGTGTCGATTCGCGAGTTCCAGTCGGTTATGACGGCCCATGCCGTCGAGGGGACGGCCACAAGGAGGGCTGTTGTGACCAAGGCGAATCGCCGCAGAACAGGGTGACGGGTTGTAGTACGGCTGTGCGAGCAACATCTCGACCGCGGGGGCGCGTAGTGTCGCGCTGTCATCGAACCTCCCCACTATGGTCTGCTGCCCGCGCACAAGCTGGCCCAAGCTCTCTCGGTACACCGCTACAGCACCGCCTGGCCCCGCCGGTGACGCCGCGAACCAGCCTAAAGGGTCAACGCGCGACTGTTGTACAACGCACGGACAGGAAAAGTGAAGGTTGCGTGCAATGCCCCACCCAATAAACGCCCCCAGCCCCCAAAACCTCCCCTCCCGGGCGGGTCCGCCGCCGGTGCTGGGCACTTGCGGTCGGCATCGCAGGTGTGGGGGCGGGTGGAGGTGGGTGGTCGGGATGGCGGGATTTGAACCCGCGGCCTTCCGCTCCCAAAGCGGATGCGCTACCAAGCTGCGCTACATCCCGTGGTCGCCTAACCCACCAGGTGGGTTGCGCGGAGCGGGCGACGGGAATCGAACCCGCACCGCCAGCTTGGAAGGCTGGGGCTCTACCATTGAGCTACGCCCGCGCACACCCGTAGCCGGGCGGCGGAGACCAATCCTAACGGCTCGGCGGCACCCCACTACCCAGACACCGGTCCTAGAGCCCCCAATCGCGCCCAATCGCCTGCCCGCCGCCCGCTCAGCCAGCCCAAACAATTCCGATCTCGCTTACGCGAAGATCCGGATGGATGCCGATTCGGTGAGATACGCCATCGGACACGTGGGAGAAATCGAGGACCCCTGGCGAGGGCCGTGACTTGGGGGGCGAGTTCGGGTTTGTGCGGCGCGTCGGCCGGATGAGGCAGGGTGGAGTTGCCATACTCGGGGTGGATCGGCGCACCTGCTGCTGTGGTGGGCGTGCCGAGCCCTGACAGTTCGCCCCCGCGAGAGGTGCCCTGACAATGGCACGGTATTTCGTCCTGCTTGAAGCTGGTTCCAAACAGCGCTACGTCTTCGCCACCAACGCCCAACGCCTGCAACTCGGCGCCTCAGACGCGATCCGACAAATGGGGACGGCGTGGGTCCGGGACGCCGTCCGCGAGATCCGCGCCACATGGGTCAAGGAGGAGGACGCCGTTCCAGACAAAGGCCGCCACGCCGAAAAGGTCGCTCTGGTCTCCGGGTTCGCGCTCCTCCTGGTCGACAGTAGGAAGACCGGGCAGATGATTGTTGAGCGGATCACCACGCGAGCGCTGCGCGAGGGGAACGGCCTCGACGTGTGGGGCGCTGTGGGGAGCGACCCGGTCGGAGACGAGGACGACAGATACCTACACGCACGCGCAGCATTCGCGGAGG
>JAIRRT010000200.1 GCA_031255835.1 Bifidobacteriaceae bacterium | reverse complement strand
GGTGGGGGTGCGGGGGGGGTTTGGGGGGGGGGGGTTTGTTAGCCCGGGGGGGGGGGGGGGGGGGGCGGGTTTGGGGGGGGGGGGGTTTTTGCGGGGGGGTGGACGCCTCCCTGGCGGGGTTGGAGGAAGTGTCCTTGGTGGGGTGGGGTCTTGAGGGGTGCCTGGTGGGGGTTCGGGCTAGTTTGGTTAGGGCGGCTCCTAGGATTGCTATTACTAGGAGGTTCCTTATTAGGCCTACCAGTATCATTTCGGGCTCGCCGTCTAGGAATTGGGCGTAGGCTATTGGGAAAATCAAGTGGGTCAGGAGGGCGCAGACTGATAGTAGGGCCGCCATCGTGCGCCAGAATTGTTGGTGACCGTATTTGGCTAGACCTATTAGGACTGGGGCGAGCATCCAACTCATGAACTGGGGTGAGCCGACTCGATTGGCGACCAAACCGGCGGACAGGGCGGCAAGTGAACCGACCAGCAAGGCGGTTTGGGGGTTGGAGCGGGCTCGCCACGTCAGCCACGCGATGACGGCCAGCAGGACGGGTAGGAGGAAATCGGCCACGCGGGCCATGCCGTAGTCGCCGCCGACTATCTGGTAGGTGTACAGGGTGTCGTCATAAGTGGCGATGGATTGGCCGCTCAGCGCGCGGGTCAGCACAGCTGGGGTGGCCAGGACGGCTTCGACTTGCAGGCCGCGGCCGGATTGGGTGCCGAAGAAGCTCAGCAGCGACTTCAGCGAAACGCCGCACAGAACCGCCACGGTAACCACGCCGGCGCAGACCGCGGCGCCGCCGAGTAGCACGGAGCGCCAGCGCTTGGGCCGGGCGGCCAGCAGGGGCATCATCACCAGGCCCGGCGCCACTTTGATCCACGCGCCGACGGTCAGCAGGGCGGCGGCCAGCGTGGTGTGCCTGGTCGCGAAGATCAGCGCGAGCATCACCAGGGCGGGGACAAACGGGTCCAGCCGCATCATGGCGGTGCTGCCGAGGAACACGATGAACACTGACCAGACAGCCATCGGAACCATGGACCTGCGCCAACCGAAAGTCCTGATCATCACCGCTGCCACAGCCACATTGACCGCCGTGACCACGAGCCACCACATATCGAGGAAGGACGCCCCCGTGGCGCGGTGCAGCAGCTCGGTGAGCACCATCGGCACCAAGCCGACCACCGGATACACCCAGTCGAAGTCCCTCACCGGCCACTGACCGGAATCGAACGCCATGTTCATCCAGTTCTCGTACAACAGGACATCGGCCGCGGAGCCAATTTCCCCCGTGTGCGAGAGGATCAGCGTGAAAACGTGGACGGCCAGGAAGGACAGCGCGAGGGCCGCCATCGTCCACGGCTGGATGTCGGTGGGCGCGCCACCGCGAGGCTTGACGGCGGTCGAGGCGGAGGCCATGTTTCTCCCCAGGGTCTCGGTGAAGCGGTGCAGGTGGTGCAGGTGGTGCAGGTGCAGGTGCGGCGGGTGCGGCGGGTTCGGCGGGTAGGGCACCGGACCTGGCTGCGCCTAGCCGAGAGGAATGGTAACGGGTGGGGCTAGGAAATCGCCCACGAACTCCAGGGCGGTTGGGACTGTGTCCGCCGGAATGTCGAACACCAGCGCCCCTCGCTGAGGCAAACCCGGCCTCAGCGCATCGCGGCCCAGCTCATTTGCCTGATCGCGCAAAGAGCTCTCGACGTCATCGGCATATTCCAGCCCCGATGCAACTCGCAACCGCTGCGAATCCAACGGGAAATACGCACTGCCGCTCCCGGCATATTTCACCTCGACCGAGATCACAACAAATTGCCCTTGCTCAGAAGTCCACGTCCCAGAATCGCCCAATTGCGTCAATCCAGGTTCGATAGACAAAAGCTTCATCGAATAATCGCCATTCACAAATTCATTGTCAATCGACCATTGGGTTGCCCCCGGCGTCCCCGGCCGCGGCGTCGCGCTCCCTGTCGGAACCGGCCCGGACACCGCACTTGTCGGCTCCGGCGCCTCGCCCTGCCCAATCACCTGCCCAGCCGCCAACGCCAGCACCAACCCCATCCCGACGATGCCGCACCCCGCCACCACGACGCCGCCCCACCTGCCCGCCGCCCGCCTGAGCCGCCGCGCCCCGCGCCGCGCCCCCTCCGCGGTGGCCGGCGGCACCTGCCGGGTCGCGATCACCTCGCGGATCAGGTCCAGACTCCCGGTGGTTTCGGTCTGCCGCAACGCCGCCCGTGTCAGCCGTTCGCCATCGGCCGACGATGCCGCATCCTCCGCCGCGCTGCCCGTCGCCTCATCGTCCTTGCCGGGTTGGTCCTGTTTGGCCACACTCGGCGTGCTGCTGTCCGCAGCCGCGGGGTCAGCCGGCTCCGACGGTTCGTCGGATGGTGACTGCGCGCCATCGGCGGTGGGGGATGCGGGCTGGGCCGGCAACGGCCGGAAGTGCGGGACAAGCCGGCTCGAGAACGGATCCTCTGAGCCGTCTGCCTGCGTGTCGGATTGCAGCGCGGAGGAGCTGGCCGGCTCGTCGGGCGCTTCGACGCGGTGGGCAGCGCTCTCCGCCGAGGCGCCAGCATCCGGCGGGCTTTCCGCGAGCTGGGCGTCATGCGAGGCTCCCGCCGTGGCGGACGGACCGTACGGTTCGCGGACAGCCGGCCCTGTTCCGGCGCGCACCCACAGGGGGTGGGGTCCGGCACCCTGGTCGGCATCCGCCCAGGACGGACCCACGTCGGTCCGCGCCGAAGCGTGGGTGGGGTCGGCCGCTTGATCCACCGAGGTACGTGAGCCAGACCAGTCCGAGCCCGCCAGCGCCGACGGCGAGTGCGGATACACCTCTTGACCAGGAGAAACAGGCGAATCGGACGCGCTAGGTCCAGCCTGCACCGAATATGACGCGCCGCCTGCCCCGTCAGCCCGCCCGGTTTGCACCTCGCCGGGGCCCATCGACCCTGGCTCAACTCCCGTTGCGTCGCCTCTCCTCGCGCCAGTCTCAACGCTCGGCGCGGCGTGCGAACCGTGGCGCCCGGGCCGAGCGGTGGACGCCTCGCCTGCCGACACTGAGGCGCCGCCCACTGGAGATTCGGGGCCGGCGGGTGCCTCACCGCGCTCCGCGGTGGTGGTTTGGGCGAGGCCACGGCGTCTGCGCAAGGCAGCGCGCGAGGTTGGCTTGGGCGCGGCGTCGCCGGCCGCGGGCTCGCTGGGGATGCTCGCCTGGCCAGACTCAACCCCGCGCTGCCGCCCAGCACGGCCCGCGCGGGTGGGCGCCGGTGGAGCATCTTGCAGGCCCACCCCGTCGCCCGCCTCAGGTGGCGGAGGAGGAGGTGGCGGGATGGGCGGAACGTCACCGCCCGCACCCCGCTGGAGGGACGATGGCGTTTGGCGGACGGGGGGAGTCGGGCGGCTCGAACGCAGGGGTCGAGGTGGTGGGTATGCCACCGGCGGAAGATGCGGCGCCCCGGCTGCGGCCGGGGTCGGTATGGCCGGAGGAAGGGGAACTGCTGTGCCCGTCGGAACTGTGACCGGCGACTGAACCGAGGCTGCCGCCGACGCTGAGGGACCGGCCGCCGCGCCCGCCTCCGGGGCGACAGTGCTGGAGCCGCGCGAGGCCGCTGACGGACCCACCACCGGCGGGAGAGTTGCGGCACCCGCGGAGGCTGCTCCCGGGGCGTCAGAAGGCGGCCATCCGGGCGGGGGGTTTCGGGGATCTATGGCGGGCTGCGTGCCGGTGTCGGCGTTCCAAGGCCTCAGCTTCCAGCCGGCCGCCCTGCCGGCCGGGGCCTCGGGCCAAGCCGGTCCGCTAGCGGACTCCGCTTGTGTCGCCGGCGCTGCCGCGCGGCTCCTCGCCCTG
>JAIRRT010000199.1 GCA_031255835.1 Bifidobacteriaceae bacterium | reverse complement strand
CCGCCCCCGGGCCCCCGCCGCGCGGCGCCCGCACGCCGGACCCCGCGCGGGCCGGAACCAACTGGTGCCGGCCCGCGCTGCTGACTGCGGGGGTGGGGCTGGGGGATCGGTAGGACCTTTTGGGAGCGTTACCAAATCGTTATAAACGGATGGGGGGATGGGCGTCATCGTCGGGGTTGGGGGGAGTCTCTTCTACGTCAGGTTATGTCAGGTATGGGGCGGCTCACCCTGCGGGCCGCCCCGTCCAAACCAGCGGTGGACTCGTCCACCGTGCTGTGATGCCACCCCCGACATCGCAGCCGCCCAGATGGCGGGTGCTCCCCCCGGCCCCCGTCCTCCTGCTGCGGCCCCGGTCTGCCCCGACCCCGGGGCCGCAGCCATTTAACCAGTTCGTTACCTTTGACGGCTGGGACCTTGGGGTAGGGGCCGGAAAGTCGCTGGGATTGGGGCTGTGCTGGGTGTGGGAGAATGGGCGGGTGCCACGTGGTGATGGGCTCTTGAG
Organism: Bifidobacteriaceae bacterium; assembly: GCA_031255835.1. Classification (GTDB taxonomy): domain Bacteria; phylum Actinomycetota; class Actinomycetes; order Actinomycetales; family WQXJ01; genus JAIRRT01. Next base: position 5,201 of record JAIRRT010000199.1, on the reverse strand, counting down.
CCATGAGTTGCTCCCAGGCGCGAAGGGTCCCCAGGATGCTTGCGGGGTGTTTGGTGTGTGGGCGCCGGGCGAGGAGGTTGCCAAGCTCGCCTACTTTGCGCTGTACGCGCTGCAGCACCGCGGGCAGGAATCGGCGGGGATCGCGGCGTCCAACGGGGACCAGATCCTGGTTTACAAGGACATGGGCCTGGTCTCGCAGGTGTTTGACGAGGTCAGCCTGGCCGCGCTGCAGGGGCACGTCGCCATTGGGCACACCAGGTATTCGACGCAGGGCGGGTCTACCTGGGAAAACGCGCAGCCCACGCTGGGGCCCACCGCGTCTGGCACCATCGCGCTGGCGCACAACGGGAACCTGACCAACACCTCCCAGCTGCTGGCCATGCTGCTCGCCCTGGGCGGACACGCGGCGCAGTCCTCGCGCGATCACCACTCCACCACCGACACTTCCGTGCTCACGGGCCTGCTGGCCGGGGACATGGACCACACCCTGATGCAGACCGCCACCGAACTGTTTCCGCAGGTCAAGGGCGCATTCTCCCTCGTTTTCATGGACGAGCACACGTTGTACGCCGCGCGCGATCCGCAGGGGATCCACCCGCTGGTGCTCGGCCGGCTGGAGCGGGGCTGGGTTGTGGCCAGCGAGACCGCGGCGCTGGATATTGTTGGCGCCTCATATGTGCGCGACGTCGCGCCGGGCGAGCTAATCGCTATTGGCGAGGGCGGTCTTACCTGCACCCAATTCTCCCCGCCGATGCCGGCCGGTTGCGTTTTCGAGTACGTTTACCTGGCGCGTCCGGATACCGAATTGCGCGGGCGGTTGGTAAATGCTGCTCGGTTGGAGATGGGGAGGGTGTTGGCGCGCGAGCATCCGGTTGAGGCGGACTTGGTTATTCCGGTGCCGGAATCCGGCACTCCTGCTGCTATTGGGTTTGCCGCTGAGTCCGGCATTCAATACGCTCAAGGGCTCACCAAGAATGCCTATGTTGGGCGCACTTTTATTCAGCCGTCGCAGACCATCCGGCAGCTCGGGATTCGGCTGAAGTTGAACCCGCTGAAGGAGGTTATCCGCGGGCGGCGGTTGGTTGTTGTGGATGATTCTATTGTCCGCGGGAATACGCAGCGAGCCGTGGTCCGAATGCTCCGCGAGGCCGGGGCCGCAGAGGTGCATGTGCGGATTTCCTCGCCGCCGGTGACGTGGCCGTGCTATTACGGGATCGATTTTGCGACGCGCGTGGAGCTCATCGCGTCCGACCTTTCTGTGGAGCAGATCTGCTTTTCCATCGAGGCCGATTCGCTTGGTTATATCTCGCCCGAGGGAATGGTGCAAGCCACAGGTCAGCCGGCCTCTGAACTCTGCATGGCGTGCTTCACCGGGCGTTATCCTGTGCCGGTTGGAGAAGACCTGGCGCTGGGCGGGAAAATGCTGCTAGAACAAATCGAAGAACGCACCGCCACCGCCCACGGCGGAGCAATCCCAACGCTCCTGCCCTCAGTAGGCGGGACAGCCGCACTGGACCACCCATGAGCAACACGCCCGGCGGCACTCCCACCCCCACATCCACCCCGCTCACTTACGCGGCGGCGGGGGTTGATGTTGAGGCGGGGGATAGGGCTGTTGAACTTATGAAGGCGACGCTGGCTAAGGCGGCTGGGCCTTCCGGCATCGGCGGGGTGGGGGGGTTTGCTGGTCTTTTTGATGCGCGGGAATTGACCACTTATCGGCATCCGTTGCTTGCTTCATCGACGGACGGTGTGGGGACCAAAGTGGCAATTGCTCAGGCGCTGGATATTCACGGCACGGTGGGCGTGGATTTGGTCGCGATGGTTGTTGATGATTTGGTGGTTTGCGGCGCAAAGCCCCTTGTAATGACGGATTACATTGCGACTGGACGGGTTATTCCGGAGCGAATTGCCGCCATCGTCGGTGGGGTTGCGGAGGGGTGCATGCGGACCGACACGGCGCTGGTGGGCGGGGAGACCGCGGAGCACCCCGGGCTGCTGGGGCCGGACGAGTATGACATCGCGGGCGCGGCGGTTGGCGTTGTCGAGGCCGATGCGCTGCTGGGGCCGGCGCGGGTGCGGCCGGGGGATGCGCTGCTCGGGCTCGCCGCGTCTGGCCTGCACTCCAACGGGTATTCGCTCGCGCGGGCGATTGTGGCGCGCAACGGCTGGGAGCTGGGGCGGGAGGTCGCCGAGTTTGGCCGCACGCTGGGCGAGGAGTTGCTGGAGCCGACCGCCCTGTACGCGCGCGCGTGCCTCTCGCTGGCGCACCGGCTGGGCCCCGATCTTCGCGCGTTTGCGCACGTCACAGGGGGTGGGCTGGCCGCCAACCTCGCGCGCGTGCTGCCCGCCGGCACCGCCGCCACCGTCCGCCGCGACGCCTGGCCCGTCCCGCCCGTCTTCACCGTCCTGCGCCAGGCCGGCGCGGTGCCGTGGTCAGACGCCGAGCGCACCTGGAACCTGGGCATCGGCATGATCGCAGTGGTTGCCCCCAATGCCGCCGCCGATGCCGCCGCCCACCTAACCGCCGCAGGTCACCCCACGTTCGAGCTAGGTGAAGTGCGCGCCGAAGGTGAGTTGAGTGCGGGAGCGGGTGCAGGTGCGGGAGCGAGTGCGGGCGCGCCGGGCGCGCCGGGCGAGACCCACGTCCAAGGCACCAAAGGCACCCGCGGCGGCGCCGTGATCCTAACCGGCACCTACCGCACGTAACCCCTACCTCGGGGGGTCCCAGTCGTCCTCGTCTACGGCTGGGTAGGACTCGTACTCAAAGTCGTCCTCGGCATCGTCGGTGGATGCGCCGGACAACTCGCGCTCCAAGGCGCGGTAGTCGGTGTCGGGTGTGTAGTACTTGAGCCTTCGAGCGACCTTGGTTTGCTTAGCCTTTTGACGGCCGCGCCCCATGGCGTGACCCCCTCTTGTTCTAGGCGTGGCGCTCGCGGCGCGTGCGGAGCAGCCCCGGTGTACTTGCATGGACGTATGGCGTTAACGGTACAAGAACCAGCCCCACGCCGTCGAGCCGCCCTGGCGGCGCGTCCGTCATCCCCACCCCAGCTCGTGAATGCGCTGCTCATCGATGCCAAAGTAGTGCGCGACCTCGTGAACAATCGTTATCACAATCTCATCCACCACGTCGGCTGGCGTCCGACAAATCGCCAACACCGGCTCGCGAAATATCAGAATTCGGTCCGGCAGCCCCCCCATCCCAGCCATCCCAAAGCGCTCGGTGACGGGGACGCCATCGTACAGTCCTAGCAGGTCAGGGGGCTCTCCCGCCGGCGGCAGGTCCTGCACGATGACGGCCACATTGTCGATCTGCGCCCGCACCCCCTCCGGCAGCAAGTCCAGCGCCTCCCCCACGCACCACTCAAACTGCGCAGGACTCATAGCGACGGGCATGGCAGGTAATCATGCAGCGCGGGGTGCGTGCTCGGCAAGGGGTGGGGGTTTTGGCTGGCGGAACCTTGGGATTACCTGGGAATATGCGGGCGAACCTTAGAAGTGGCTGGGATTTGGGGCTTCACAGGGGCCTGCGATGGGGGTAGCGTGAGGAACCGGTGAAGACGGCGGGCTCGACGGGGAGTCCGCCTCTTCGCTTGTCTGGCGCCATGAGCCGGCCCCCACCTGCGGGCACTTTGCGGTTGGGGGGTGGGGCACGTATGATGCTGAGTCGCTTCGCGCCTGGCCCCCATCGTCTAGCGGTCTAGGATTCCGCCCTTTCACGGCGGCGGCACGGGTTCGAACCCCGTTGGGGGTACGCAGGTGCGGGCGAGATGAAGTAGGATCGGACCTCGGTCTTTCGAGGCCCCGTGGCGCAGTTGGTTAGCGCGCCGCCCTGTCACGGCGGAGGTCGCGGGTTCAAGTCCCGTCGGGGTCGCGTTCAAACAGGTGGCCGGTGTGAGCCGGCCTTCTGTTTGTGCGGCTGGGTAGCTCAGTTGGGAGAGCGTCCGCCTGAAAAGCGGAAGGTCACCGGATCGATGCCGGTCCCAGCCACCGTTCGTGTCACCGTTCGCTAGGGTTCGCTAGGGTTCGGGGAGTGGCGGGTCACTCTCATTCGCATTCCCAGCCGACGGCATCGTCGAAATTCCGCCCCAGACTGACGGTTGTGCTGGTCCTGACCGTGTTGGTGCTGGTGGCCGAGGTGGTCGGCTCGGCACTTTCCGGGTCGCTAGCCCTGCTGTCCGATGCCGGCCACATGGCAACCGACGCCGGCGGCTTGGCGCTCGCGCTGGCTGCGACGCGGCTGGCGGCTCGCCCCCCCACCGAGGCGCGCACGTTCGGCTGGGCGCGGATCGAGGTGCTGGCCGCGCTGGCCAACGGGCTGCTCGTGCTCGCGGTCGGGGTCGCGGTGGTGACCGGCGGGATCGGCCGGCTGCTGCGCCCGGTCGAGGTCCACCCCGCCTCCATGACCGCCATCGCCGCCGCCGGGTTGGTGGTCAACGTGATCGGCCTGCTGCTCCTGCGCCGGCCGTCCGCCCAGTCCCTCAACGTCCGCGGCGCCTACCTGGAGGTGCTGGGGGACCTGCTGGGTTCACTGGCGGTTCTGGCCGCCGGCGCGGTCATCGCCACCACCGGCTGGACCAGGGCCGATGCCGTAGCCTCCCTGGTCATCGGCCTGCTGATTGCGCCGCGCGCCTACTCGCTGCTGCGCGAGGTGGTGCATGTTCTGCTCGAGGGCACGCCGCGGAACGTCGACCTGGCGGGGGTGCGCCGCCACATCGAGGAGGTGCCCGGCGTAGCCGCGGTGCACGATCTCCACGCGTGGACCATCACCTCCGGCGCACCGGCCCTGACCGCCCACGTTGTGGTGGAGCCCCCCGTCCTGGAGCCCGAGGCCTACCACCAAATGCTCGACTCCCTCCGCGACTGCCTCCAAGGCCACTTCGACGTCCCCCACTCCACCTTCCAACTAGAACCCACAGGCCACACCGACCCCACAACCCACCCCTAACGAGCGGTGCACGATGGCGGGAAGGTGGCCGTACGCCATCGGCGGCGGCGTGGGTTGGGGTGAAGCCGACTGTTGGGTGAAGCCGACCGCAAGTGCCCAAAACGCCACCGAAAGGCAGCTCGGAACCCCGGTTTTGGGCAGTTAGCGTCGCCATCGGCAGCGTGGTCGGGCTGGGTTTGTGCTCAGCTAGTAGGTCGGCGTGGGATGGAGCCGACTGGGATGGAGCCGACCGTAAGTGCTCACAACTGGATGG
>JAIRRT010000191.1 GCA_031255835.1 Bifidobacteriaceae bacterium | reverse complement strand
ACCAGGCCGTCCACCCGCCCTGTTGTGCTCAGGCCCGTCGGGGTGGATGTGCTTAAGTGACCAAGTGGCGAGTGTGGCGGCTCAATTGGTCAGTTAAGCACCTCCGACCAGGCCACCCACGGCTGGGGGGTGAGGTTGGGGGAGACATACCCGCGCACCTCCTTGTCCGCAGCCACCTATCGGATCCGAACCACTCGACGTCTGGGAACCGGACCACCACCAAACCCACCGACACCACGAAAACCCTGACCACACGCATCATCCCCAGACAATCTGAGGTGACCACCCCGATCAGTCTTGCCGCGAACAGAACTTCACCGACCACCCGACGATGGCGTCACCCGGCAACCACACGCACACCCTCCACCGTCATCGCCGACCGGAAGTGCTCAAGACGGGTTGGTACTGGCGGGGTTTGGGGGTTGCGTTGGGGGGTGGGGGGGAATATGTTTACTGGGTCAACTAATGGGCCTGTTCGGCCGCCCCGCACTCAATGAGGAGCATTGCATGTCCTATCAACCCACCCGTGACGATCACTTCTCCTTCGGCCTGTGGACCGTGGACTGGACCGGCCAAGACCAGTTCGGCTCCGCCACCAGGCCTCACTTTGACCCGGTCGAGGTTGTCCACAAGTTGGATGAGATCGGCGCCTGGGGTATCACGTTCCACGATGACGATCTGGTTCCGTTCGGCTCTGACGCCGCCACCAGGGATTCCATCATCCGCCGCTTCTCCAAGGCTCTGGACGAGACCGGCATCGTGGTGGAAATGGTCACCACCAACACGTTCTCCCACCCGATCTTCAAGGACGGCTCATTCACGTCCAATGACCGCCGGGTCCGCCGCTTTGGCCTGCGCAAGGTTCTGCGCAACGTGGACCTCGCCGCTGAGCTGGGCGCAACCACGTTTGTCATGTGGGGCGGGCGCGAAGGCGCCGAGTATGACTCCGCCAAGGACGTCTTCGCAGCGCTGCAGCGCTACCGCGAGGGCATCGACACCGTTGCCGGCTACATCAAGGACAAGGGCTACAACCTGCGCATCGCCCTCGAGCCGAAGCCGAACGAGCCACGCGGCGACATCCTGCTGCCAACAGTTGGCCACGCGCTTGCGTTCATCGCCGAGCTGGAGAATGGGGACATTGTCGGCCTGAATCCTGAGGTTGGCCACGAGCAGATGGCTGTTCTGAACTACACCACCGGCCTTGCCCAGGCTCTGTGGGCCAACAAGCTGTTCCACATCGACCTGAACGGCCAAAAGGGCGTCAAGTATGACCAGGACCTCGTGTTTGGCCATGGCGACCTGTTCTCGGCGTTCGGCACTGTCGATCTTCTGGAGAACGGCTTCCCGGGTGGCGGCCCCACCTACACCGGCCCGCGGCACTTCGACTACAAGCCGTCCCGCACCGAGGACATCGAGGGCGTTTGGGAATCGGCCAAGGCCAACATGCGCACCTACCTGATCCTGGCCGAGCGCGCCAAGGCCTTCCGGGCCGATCCGCGCGTGGCCGAGGCACTGGCCTACTCCAAGGTCCTGGAGCTCTCCGAGCCCACCGTGGGCGCCAATGAGCCCCTGGACGCCTTCTTGGCAGACCGCTCCGTCTTCGAGGATCTCGACGTTGACGCCGTTGCCGCCCGCGGGTTCGGCTACGTTGCCCTCAACCAGCTGGCCCTCGACCACATGCTGGGCGCCGTCTAGGCCGGCCTGGCACCGTCTACCGGTTTGCAAAGGAGCGGACGATGACGTTGGTCGCCGGGGTGGACACCTCCACCCAATCCTGCAAAGTGGTGGTCCGCGATGCCGCGTCCGGTGCGCTGGTGCGCACCGGACGGGCAGACCACCCCGAAGGCACTGAGGTCCATCCGGACGCCTGGTGGGACGCGTATCAGCGTGCCGCCCAGGAGGCCGGCGGGTTGGACGATGTTTCTGCCGTCGCCGTTGGCGGGCAGCAGCACGGCATGGTGACGCTGGATGAATCCGGCGCCGTGGTCCGCCCAGCATTGTTGTGGAATGACACCCGGTCCGCTGAGGCAGCTGAAGAGCTGATCCGCGAGCTGGGCGGCGGCGACAGGGCCGCCGGTGCCAAGGCGTGGGCTGAGGCCATCGGGTCTGTCCCTGTGGCGTCGCTGACCATCACCAAGCTGCGCTGGCTGGCCACCCATGAGCCGGCCAACGCCGCCAAGGTTGCCGCTGTAGCCCTGCCGCACGATTGGCTGAGCTGGCGGATCGCCGGCCATGGCCCCGCCGATGGCGCACTGGATGAGCTGGTGACAGACCGCTCCGACGCCTCCGGCACGGGGTATTGGTCGCCGTTCACCGATGACTATCGGCTAGACCTGCTTGACCTCGGCTTCGGGGCTCGCCCCAAGCTGCCCAAGGTGGCCGGGCCAGGCCAGAGCCTGGCAAGCACACCAGGTGGGGCCGGCATAGGCGGGGGGGCAGGCGACAACGCGGCTGCCGCCCTTGGCCTGGAGATGCAGCCCGGCGATGTCGCAATCTCGCTGGGCACATCCGGCGTGGTCAGCGCCATCTCGCCAACCCCCACGGCCGATCCAACCGGCATGGTCACCGGGTTTGCCGACGCCAACGGGGCGTTCTTGCCGCTGGCCTGCACGCTGAACGGCTCGCGCATCCTCGATGCCGCGCGCTCCATTTTGGGCGTTAGCTATGAGGAGCTGGGCGCTTTGGCGCTGCAAGCGCCACCCGGCGCTGACGGCCTGGTCATGGTGCCGTACCTCGAAGGTGAGCGGACCCCGAACAAGCCCCACGCCACAGGCGCATTCCACGGCTTGCGGCTGGCCAACTCGACACCGGCCCACCTTGCGCGGGCCGCACTGGAGGGTCTGGCTTGCTTGCTGGCTGACGGGTTGGACGCCATCGTCCGGCTCGGATTGAAGGTTGAACGGCTGGTGCTGATTGGCGGCGGTGCGCAATCCGAAGCGTTCCGGCAGATCGCGCCGACGGTCTTCGCGATGCCTGTCGTGGTGCCGCCCCCAGGGGAGTACGTCGCCGATGGCGCTGCTCGCCAAGCCGCGTCACTTGTGCTGGGTGAGCTTCCGCACTGGGAGCGGGCCGGCACAGCTGTGTATGAGGCTGATCCGTGTCCGCTGGTGCGCGTGCAGTATGCCGAGGTCAGAGACCTGACGCATGATCGTGATCGTGACTGAACCCAGATGACGGCTGTTGGCCTGAGGTGCCCAGCGCCGGCTCAAATGAGCCAACGCCCAAGCGCCTCAGGCCAACAGCCCGACTGGTATCTGGCGGCTACTTCTGGCCGCAGCTACTTCTTGCCCTGGTTGGCGACGGCCAGAATCGCGGCTTCGGCTGCGCTCGGATCGAGGTAGCGCCCGCCCTTGACGGTTGGGGCGAACGATTCATCAAGCTCGTAGACCAGCGGGATGCCGGTGGGGATGTTGACGGCCGCGATGTCCGCGTCCGAGATGCCGTCCAGATGCTTGACAAGGGCGCGCAGCGAGTTGCCGTGCGCTGCCACAAGGACGGTCTTGCCGGCGGTCAGGTCCGGCACAATCTGCGAATGCCAATAGGGCAGCGCCCTATCGAGCACGTCACGCAAGCACTCTGTCAGGACCTGCGGTGCGTCGGCATAACGCGGATCGGCATCCTGTGAGAATTGCGAACCGATGGCAATTGGCGGTGGCGGCACGTCATAAGAGCGGCGCCAGAGCATGAACTGCTCCTCGCCATACTCAGCCAGGGTCTGGGCCTTGTTCTTGCCTTGGAGGGCGCCATAGTGGCGTTCATTCAGCCGCCAGGAACGCTTGACGGGGATCCAAAGCAGATCAGCTGCATCCAAGGCGATGTTGGCTGTGGTGATAGCCCGGCGCAGAAGCGAGGTGTGAAGAACATCAGGGGTGATGCCGGCCTCTGCCAGCAACTGCCCGCCGCGAGCCGCTTCGACACGGCCCTTCTCAGACAGCGGCACATCCACCCAACCGGTGAACAGATTCTTGGCGTTCCATTCGCTCTCGCCATGGCGAAGCAAGACAAGTGTGTAAGTCATACCCCTAGTCTGCCCTACCCACGCGCCGCTCGCGCCAGACGCATCACTCCGCAGACTCAGCACTTCACTCAAGGGGCTCAAGCGCTTCACCCAAGGGGCACCACCCCCACAACAGGCCCGTTAAAGGAGGTGGCCCCGCCGCAGGGGACCTCGTGGTCCGATGCGGCGGGGCTTTGATTGGTGCGATCCGCCTCAATCAGTTGGCGGCGTCATAGGCTGCACGGATGTCGGCCGCGATTCGACCCCGATCCGAAACCTCATAACCGTGTGCCTTTGCCCATTCGCGGATTCGCGCGGTCTGGCTGTTGCCGCTTGGACGCCGGCCCTGGCCGCGCCGGGCGCGCCCGGAAACCCTACGTGCCCCGCCGATCCAGCGGTTCAGCGCTTCCCGCAACCGCATCGCATTCTCGTTCGTCAGGTCGATCTCGTAGGCGACCCCGTCAAGGGCGAAGGTGACAGTCTCGTCCGCCGTCCTGCCGTCGATATCGTCGACGAGCAATACCTGCACTCGCTGTGCCATGAATTGACTCCCATTCTGTCGTGGCGCTGCACAGAATTTGCGCAGCAACACCGTTGTTGTTCTGTGACGGTGATGTGCCAAGGATACATACATCAATGGGTTTGTGCACAACCCCTACGGCGTGGCGAGATTCGGTGGTACGCGCTGGCGGCCCCTCACCCGACGCGAACACCGCGTCTCATTGGTCAGGTTTGACTAGTGGGAACAGGATGGTCTCGCGGATCCCGAGCCCTGTGATCGCCATCAGCAGGCGGTCCAACCCCATCCCCATTCCGCCCGATGGCGGCATCCCGTATTCGATGGCGGCCAGGAAGTCAGTGTCCAGTGACATCGCTTCAGGGTCTCCTGCGCTAGCCAAACGTGATTGCTCTGTCAGCCGTTCGCGTTGAACTACCGGATCAACCAACTCGGAGTAGCCGGTAGCCAACTCAAAGCCTCTGACATACAGATCCCAGCGTTCCACCAAACCAAGGGTGGAGCGATGCTGCCTGGTCAGGGGGGATGTTTCGACCGGATAGTCCATCACAAACGTCGGAGCGATCAGACCTGGACTGACAGTGTGTTCCCACAAGTCTTCAATCAGTTTGCCCCTCCCTATGTCACTGACAGTGTGATCCAAGCCAAGGCGACGGGAAGCATCATCGAGAACTTCATCTGGCGAGTCCGGCAAGATCTCCTCACCCAGAGCCTCGCTCAACGACCCAAGAACAGTGATAAACCCCCATTCACCGCCCAAATCGTAGTCCGTGCCATCAGCCAACCGAACCAGACTGGAACCGGTTGCGGAACGAGCCGCCTCCTGAATGATTTCTCGTGTCAGTGTGGCCATGGTCACATAATCGCCGTAGGCCTCATAGATCTCGACCATGGCGAACTCCGGCGAATGGGACGAGTCAGCCCCCTCGTTCCGGAAATTGCGGTTGATCTCGAAGACCCTCTCAAACCCGCCCACCACGGCCCTCTTGAGAAAAAGCTCCGGCGCGATCCGCAGGTACAGATCCATGTCGAACGCGTTGATGTGGGTTTGGAACGGCCGGGCAGTCGCGCCGCCATGGACCGTCTGAAGCATCGGCGTCTCGATCTCATCGAAACCGCGATCATGCAAAGCCTGGCGCACCGCGCGGACCACCTTGATTCTGGTGTCAGCAATCTCCCGCGCAGCAGGCCGGACAATCAGATCCACGCTGCGGTTGCGGACCCGGGCCTCCTCGGACAGTTCAGCGTGCAACACAGGCAGCGGCCGCAGCGCCTTGGACGCGATAGCCCAACGCTCAACCATGACCGACAGTTCGCCCCGCTTGGATGAAATCACCCGCCCATGAACAAACAGATGGTCACCCAAGTCGACATCGGACTTGAATGAGGCCAGCGATTCCGGCCCAACCAACGCTTGGGACACCATCGCCTGAAGCCGTTCACCGTTGCCAGCCTGAAGGGCCACAAAGCACAGCTTGCCTGTGTTGCGCAGGTGCACCACCCGCCCAGCGATCCCTACCTCATCCTCAGTTTCCTGCCCCGCAGCCAGATCCCCATACGCCTCGCGGACAGCCTGGATGGTTGAGGTAACCGGAACCGACACCGGATATGGCTCGATTCCGGCGTCCAGCATTGCCTGACGTTTTGCCAGACGCACCCGCATCTGTTCTGGGATTTGCGTGCCCGCCCCGACGTTGTCTGTTTCACTCACGGCCACAAGGGTAGCGGCCGTCAGTCTCTACCCTTCCTTGCCGACGATGCCGATTGGCCAGTTGTCGATCAACCTGGTGGTCCCGACCCGAATGGCCCCTATCGCCAAACCCTGACCCCAATCCTCCGCGCCAAACGCCTGGAAATCATCAGGCCGGACGATGTCGAAATAGTCGACCTCGATACCGCCCGCCTTCCCGAGAACCTCCAAACCGGCCGCCTTCACTGCATCCAGTGGGACGGCATCGGCGGCGGCGGATGCGGCGGCGGACAGGGCTGCGGGGAGGGCTAGGGCTTGGGAGCGCTGGGCGGCGGTCAGGTAGGCGTTGCGCGATGACAGCGCCAGGCCGTCCGGATCCCGCCTGGTGGGCACGACAACGAGTTCTACCGGCAGGTCAAGATCGGCCACCATCTGGCGGACCAGCGCCACCTGCTGGGCATCCTTGCGCCCAAACACCGCGATGTCCGCCCGCGTGCGCAGCAGCAGTTTGGCGACCACCGTCAGCACGCCAGCAAAATGCCCCGGCCGGACCTTGCCCTCATACGCACTGCCGGCCGGCCCAGGCTGAACGGTGACGCGCGGGGCGCCCAGCGGGTACATATCGCGCCCGGTCGGGGCGTAGACCAGGTCCACCCCGCGCCCCGCCAGCGCCTCCAGGTCACCGGCAAGATGGCGCGGGTAGGCGTCGAAATCCTCGTTCGGCCCAAATTGGAGCGGGTTGACAAACACGCTGACGATGACGGATCCGCCAACCGACGCCGCCTTGTCCACCAAGTCGAGGTGGCCGGCATGGAGCGCGCCCATGGTGGGGACCAGTACCCGTGGGCGGGCCAGGCGCTCCACGGCATCGGCCAGGGCGCGCTGGGCGTCGATGACACGTGGGGGTGGGGGGCTCACCGGGTCATCATTCCACGTCAGGCGGTGCATCTGGCTCATCGGGAGGCAGCCGGCACCACGTTTGAGCGATCTGCCCCACGGCGCAAAGGCAGGCGCTGGCAACAACGGCCAGACCTGCCTGCCAGATCTGCTGGCGCAGCACCGGGGAGACCCACTCGACAACAATGCGTCCAACCAGCGCCAGATACACCCCGATCAGACCCGCCCCCACCAGCGAGCAGGATTTGGCCAACGCGAGCACGCCGGCAGAGCGGAGCCCATCGACCTGCGGCCGGCGGCCCCGGACATACTGCCGAACCGGCCAGGCCTGGCTCAGCACCCCGGCGCCCAGCAGAACAAGCAGAGCTGAGGCGGGCCAGGGTGCCGCCAACCAGCCGGGCCACCACTCGGCCGCAAGACCAGTCAACGGGAACGCAATCAGCCCGGCCACCACGCCGAGCGCCAGGAGGGTCCTAGCCCGGGTCACCTGCACGGCAGGTCACATCGCCCAGGGCACATCCGAAGCCGCCCGCGGCGGTTTGGGCAGGGCGCCGGTCAAGGAAACCGGCAGCGTCAGCCAGTCCAGGGCCAGCCAGTGGATGCCGGCGCGGTCCGGTGCGCGCTCAGCCAGCACAGCAACCGACCCGCCGCCGAGCCCAGGCAGGAACGCGTCCGGGCTCAGCGTTGCCCACGGCAGCAGCACAAACGCACGCTGGTGGGCCCGCGGGTGTGGGATTTCCAGTTCGTCATCGCCATCGAGCAGCGTGTCAAAGGCGACGATGTCGATGTCGAGTGTGCGCGGGCCGCCGGGTGGGGCCTGACGGTCCCGGCCGTATTGCTCCTCGATGCCCTGGGCTGTATCCAGCAGGGCCCTTGGGGAAAGGGTTGTGCGGATCGCCACGACGGCGTTGAAGAAATCGGGCTGGTCAGGCAGGCCAACTGGCTTTGTCCGCGCCAACGGCGAGACGCCGATCACGTCGATGCCGGGCACCGAGCGGAGTGAATCGATGGCCTGACGCAACGTGCCCAACGCGTCACCCAGGTTGGCGCCTATGGACAAGATCGCGTCCGTGGGCCAGGCCGGCGGGGAATCGAGCGAGGTTGCCGGGGAGCGGGACGGATCGGCCGAGGGGGTATCGGCCACCTCGGGCGGCAAGCTGTCCTGCGCGGCCCACAGCACGTCCGGCTGGGCTGCTGGAGCCGGCGTCTCCGGCTGGGCAGGCGGGGCTGGTGTCGCGGCTTCGTGTTGCCTGGCCAGCTCCGCCGCTGCCTCGGCCAGGTTCCGGCGCGTCAACGCGAGCCCCCGCTGTTCCAGGAACGTGCGGGCCTCGGAGGAGAAGTCACCCTGCACAGCCCCCGCCAACGGTGGTGGCGTCACCGCTCCCGGCTGGATCGCCACAGGTCCCACCGACGATGGCGCCCCGGGCGTCACCGGAGCTAGCGGACCAGGACCAGAGGGTGGTGCCACAGGGGCGGGCTGGCTTGCCGAGGCGACCGCCGGCTCGAATATCGCGCCCGGGAAGGGTGGCAGATCGACAGGGACCTCGGGAGCCTCGCCCTGAGGCACCTCGGGCAATCCCGGCCCGCTCGGCACACCGGGCGCACCAGGCCCACCGAACCCACCCGGCGCGGCAGCACCGGGCTCGGGCGTGGACGGAATCTCCACGCGGAACGGCGGCACCTCCACCCCGGGGGGGCCAAACTCCGCCACATCGGGTAGCACCGGTACCGGACCGGGGTACTGCTCACCTGGGCCGGGGCGGGGAGTGGGGGGACGGCGCGGATAGGGTGCTGCGGCATCGTCGGATTCTGGGGGCTGGGGGGAGGCGGGAACGGGGGACGCTTGTGCGGTCCGCTGAACCCGACCGGCCCGGTTGACCCGCAGGATTATGTCGTTGACGTGGACCGACATCGGCGCGTTGGGCTTGTGGACTGCCACCTCGACGGCGCAAACAGCCTGATTGGCCAAGATGGCGTCAGCGATGCGCTGGGCCAGGGTTTCAATCAGGTAGACCGGATCACCCGCAATGATTTCAACCACACGGCTGGCGATGGCGGCATAGTCAACCGACAATTCCAAACTGTCTTTGGCGGCGGCTGGGCGGGTATCAAGATGAAGGCGCACGTCAACCACAAACGGCTGACCTACTGCACGTTCGGCTGTCAGGACGCCGTGATACCCGTGGGAGGCGATTCCCAGGATTTCGAGCGTGTCGAGCGGTTCGCCTGTCCCGCTCACCACCCAGTCCATGTGCGCAATCCTTCACCAACCCCCGTCCCATAGGCGGTAACGGCACGCCAGAAGGCCTTAACTGGCACAAAAGGGTTTGAAACCCCTGCGAGGCCTACAGCCCGCCAGTCCAAGAGCCGGCCACACGGACGGCAACGGCGCTTGGGGCGACATCATGCACGCGAACAGCCCAGGCGCCCCCCAGGGCGGCAAGGGAGGTGATGGCGGCGGTGGCCATGTCCTCCAGCTGGTACGCCGGCCCGGCCGCGGCGCCATCGGATGGCAGGTCGGCAAGGGCTGGGGCTAGGAACCGCTTGCGTGATGCCCCCACCAGGATCGGCTGGCCAAGCGTGGCCAGGGCGTCCAGGTGGGACAACAATGGCCAGTTGCTCTGCCCTGCCTTGGCGAACCCGAGCCCCGGGTCCAGCACAATCCGGTCCGCCGCGATCCCGCCTTCTTGGGCTGCCGCCAGCGCTGCGGCCAGTTCGCTGCGGACCTCCCCCACCACGTCCTGGTAGCGGTCCAGGGAGTCCATCGTGTCCGAGTGTCCCCGCCAATGCATCAGGATGTAGACCGCGCCGGACCTGGCCACCTCGCCATACATCGCCTGATCAGCCCGCCCCCCGGATACATCGTTGACGATGACGGCCCCCGCCTCGACAGCTTGGCGCGCCACCTCCGCCCGCATGGTGTCGATCGAGACCGCAACACCCTCGCCGGCCAGCGCCCGGACCACCGGCAACACCCTGGCCAGCTCCTCTTCCAGGCTGACCCTGCCGGCTCCTGGCCTGGTGGATTCCCCACCAACATCGATGATGTCCGCCCCCGCCTGTGCCATCCCAAGCCCATGGACGATGGCGTCCGCCGGCTTGGCGTGTTGGCCTCCATCGGAGAACGAATCAGGGGTGACGTTGCAGATCCCCATCACGGCCGTGCGCCGCAGCCCGGCCAGCGCGGGGGGCAAGCCGGCTGGGCGCGCGAGGGGCGGGGTGCGGGTGGGGGTGGGACCCGAGGTGGGCGCGGGAGTGGGCGCCGAGGCTGGGTCGGCGCTGGAACCAGGGTCAGCACCAGAATCAGCACCAGGGTCAGGTGCGGCGCCGGGACCGGGTGCAGGAGGCGTCATCGTCCGAGGATCAGGCTCATCGCTTCGGCTCGGGTGGCCGGCGAGCGCAACAGGCCGCGAACGGCCGAGGTGACCGTGACTGAGGACGGTTTGCGCACGCCACGCATCGACATGCACAGGTGCTCTGCCTCAATCACCACCAGAACCCCGCGAGCGCCCAGAGTCTCACTCAGCGTGTCAGCGATCTGCGAGGTCAGGCGCTCTTGGACCTGCGGGCGGCGGGCGTAGGCCTCGACAAGCCGGGCAACCTTGGACAGCCCGGTGATGCGGCCCTCGGATGGGATGTAGGCGACGTGCGCCCGGCCGTGGAAGGGCAGTAGATGGTGCTCGCAGATCGAATACAGCTCAATGTCTTTGACCAGGACCATCTCGTCATGGCCCAGATCGAACGCTGTGGCCAGGCACTCAGTCGGGTCGGTCTGCATCCCGGAGAAGACCTCCTCCGCGGCGCGCGCCACCCGGCTTGGGGTCCCCTGGAGCCCTTGGCGGTCCGGGTCCTCGCCGATGCCGTACAAGAACTCCCGTACAGCTGCCTCAACCCTCGCGCGATCAACCCCCACCAGCCGGTCCTTGCTGTCCGTTCTCTTCTCGCAGCGGCACGGGCGGCGCGTCAGAAACGGGCCTGTCCTTGGAGGACAGCCAGACCTCGCGGGGCTCGCGTTTGACGATGTCAACGAAGATCGCAGCCAAAGCGGCCTCATCGAGGGTCTCGTGTTCGAGCAGCTCAACAACCACTTTGTCCAGCACATGGCGGTTGGCTTGGAGAATCTCCCAGGCCTCATCATGGGCCCGCTCAATCAGTCTGCGGACCTCTTCATCGATAGCGGCGGCAATCTCCTCGGAGTATTCGCGCCGGTGGCCGTAGTCCCGGCCCAGGAAGACCTCGCCATCACCCTTGGAGTAGGCGACAGAGCCGAGATTCTCGCTCATGCCGTAGCTCATCACCATGGTGCGAGCAATTCCGGTGGCCTTCTCGATGTCATTCGATGCACCGGAGGTTGGATCGTGGAAAACGATCTCCTCTGCGGCCCGCCCACCCATGGAGTAGGCGAGTGAATCGAGCATCTCGTTGCGGGTGACCGTGTGCTTGTCCTTGGTCGGCATGACCATGGTGTAGCCCAGGGCCCGCCCGCGCGGCAGTATGGTCACTTTGGTGACTGGATCGGTGTTGCGCAGCGCCGCCGCCACCACCGCGTGACCGCCCTCGTGGTATGCGGTAAAGCGCTTGTCGGCATCGGACATGAGGGTGGAGCGTTGCGGGCCGGCCACCACTCTGTCGATTGCCTCATCCAACGCCCGGTTGTCGATTCGCTTGTTGGCGCTTCGAGCTGTCAACAAAGCTGCCTCGTTCAGGACGTTCGCAAGATCTGCGCCGGAGAACCCTGGGGTGCGCCTGGCCACCAGGTCCAGGTCAACCTCATCATCCATCGGTTTGCCTTTGGCGTGGACCGCCAAGATAGCCCGCCGCCCACGCAGATCCGGGGTGTTGACGGTGACCTGACGGTCAAACCGCCCAGGGCGCAACAGGGCAGGATCGAGGATGTCGGGCCGGTTTGTGGCGGCGATCATGATGACGTTGGTGCGCCCTTCAAAACCGTCCATCTCAACCAGAAGCTGGTTCAGGGTTTGTTCGCGCTCATCATGGCCACCACCCAATCCAGCCCCACGGTGCCGCCCCACAGCATCGATCTCATCGATGAAGATGATGGCCGGTGCTTGGCTCTTGGCCTGCTCGAACATATCGCGCACACGCGATGCGCCCACCCCAACAAACATCTCGACAAAATCAGACCCGGAGATGGTGAAGAACGGCACCTCGGCCTCGCCGGCCACAGCCCGGGCCAGCAACGTCTTGCCTGTTCCGGGTGGACCCACCAACAGCACACCCTTGGGGATTTTCGCGCCAACTTCATAGAACTTGCCAGGCTCGGACAGGAAAGCCTTGATCTCCTGAAGCTCCTGGACGGCTTCATCCACACCAGCGACATCGGCGAACGTCACTCGGGGGCCTTGGGGGGTTTGGGGGGAGACCAGTTTGGCCCGTGACCTGCCAAAACCGCCGCCGCGGCTGCCTTGCATCTGCGACATCAGGAACCAGAACACCGCAAGGATCACTATGAACGGGATCACGGTGATGGCCAAAGAACTCAGCCAGGACTGGGATGGCACCTCGGAGTTGTATCCGCCAGGCAGCTTGGCCTTCTCGATGGCCTCGACTACATCGGCGCCCTGCGGCCCAACGTAGTAGAACCGCACCAAGTCGCCTTTGTCCTTGTAGGGCCGGGTGAGGGAAAGGTCCACCCGCTGTGCGCCATCGACGATCTTGGCTTGGTCAACCGTCTTGCCACTCAGCAGCTTCAAACCGACTGAGGTGTCGATGTTCTCCGGTCCGCTGGAGAACAAGGTGCTGGACAAGATCCACACGCCAATGACCGCGAACAGCACGGCGAACAGCGGCCAGCGAAATACCCGTTTAGGTGTCATGATCCCGCCAGGCTAGACCCACCCACCGACATCCGGTGCCTCCCTTTGGCCCTGCGGCGCCGCCTAGGCATAGACATGCGGCGCCAGTGTGCCCACAAACGGCAGTGATCGGTACCGTTCGTCATAATCCAGGCCGTATCCGACCACAAACTCCCCTGGAATGTCGAAGCCGCAGTAGCGCACATCGACATGGACTTTGGCTTCAGACGGTTTGCGCAGCAGGGCAGCGATCTCTACCGATGCCGGCCCGCGCGAACGCAGATTCGCCACCAGCCAGCTCAGCGTCAGCCCTGAATCGACTATGTCCTCAACAATCAGCACATGGCGTCCGGTCAGGTCAGTATCAAGATCCTTGATAATCCGTACTACGCCAGAGGACTTGGTGCCTGATCCATATGATGATACGGCCATCCAGTCCATGCGCGCGTCGAGCGACAGTTTGCGGGAGAGGTCCGCCATCACCATGACAGCGCCCTTGAGCACCCCCACCAACAGCAGTTCCCGGCCGGCATAGTCGGCATCGATGGCGGCGGCCATCTCCCCCAACCGCTGGTCAATCTGTTCAGCCGACAGCAAGACCTTGTCCAGGTCACGGCCCATCCTGCGTGAGTCCACGCCTCTTAGCTCCTCATTCTCTTGCCGGTTCGCCCCGCTGTCCGGTGTCCGCCAGTCTGACCACCAGCTTGCCACATGTCCGCACCACCTCGATTCCATCAGGCAGGGACGCTGGGCCTTGCCCGTGCCAGTCCATCACCAACGCCTCCAGCGCGTCGATGTGCCTGACGCTGAGCGAACCAGCCGGCGCGCCCCAGTTCAGCGCCGCCTTGCGCAGCACCCTGCGCCGGACCGCCTCGGGCTCACCTGCCAGCGCCGCGACCTCGACCTCCCCGCCGATGGCGGCCCTCACCCCCGCCGCGTCAGCCAGCTCATCGAGTGCCTGGCAATCGGCGCGGGCCAACTGCGCAGTGCGGGCCAGGCCCAACACAACCCCAGGTCCGAGCACCTCGACCATGGTCGGAAGCACCTGGGCGCGAACCTCAGCCCGAGCCGACCGGTACGCACCGCCCGGATTGTTCATTGGATCGTGCCAAGGCTCCAGGCCCGCCTCCCGGCAGGCCTCGAGCGTCTCGGCCCGTCGGATGCCAAGCAGCGGGCGGCGGTACAGCCCACGCACCGGGGCCATGCCGGACAGCGAGCGCGTGCCCGATCCGCGCACAAGCGCCAACAGCACAGATTCGGCCTGGTCATCCAGCGTGTGGCCAACCAGCACAGCGGTCGCGCCAACCTCGGCGGCGACCTGCTCAATCGCCCCATACCGCCCTGCGCGCGCACGGGCCTCCAGGTTGGGTCCCAACCCAACGTCCAGCGTCTTGACCACCACCGGACCCAGCCCAAGGCCGCGGCACTGATCGGCGGCTTGGCGAGCTACGGCATCGGACCCCTCTTGCAGGCCATGATCGACGATGACGGCCCCCGCCCTCAGGCCGCGGCTGCGAGCCTCAAAGGCGGTTGCCGCGGCCAGGGCGAGGGAGTCCGGGCCACCGGAAACGGCCACCAGCACCACGTTTGGTGGGTCGGGCAGGCAGCGGCGGACCGATAACCGGATGGCCGCTTCAGCTGGGGATGGTCCGCTCACCGCCTGGTCATCCGATGACGCGGGTGGCCCAGGCCAACGGATCTGCGATCTCAGCGACGGTTGGCAGATTCTCCTTGGAGACGAACGCTTGGGCTAGGCCCTCGTGGCCGACAACCTCCAGGACCCCTCGAACAAAGGCGGCCCCGCCAACGTATTGGTCCCGTTTGGCATCCAGTCCGGCCAGGCGGCGGATCAACCGGTCCAGTGAGGACCGGCCGCGGCGCCGTGCCTCGAACCGGGCGCGGATGGTGGCCAGGGTCGGGATGACTTGGGGCCCAACCGCGTCCATCACAACATCGGCATGGCCCTCAAGCAGCGACATCACCGCGGTGACCTGCTCCATCACCGCGCGGGCGGAATCCGGCATGGCCTCGGTGGCCAGGTTGGCGCCCGATTCGCCTCGGATGGTGCGCACCACCGCTCTGACCAGCCGGACCATGTCCTGTGCCTCACCCGGCGCGCTCTCCTCGATGGCCAGTTGGCGGCAAAGATCCGAGAGGTGATCGCCCAACCACGGCGCGGCAGCGAATTGGACAGCGTGGGTCATCTCGTGCAGGCCAACCCACAAACGGAAGTCCGATGGCTTGACGTTCATTCCGCGTTCGATGTCCACCACGTTCGGCGCCACCAGCAGCAGGCGGCCGCGGGAGGGGGTGGCGGTGGGGTGGGGCGGGAAGGAGGGGACGTCATCGTCGGAAAGACCGATGAACGGGTCGAATTGACCCAGCACGCGGCTTGCCATGACGGCTAGCGCAAGGCCGGCGCCGGTACTGGTGGAGCGGCGCTCGCCCGGAAGGATGGCGACCTCGGGGATATCACCCATCATCTCGTCCAGCATTTGGACATTGGCGCGGATGAAGGCGGGCCTGTCTATCACGAAGACCGGCGCGGCGGCGGCGCGCTCAGCCGCCTCTGTAAGGCCGGTGACATCAGCCACAAGCCCTACGGCGCGGCGCGAGGCAGCGCGCAGATCAGCTACAGTTTTGGCCGCTTCATCTGGGGAAATGGCCGGGCCAGGGCGGGTTGCGATCAGGGCAACTCGCTGGGTGATGCGTCGATCAATCACCCCTTGACTCTCCGGCGGTTGGTGGGGCGTGGGAGGCGATGCCGGGTTGCTCACCCGCGCTACGGTAGTCGCTTCGGCAGGGGCCTCACTACCGCGAGCTTGCCCGGCCGGCCCGCGCGGGGGCGAGGCGCGGGTAGGCTTCGCCGCACCCGACATCGCCATAGGAGCCCTGACATGAAGTCATCGACCCACACCTCATCTCTTCTGCCAACTGAACGCGGCAAGCCCGTGGCCGGTGCGCCGCTCGAGTTCGATGTCACAGTCGAGATCCCCAAAGGCTCACGCAACAAGTACGAGTTGGACCACGCCACAGGCCGCATCAAGCTGGACCGGATGCTGTTCACCTCGACCCGCTACCCCGATGATTACGGCTTCATTGAGCGCACGCTGGGTGAGGATGGCGATCCGCTGGACGCGCTGGTGCTGCTGGAGGAGCCGACGTTTCCCGGTTGCCTGATCCGGTGCCGTGCGATTGGCCTGTTCCACATGCGCGATGAAGCCGGTGGGGATGACAAGGTGCTGGCGGTGCCGTGCGGTGACCAGCGGGCCTCGTGGCGGCAGGACATCGAAAACATCTCAGAGTTCCACCGCCTGGAGATCCAGCACTTCTTCGAGATCTACAAGGACCTGGAGCCGGGCAAATCGGTTGAGGGCTCGCATTGGACGGACCGCGCTGGCGCCGAGGCTGAGATTCGCCGCTCCTTTGAACGGGCGCGCGGCACCACGCATGAGCTGCCCTCACACCTGCTGGGGGTTCACTCCGCCGCCGCTGGGGTGTGAAAGCGGCCGGGGCGGCGGGGGCGGCGGGCGCGCTGGGTCGCG
>JAIRRT010000147.1 GCA_031255835.1 Bifidobacteriaceae bacterium | reverse complement strand
ACCAGCGTCCCAGGGGCCTACGAGAACCCGCCAGTTACCATCCCCGGATTTCTCGACATCCTGGCCCGCTCCGGCGTCGAGAGGTTTGTGTCCGCCATCGGCCCCAGCCTCTGACCAAGTACCTGTGCTAGGCGCCACACCCCGGCCACACTGTTAAGGGGCCACAAGCACGCCGGGGCTGGTTGAGCATGTTGATTGTGTCGCTCGGGAGCCTCTGGCAGGCGCTGTGCCTGGCAACGTCGTTCAGGTCAATCCCTCTGCGACTTCCAATTCGACTTGTCTCGGCGTGTTGTGTACCCCCGTTCAGATCACGCTTGCAGGAAAGACCGAGCCTGACACTTCGGCCATTCCTGAGAAACAGCCGTGGACAACAAGCCTCTCTGGGTCATCGGTCTTTCAGTTGGTCGGCGATTTTACCACGCAATGCTGTTCTACTTGCCAGCGGCGTGAGCGCGACGGTCAACACGGCGATGGCGATGACAATTCTAGTGACGACTTCAATTAGCTCGGCATCAATTGTCTCGTGGACCATCGAAGCCGCCACAACCGGAGTCACGGTCACAGCTCCCAAGGTCGCTGGCAAAACCGCTATCAATGTCTCAATTAGGATCATCGTCACAAGCTGGGAATCAGACGTTCCGAATGCCCTGTATACGGCGAATTCTGAGCGCCTCGTCCAAGACAACAATCCAGCAAAGACAGCTAGAAGTATGGAGACAGCGACCCAAGGACGGCCATCCGCAAATGCATGCCACTGCTGAGCAGGTGTCATGATTTGCTTCGGCTCATCCAGCCACGGGATGATCGTCGCTCCGGTGCCAGCGAATGCTGCCCGAGCCAGATTGACTCCTGCTTCGAGCTGTCCGGGAACCATCTTGATCCAGCACTCTTGCAGTTCTGCATCTGCAACATGGGGCAAGACGACAGCTGAAGCGAGTACATCGGGAGCCACGAGGCTCGCAGCTCTGGTGGCGATGATGGAGGTTCGACCATCGCCCCACACCAGCGTCGACCCCACGCTCACCGCGCCTGTGGACTCCAGGTTTCCCCCCACAGCGATGAGACCGAGTTCGGCCCGTGGGTCCCAAACTCTCAGCGCGTTGACAGTCACATATCGCGCAGGTAGCGGCGGTCCGGACTTGAACGCGGCTACCGGGTCAGGGGACATGAGGACCACGCCACCAGCGGCCTCGACTCCTGCCATTGAATTCAGAGCCTCGCATACTCGCCCATCAAGCGGCAACGCCAAGTCATTGCCCTCCTCATAGCGCACATCTACAACCAATGACCCAGCAGATTCCAACGCCTCCTGTTGCCTGATAGCGCCACTTCCTTGAACGGCATACACGAGCCCCGCGCCACACAACACCGCGAACACCACAGCCCCGAATGCGACCTGACGTGGGCCCATGTTGGACTGGGCATCGGCTATCAGACTATCGAATCGCCACACGGCCCTATTCTCCCTCGATGTCGCTGGTCTCACCTATTCGCACAATCCGATCAGCCAGTCCACCCAGCGTCTCGTCGTGCGTCATCAACACCAACGCGGTCGACCGTGCTGCTGAGAACAGAGCCTCGCCGACCAGCCGAGCAGTGCGTGCGTCGAGACTTGCCGTGGGCTCATCGGCCAGTAGAACTGAAGGCTCACCCACCAACGCTCGGGCGACACCCACCCGCTGCGCCTGACCCCCCGAGACACCGCGGGCTTGCCTCCCGAAATCCGCAGGGTCAATCCCGACCTCAGCCAAACACCTCGCAGCACGCCGCGCCGCGATGTCTCGGCCATACCCCGACGACAGCAAAGGCAGCATCGTGTTATCCAACACAGAGCGCCGTGGCAGAACATTCACCGATTGTAGGACCACCCCAATCTCGCGTCCCAACAACCTACTCGCGTCCTTCGTTGTTCGTGCAATTCCATTAACGAACACGCGTCCCGATTGGGGAGCCAGCATCAACCCAGCCACACCCATCAGCGTAGACTTGCCTCTTCCGGACGGGCCCATGACAGCGACCGATTCTCCCCGCGCGACACTAAGCGAAAAATCCCGCAAAACATCCGCGTCCATTCGCGGGTACCTGAAATGTACGCTTCGCAGTTCTAGGGACATTTCAGGTCCGGAGCCACATCACCGGGATTAACCGCGACCAACGTCCCCGGTGGCAGTAGCGGCTCCAGCACCGCCAATCCATCAATCGATGACTCTACGACGTCAATCTGAGTGGCAACGAACTGTGCTTCCTGTGCCACGACGACGCAAGACCTAGATCCATCGGAAGACGTCACAATCGACGAGGGCGGTACCCCTTGTCCTTGATGAGGCTCCCTCAATGAAACAACACCCTCGCTTACTTTTGCGCTCCCATCTGGATTGGGAATGCCGAGGATGGCTTCGACTCCTTCCACGTCTTCCACAGTCCATTCGTTCCCACTTCGCGACACTCCCAACTCCTTCCCTTCAGACACAAACACGTACGCGCCGTCAGGACCCTCCTTGCTTTCAAGTGCCTCAAAGTGAACATCTCGCACTGCCACCGCAGCGCTCAAAACACTCTGCCCGAGACCCGGTGCCTCGGTCCCCAAGACTAATGCGACATGACCCACCTTGTAGTTCTTTGCGGGTATCCGCACGAACCAGGATGGGTCGAAAACTCCAGTTGGACGAGATACCCCAATAGACAATTCGTACTTCCTAATCGCCTGGACAGTATCCCATCCGACCGTTCCGTCGACTTGCACGTCCGTGCCCTCCAACACCCTGTTGAGCAGGCGCTGGGCAACCTTGACGTCTCTGCCGTGGTCCTTCTCGGTCAACGTACGGTACAACACAACACCGGAGCGGTAGGCGCGAACCGGAACCCCGTCGACCGAATACACCACCATACCTGTTTCCATGATGTCACCCACCGCAATCGACACAGCGGTCACAACCCCTGCTCTGCCAGATGAAACTACGTCTGGTGGCGCCGTGTACGAACCCTCCAATGCCGCGCGCGACCTGTATTTGAGGTCGACATCGAAGACCTCGCTCGTAACCAACTCGGTGGCCGGGTCAAGGACACCGAGAGAACTCTGCGAATTGCCGGCCACTAGCCAGGAGACACCAACCGCAGCCACGCAGAGGACCCCAATCCCCCCGAGATACACGAGCCGTCCGACAAAACCACTAGTCAACCAACCCACCGCCCACACACAAACGCCACAACAACGGGTCGACCCATGCGTTCTCCAAATCGTTCGCGCAAGTGAACGCCTCCAAGCTATTCCATTGAGTTTCCAAACAGGACAAGTCGATACTCACTGAAGCACTCGTTCGCGGCAATGTTGTCCAAAGGGATTGCATCGACGACTTTGTCAACCGCGTCACCAACAACAATTCCAGTAACCTCCGCATCTTCGAGGCAACTAACCATCTCGCGGTACGCCTGATTCCAGTCCGCTCCGGTGAGGCGCATGGAATCGATGTACTCTTGCTCCGCGCCCGTGACCATCAGGTGCTCCTCCTTGCAGGCGAGATAGTCCTCTTCTGCTTGACGGCTTTCTTGCTCCGGCGGTTCTGTGTCCCAGTTCATTGAGAAGTTCAAGGTTCCGTCGATCTCACGTTCAACAGGACTGACGTTCCAACCCTTTTCGGCCGTGCAGTCAGCGGCCTTCTGGACGGCTGCACGATACTTGGCTTCGTTAACCGAAGGACCCGGCGATTCGGAGGACTCCGCGGCGCACCCGCCAACAGCGACCGAGGCTAGAGCAACCACAATCGCGCGACAAACCACACTCCTAAACAAGCCACTGATTGCACCAATCACGTTATGTACACCTCCATAGCGGGACAAACAAGGTGCTGGGGCCCCGACCACACGTGGAGACCGCCGGACGGAGCCCCAGCAGATGGAGTCGCTCAAGCACTCAACACTTGAGGCTGGCGGCGGCCGATGACTTGGAACTCGTTCCGCCGTTCCAGTCGACCGCGGTCGCGTAGGTGGTGTACGAGTTCGTGCTGGTGGTGAGGCACGACCCGGTGCCTGAGGCGGAGAGCGACGGAGCGCCGGCAGCCACGCTTGTAGTGAAGCTCTGGATGGCGGTTCCGCCGCGCCGGAGCGTCGCTGTGATCTTGGTCGCCTTGACTGTGCCCGTGCATGTGACGGAGGCGGAAGTCGAGGCCAAGCCCGTCCCTGCGGCCCTCGGCACCGCGGCCGAATAGCCGCAGTTTGTCGAAATCGCCGCCTGCGCGGGCGCAAGGCAGGCCAAAGACCCGCCAATCGCCAGCCCAGCGGCAACCATGCCGACTAAGAACTTCTTCTTTACCACTGTACTTCTCCTTGCGTTTGTCAGGCAGCCCCTGCCCCCTTGGATTGACGGTTGTTTCAGATGGCGTCAGAGCACTCCCGGCACCTAGGGCACCAAGAGCAGCTCACCGGTCGCGCCTGGGGCGACAGCTTGCGAACCAGCACCGGTACGGTACCACGGCAGAGGGGGGGTACTGCATCACATAGGTCACCCATGGTGTGCCACCCCTGGGTCGCCCTCACATCGGATGTGGTGCAGCCGGACTGAGCAGATCGCTCTGACCTCGTCGGAGGCTTCACGGCGACGAGTCTAGGCACCACAGGCGCAGACGCCTGTCGCTCTTCCCTTCCCCTGGCGGTTCCCACCGCATCCCGCGCTTGCCTCAGTTCACGGGTCTTGTACTCCTGGGCGAAGGTGGGGGCTATAGCGGGGGTGGGGTTGGTTGGGTTTGGGTGTGGTGTTGGTGTTGGCTGCCGTTTGGTGTTGAGGAGGATTTGGGTGTCAGTGCCGAACCTTAGGCAGGTCCCTGGCCAGGGTTTGCTGTTTGGGAGTGTTGATGATTTGGACCCCGTGGCTGGGTTGGGAATGGTTGTTGATGTTGAGTTATAAAACCGGGTATTGGTTTGTGGGAATGTTGGGTTTGGGTACCATAAGGGAGCCGCATTGGTCCAGACGTCCGGTTACGCCGACCTTTGGCAGAGCCTTCC
>JAIRRT010000098.1 GCA_031255835.1 Bifidobacteriaceae bacterium | reverse complement strand
TGTATACGTTCAACATCGTCCGCCCGCGCGGCGTGATGCCCGTGCACGGCGAGGCCCGCCACCTGGTGGCCAGCGGTGCGTTGGCTGTGGCCACCGGGGTTGCTCCCGAGCGTGTCGTGTTGGCCGAGAATGGGCTGGTGGTGGACCTTGCCGCCGGTGAGGCGCAGATTGTTGGCGCTGTGCCAGTTGGCCAGGTGTATGTGGATGGCACTTCAGTCGGGGAGCTGACCGAGGAGGAGCTCAAAGACCGCCGCATTCTGGGTGATGAAGGGTTTGTCTCAGTGTTTGCTGTGGTCAACTCACGCAAACGCAAGATCGTGGCCGCACCGTCCATCCAGGCCCGCGGGATGGCTGAGCCCGATGAGGTCTTCTCCGAGATCCTGCCTGGCCTGACAAACGCGCTGCAGGACGCCATGGACTCCGGCGCAGTGGACGCCCACCAACTTCAGCAGGTTATGCGCCGCACACTGGGGCGGTGGGTTGGCGGCAAACTCCGCAAACGCCCACTGATAATCCCGGTGATAGTGGAAGTCTGACCTGTACGCACGTACACGTGGACGCCCAGACGCCCAGGCGCCCGGCTTATGCGTCAGGTAGCACCTTGCCGCGCATCTCAGGCAACGCCCAGGATGCTGCCGCTGCCAGGACAAACACGGTGGCAAACAGTGCGAACACAAACCCTGTGCTGGTGGCTTCATGCAAGGTGGGAACCAGCAGGGTTGTGATGATCGAGGCGAGGCGACCAAAGCCGGCCGCCCAACCTGAACCGGTTCCCCGCAGCCCTGTCGGGTAGATCTCCGGGGTGACGGCGTACAGCGCCCCCCACGCACCCAGGTTGAAGAAGGAAAGACACATCCCGGCCGCGATGATGCTCCAAGGCGATCCTGCTGCCGAGAACAGGGCGGCAGCTCCAGCTGATCCAGCCAGGAACACAGTCAGCGTTGTCCGCCGGCCCCACCGTTCGATGGCGAACGCCGAACATGCATAGCCGGGCAGCTGGGCCAACGTGATGAACAGGGTGTATTGCAGCGACTTGGTGATGGACATCCCGTCGCCAACCAGGATGGTTGGCAGCCAGGTGAACGCGCCGTAGTAGGCGAAGTTGACGCAGAACCAGACCGCCCAAATCGCCGTGGTCCGCTTGGCCATCCCTCCGCGCCACAAAGCGCCGATGCCGGTGGCCACCTGGCCAGCCGAGTTGCCGTTGCGCGTTGCCGCGCCACCGGAGCCTGGCTGTTCATCCGAGCCGTCACTGCGCGGGAGCAGGACCGAGGTGGGCCGAGGGGTCGAGGAGGGTACGACATCGGCGGCGCGCTCGAAGCGGGCAACCACCGCCTCGGCTTCAGTGTGGCGGCCCTGGCGAGTCAGGAAGCGGACCGACTCCGGCAGGGAGCGTCGCAACCAGACGGCATACAGCGCTGGGACGGCACCGATGGCGAACGCCCAACGCCAACCTGCGCTGCCGACGGGCACCACATAGAAGCCGATCAGGGCGGCCAGGGTCCAGCCCACAGCCCAAAACGCTTCAAGCCAAACCACAACTCGCCCACGGATGCGCGGCGGGGCAAACTCGGAAACCAGGGTGGAGGCGACGGGCAGCTCAGCGCCAAGCCCGAGCCCTACCAAGAACCGCAGCACAATCAGCGAACCGGCCCCCATGGCCAGGGCAGAAGCGCCTGTGGCCAGCCCGTATAGCAGCAAAGTGGCGGCGAATACCTGGCGGCGGCCAATGCGGTCAGCCAGAAGCCCGCCAAGCGAGGCGCCAATCGACATGCCGACAAATCCGGCGGTGGCGATCCATGATTTGCTGCTGGCCGTCAGATCCCACTGGGCCGATAACTGGACAATCACAAACGAGATCAGGCCTACGTCCATGGCATCCATGGCCCAGCCGATTCCTGAGCCGATCAGCAGACGGGTGTGTTCGCGGGTGAATGGCAACGCGTCGAGGCGAGCATTGCGGTCTATGGCAGGGGCAGTCACTTATCGGGGCCTTTGGGTCGATGATCGGGTTACCGGCGGATTCCAGCCCGCTTAGGCAGCAGGCCGGGCTGGCTGCCGAAAGGCTCCGCCGGAATGTCGCCCGACAGCATAGCGACCGCGGCGCGCCGCAGCTGCTCGGCCGTACCGGGGACCGGCCAAAGTAAGGTGAGGCGCGTGGTTCAGCGCCCTGCATCCCGTGGTTCACCGTCCGGTTCAGCTCGCGGGGCGGGACGGCCATCGCGTGGTTCGGGGCGCGGCTCGGGCGGCAGTTCAGGGCGCGGCGGCGCGTCCAACCAGCCACGCGGCCAGGGGCGCGGTCAGCAAAACGGCCAGGGGCGCGGCGCGAACGCGAACATGACTCCCGCTGATCAGGAGCCCAAACGTCCACCTGCAGTTCTGCGAGTTCTGCGGGCAATCTGGATGGGTCTGGCCCACGCCGTGGCCGAGCCGTTCCGCCGCATTGGCGCCGGCGCTCGCGGCCTGGACCCTGCTCACCGGCGTGATGGCAGCGCCCTTGTGCTGCTCGGGCTGGCCGTGGTGGTGGCTGCCCGCGAATGGTTTGCGCTTTCCGGCACCGCTGGACGTTGGATCGAGCTGGCCGATGCCGGAGTGTTCGGCGCGTTGGGCAAGGCGGTGCCACTTGCGCTGCTGGCCATGGCGATCCGTTTGATGCGTCACCCGGACGAGTCCCAGGACAACGGCCGGATCTCCATAGGGCTATCGGCTTTGATCCTCGCGGCCTGCGGAATGATCCACATCCTGAAGGGCAACCCCGGCTCCAACGAGGGTTGGGCAGCGTTGCGGGGAGCTGGCGGAATGCTCGGCTGGCTTGTCGGCACACCGCTATCTTCCCTGGTCAGCCGGCCTGTCACCTTCATTTTGCTTGTGATCCTGGCGTTCTTTGGTCTGCTGGTGTTGACCCGGACCCCCCTGAAGCTGATCCCGGCACGCCTGCGCCAAGCCCGCGCCTACCTCGGCTTTGAGCCGGCGGACCGCGATGGCGACCAATCCGGCACCGCCGAGACCACCGCGTCCGATGGGCCGTACAACCAAGACGAGCCGTACCGTTCCCCCTACACCGATCCGGATGATGCCCGCCAGGTCTCCCTGCCGGAGTTCCTCGAAGCAGCAGACCGAGACATCTCCGCACTTGAAACAACAGAACTGCCGCCGATGGCGGACCTAGAGCCGTTGTTCGATCCAGGCCCATCCGCCGGGCCGGCTTCCGCGCAAGGCGCCGGGCAGGTCGCTGAACACCCGGCCACAACGCTTGATCTACCCCACGGTGGCGAGCAGGGAACGCTGACCGGAGACCAGCTGTACACCCTGCCCGATGCCGACCTGCTGGGTAAAGGCATCCACGTAAGGGCGCAATCGGCATCGTCCCATGAGACTGAGGCGGCACTTTCCAGGGTGCTGAGCGAGTTTGGCGTCGATGCGGAGGTGACGGGGTTCTCCCGCGGCCCAACGGTGACCCGCTATGAGGTGACGCTGGGCCCAGGGGTGAAGGTGGAACGCATCACCCAACTGTCCAAGAACATCGCATATGCGGTGGCCAGCCCCGATATTCGGATCATCTCACCGATCCCAGGCAAGTCCGCCATCGGCATTGAGATTCCGAACCAGGACCGTGAAACCGTGGCGTTGGGCGATGTCCTGCGGTCCTCCGCAGCCGCGCGGCGCCCCCAACCGCTGCTGGTTGGCCTGGGCAAAGGGGTGGAGGGCACCTATGTGGTGGCCAACCTCGCCAACATGCCGCACCTGCTGGTGGGCGGATCGACAGGCTCGGGCAAGTCGAGCTTCATCAACGCGATGGTTGTCTCGATCCTGATGCGAGCCACCCCGGATGAGGTCCGGTTGGTGTTGATCGATCCGAAGCGGGTCGAGTTGACCACCTATGAAGGCATTCCCCACCTGATCACTCCGATCATCACCAACCCGAAGAAGGCTGCCGAGGCGCTGGATTGGGTGGTGCGTGAGATGGACGTGCGCTATGAGGACCTGCACGCGTTCGGCTTCAGGCACGTCGATGATTTCAACCGGGCGGTCAGGAAAGGCTCAGTCCACCCGCCGGCCGGGTCAGGCAGAGTGCTGCGGCCCTACCCCTACATCCTGGTGGTGGTCGATGAGCTGGCGGACCTGATGATGGTTGCTCCACGCGACGTCGAATCCTCAGTCCAGCGGATCACCCAGCTGGCTCGCGCGGCCGGCATCCACCTGGTGGTGGCCACCCAACGCCCGTCCGTCGATGTTGTGACAGGCCTGATCAAAGCGAACATCCCCTCACGTCTGGCGTTCGAGACCACCTCGCAGACCGATTCGCGGGTTGTGTTGGACCAGCCCGGGGCGGAAAAGCTGATCGGCAAGGGTGACGCCCTGTTCCTGGCGTACGGCGAGTCCAAGCCGCAGCGCGTCCAGGGGGCATGGGTGAGCGAGTCGGAAATCCGGGCAGTTGTGGCGCACGTCAAGGGCGAGGCCGCCCCGGAGTACCGCGAGGACGTCACCGTCGCTGAGGCGCGGCGGAAGGTCGAGGAGGAGGTGGGTGATGACCTGGACCTGCTTCTCCAAGCCGCTGAACAGGTGATTGTCACCCAGTTCGGGTCCACCTCCATGCTGCAACGCAAGCTGCGGGTCGGCTTTGCCAAGGCTGGCCGGCTGATGGACCTGCTCGAATCACGCGGCGTTGTCGGCCCGTCCGAGGGCTCAAAGGCTCGCGACGTCCTGATGCCTGCTGACTCCCTGGAGCAGGTCCTGGCGATGATCCGCGGCGAAGCCCCGCCGCCTGAAGAGCCCAGCGACGCTCCGTTTGCCGAGCCGGCAGGTGGGGGAGCGCCGGCAGGCATCCCGCCGGAGGGCCTCCTAAATGGTGATCCAGACATCCAACCCCCCGCCGATGACGTCGAGGAACCCTAGCGATCTGTCTCGCCTCGCCCCGCCGGACCGGCGCTGCTTGCCCGGGCTTGGACGGTGTGGGGCTAGGCTGGGAGGGTGGCAGCGCAAATCCCAGTTCGGGGCGTAGAAGGGGCGGACAAGGCGTCCGTGTTGAACGTCGCCAACGCGATGACGGTTCTACGCCTGCTTCTGGTCCCTGTTGTTGCCTTCTTTTTGGCCTACGAGGATGGCCAGGACCGCAAAGCCAGAATCCTTGCCGCAGCCCTGTTTACTGTTGCTGCACTAACGGACCACTGGGATGGCCATCTGGCCCGGTCTCGCGGCATTGTTACGACGTTCGGTAAAGTGGCTGATCCGATAGCCGACAAAGCATTGATGCTCGTCACGTTAGGCACCCTATCCACATTGGGCTTGTTGTCCTGGTGGGTGACCGGAATCATAGCGTTCCGTGAAATAGGCGTGACGATTTTGAGATTCGCGGTCCTCAAATACGCTGTCATACCGGCTTCAATGGGTGGGAAGATCAAGACGGTCATCCAGATCATCGCCATCGGGCTGTATGTTCTTCCGATCACCGCTGTGTGGCTGGCGTTGACGGCGCAGGTACTGATGATCGTGGCGGTGGCGTTGACCATTGCGACGGGGGCGGAATACGTCTTCCAGGTGGCCACCATCTTGGCGGCCGCCAGAGCCAGCAGGGCGAGCGCGCTAAAGGGAGCATGAAGTGGCGAAGCGACAAAAGGACACCGAGCCAGGAGATTCTCAACGAGCTGCCGAGATTATTGACCTACTTCGAGCCCGCGGGCTACGGATTTGTGCGGCCGAATCCCTGACCGGCGGCCTGGTGGCAGCGGCGTTCGTCTCGGTGCCAGGAGCCTCTGAGGTGTTCGATGGCGCGCTGGTGGCCTACAACAACGCCCTGAAGTCGCGTCTGCTGAGCGTGGACGCCGAGTGGCTGGCGAGCGAAGGTGCAATCAACGCCCGCGCAGCCCAGGAGATGGCCGTTGGCGCCCGCCAGCTGTTCGGTTCCGACGTGGCCATCAGCACCACAGGTGTGGCAGGCCCAACCCCCGCCGATGGCGCACCCCCAGGCACCGCGTACGTCGCGGTTTCGATCATGGGCCGTGACGTTGCCGTCAGGGCGGTTCGCCTCACAGGAGGGCGGTCTCGCGTGCGTGGACGGGTGGTGGCCCGATCCCTCGAACTGTGCGAGGCGGCGCTGCGCCAGCTTCCCGTTGCAGGTGAGGGCTATGACCAAGCAGGCGACTTCGCCTGACCCCTTCGCGGCCGGGCCGGAGGCACGCCGCTGTACGCGCCGCGACCTGCCTGCAAGCACGCCGGGAACAAATCGCGAGGTCGCCGTGTTGTCGCTACCGATGAACACGAAACCGACTCCCAAAAAGTACGTCGCGCTTGCGCCGCGTGCCGATCACCGCACCCCCCCGGAGCGCTCGGCAACTGAAGGCGGGGTCCGCCAGATCAGGACGGCACCAAGACGCGCCCATCCAGCAGACCGCCAGCGCTCGGCACTTCTGCGCAGTGAACTGGGTGGCGTTCTGCGCCAGACCCGTCACCGCCAGTGCATGACGCTGCGTGACGTCTCCGAATCAGCCAGGGTCTCCCTGGGCTACCTCAGCGAGGTGGAGCGCGGGCACAAAGAGGCATCCTCTGAGTTGCTGGCATCCATTTGCGAGGCGCTCGATGTCCCCTTGTGGCTAACGCTTTATGAGGTGGCAGATCGCCTCGCAGCAGCCGAAGGTGAAAGCGTTGAAGGCTACCACGCTGCGCGTAGGCTCTCTCTGGTTCGCTAATTCACTCCCCGCGCCAACTCAATTGGGTTGGCATACCGGGCAGTAGAAAGCGGGACGGTCCTGAGGCGGCTTGCCTACCCGCATAACCTTTATCGGGTTTGTGCATTGACGGCAAGGTTTGCGCTCACGTCCGTGAACCAGTGTGGTGAAACCGCGGGTTGTGTTTCCGGTAGCGGTGGCGGTTCGTGCTCCTACGGACCGCCACAATAGTTCCCGGATGTGGCGCAAAAGACCGGATGGATCGGGCACCTCTTGCGCTGGGCGGTCCGGCCGCACACGCCAAGCGAATAGCCCCTCAGCCAGATAGATAGTGCCTATCCCCGCCACCACGGTTTGATCGAGCAGTGTTGCTCCAATTGTTCTTTCGCCCTGGGCATGAATTGCCTGCCCAGCGCTCTCGGCGTCGAAGCCGTCAGCCATAATGTCTTGCCCCAAATGACCTATCAGCCGGCGCAGATCACGTGTGCGGACCAAATCAGCCATCCCCAACTTGTGCCCGATGGCGGCCCACTGGTTGGTGACCAGAACCACCCGTGATGTCCAGCGCAAGCCCCGTGAGCCTGGCGCCAAACGCCCCCCAGCGGCTCTCTCTATGTAGTAGGTCCCATCCATGCGCAGGTGGGTCCGCAGGGTCCGCCCATCGCTCAGATGCATCAAGATGTGCTTGCCGTAGGCCTCCATCGAAGTGATGGTCAGCCCGGCCAGGTCTATGCCGCCCAACGTGGGCCAACGCAGCAATGTGTAGGTCAGCTCATCGCCGGTCAAGACCTCATCGAGCCGCCGCACAACCCGTCTGACGAAGTCACCCTCTGGCACAAACTCAAAGGTTACCCGCCGTGCTCAGCAGGGTCCTCAGTCCCAAAGGGGGCCCATATGTGGCATGTAGCGTCACCCGCGGCCGGAACTCGGCCATCACATTTCGCCCCTTCAAGGAGTCCTCAACTATGAAAGCTCTGGTCTACAACGGGCCAGGTTCACCCTCTTGGGAAACCATCCCAGATCCAACCATCGAAGACCCAACGGACGTCATCGTCCGGGTTGACACCACCACGATTTGTGGCACTGACCTGCACATCCTCAAGGGTGATGTGCCCTCTGTGAAGCCTGGCACCGTGCTTGGCCATGAGGCTGTCGGCACTGTCGCGGAAGTCGGCTCGGGCGTTACCTCCCTGGTCCCCGGTGATCGCGTCATCGTCTCTTGCATCACCTCCTGCGGTTCCTGCCAGTACTGCCGCCGCCCGATGCCGTCCCACTGCCAAGCGTTCGGCTCGACGGGCTGGGTGCTTGGCAACTCCATCAACGGCACGCAGGCCGAGTATGTCCGCCTGCCGTATGGGCAGAACTCGACGTACAAGCTGCCTGAGGGGATGACAGATTCCCAGGCGCTGTTCCTGTCCGACATCTTCCCAACCGGGTTCGAGATGGGCGTGCGCTATGGCCGCGTCACGCCTGGTGACATCGTCGCTGTTGTCGGTGTTGGGCCAGTTGGTTTGGCGGCTGTCGCGACGGCCGGTTTGTACGGCGCATCGAAGGTGATCGCTGTTGGGCGTACCCGCCCGCGGATCGACAAGGCGCTGGAGATGGGCGCCAGCCATGGCGTATCGACAAAGGATCCGGACTGGTTTGAGACGGTGATGAACCTGACCGACGGTCTTGGTGTCGATGTTGTGATCGAGGCTGTTGGCGTGCCGGAGACCTTGGAGCAGGCATTCAGGTTGGTCCGGCCAGGTGGCCACGTGGCCAACGCCGGCGTTCACGGCACGAGCTTCTCCTTGCCGATCCACGATCTGTGGATCCAGAACATCACGTTCACCACCGGGCTGGTGGACACCGTCACCATCCCGATCCTCATTGACCTGATCAAGGCGGGCAGGATCCACCCCGAGGTGATGGGCACCCACGAGTTCTCGATGGAGGACATGATGGGCGCGTACGACGTCTTCTCCAACGCGTCCAAGCACAACTGTCTCAAGACAGTGATCACCAACAGCTGACGCAACACATGGGGCTTCCCCCCACGTTCGGCCGTGACTCAAACGTGGGGGGGAGTTTGGGGCGAAAGGTGGTGGAGGTGGTCGGGGAAATTCTTGGTCCGGGTGGGGTATCCAAGGATTGGGCGTAGCGCGAACTCGACGGGGCGTTGCAGCAGGCGAACGCCCAGGTGGTCACCCTCACCGATTGGCGCAACAAGCACCGTGCCTGCGAATCCGGCCCGCTCGGCGCCGATGATGTCCTTGCAGAATTGATCCCCCACGTGGATGCAGGTTCCTGGCTCCACACCGGCCGCTTTGGCGGCAGCTTCGAACATGGCCGGATGGGGTTTGGCCTGGCCTGTTGCATCGGACGGCACAATCGTGCCGACTCTCGCTCCGGTCTTGTCGCTCAGCTCATCGCCGATCCGCCGCACTCGTTCGATTCGCCCGCCCCGGGCGTTGCTTACCAGGGCGAGTTTGATGCCGTGGCCCGCCAACAGGGTTAGGGCGCCTACAGCTTCCTCTGGCACTGAGGGCGTTACGTAGCCGGTCAGGGTTTTGTCCAGGTCAAACGAGACGAATTTGAGCCAGTCCAACTCGATCAGACCGCTCACGGCCGCGCCAACGTCTTGGGCAACCATCCTGAGCATGCCGACAGCCTAGGGCAGGTGCCAGACAGGCAGGGCGGGTTGACTGGCTAGCGGGTGCGGCGTAGACGCAGGCCTGATGGGGTGAGTGTGAAGCCGGCGGTCAGCAGCGCTTCAGCCAGGGGATGCAGATCGGCGTGGGCGGCTAGGGCATCGACGCCGTCAACACGGGTGATCTTGAGTGAGTCGATCTTGGCTCCGTGGACAGAGGCGGCCAGAGTTTCGGCCGCGCGGGACAGGTGCCGCGGGTCACCAAACGACATGGCGGTGTGCCCGCCGCGTTCCACATACAAAACGAGTTGACCAGCGATGATGACTACCAACGCCCCTGCTGTCCTTCCTGGCCGGTGGGCGCTGGGGTGTTGTGGCCACGGCAAAGCTGCACCGTATGGGTTGGCTGGATCGGCAGCGGCGAGCAGTACGGCATCGTCGGCATTGGAGGCGGAGCGCAGCAGGTCGGGACACTGGGGGAGTGCGAACTGCGAGCCGCCCAGGCGTTCTATGAAGTAGCCCCGCCGCACGGCGCCGGATTCCTCCAGGGCCGCCAACACCGGGTAGACCGATGCGAACGAGGTCTCGATGGCGGCGGCACCCTTTGTCAGGACGCCGTGGCGTTCCATCAGGGCGCCGACCTGTGCGGCGCGCAGCTGCTCGATGGTCACCTCCAGCCCTTGGACGGCTGGGATCGGTGAGGTTAGCCAACGCCCTGAGGTGCGTGGGTCGGTTGGTCCGGCTCGGCGGCCAGTTGGGGTGATGGGCATGCCGGGTCGAAGAACACGCCGCCCTATCAGCGGGCGGGCGATCTTCCTGCGCTGGGTGTGGTGGGCCGTCTTGCCGCCGGACAGTGTGGCGCGGACCGGTGCGAACGAGTCTGCCGTCACCCAGCCGGCCCAGGCGAGTTGCCACAGGGCGTCACGCAGTTCGGTTGGATCATCGGCCATCACGCCGCGGGCAGCCAGGCGTTCACGCAGGTCAGCGGCAAGGAAGCCGCCGCCATCACGCAGAATCTCCAACAGCGCGCCCGCCATCGCTCCCTCGACGGGTTCAACCTGGGCGAGCAGGGCGTCATCGGTGTCGGACACAAGCAGGCGGATGGAACCATCGACGGCTCGGCTGCCGCCTGCCCGCCCTGCCCCCACCCATGCGATCTCTCCGGCGGTGATCAGCTCATCCAGCATGGCCGGGGCGTAGTCCTTGACTCGGTTGGGCAGGATGAGGCTTTCGATGGCGCTGGCAGGCACCGCGGCCCCGGCCAGTTGGGCGACGGCTTGCAACACACCTTCGGTGCCGTACAGGGCACCGAGTTGATGCCAGCGTCCAGCGAACGAGGCCAACACATGCTGCTCGACAGGTTCAACTTGGCGCCGCAGCACCGCCAGTGAGCGGCGCCGCAATCTGGTCAGGACCTCAGGGTCGCAGTAGTCCAGCTCACCGCTGCCGCCGGCCGCCTCTGGCCGCAAACGCCCCGAGGTGAGTTGGCCAGCCGATGTCATCCGGTCCAGTTCCCGGCTGGCCACAACGATCCCCAGGCCAAAGGCGCTGGCGAGTTGACTGGCACTGAACGGGCCGTGGGTTCTGGCGTAACGCCTGATCAGGCTGCCGAGCGGATCAGCCACAGGGTTGGTGAACTCGATTGGGATGCCCGGCGGCAGAGCTATCCCAAGCCCGTCACGCAGCATCCCGGCATCCTCGACCGATGCCCAATGCTTGGTGCCGGCCAGGCGAACCTCGATCACACGCTTGGCGCGGACCAACTCCCGGGCCCACTCCATCACCGGGCTCGGCTCCTCGGGTTCCTCCGCGGGCCCGCCGGTCCACGGCAACCGCGTGAGTTGCTCTGCGGATTGTGGGCCCAGTGCGCGCAACAGGTCCGCCAGGTCCTCTGGGCCGCGCACTGGGCGTTCGCCGGTGGCGCGGGCGAGTTCGGCATCGACGGCCAACACAACGTCTGGGTCCAACAGTTCAGCCAGGTCGCT
>JAIRRT010000169.1 GCA_031255835.1 Bifidobacteriaceae bacterium | reverse complement strand
CTTGGTCAGAGGCTGGGGCCGATGGCGGACACAAACCTCTCGACGCCGGAGCGGGCCAGGATGTCGAGAAATCCGGGGATGGTAACTGGCGGGTTCTCGTAGGCCCCTGGGACGCTGGTGACGGCATCGGCGACGGTGGCCGGGTAGAGGTCGAGTTGGTCGAGGAGGAAGTCGCCAGGGTGGACGGCTGCTAGTTGATACGGCTCCAGCGCCGCATCGGGGAAGTGTCCCAAGTTGAACGTCACGATGATCGCCGCGCCGCCTCGTATTGCGGCGGCCAAGACGTGCCTGTCCTTCTTGTCGCAATTCATCTGGGGAACCAGGTCCGCGTACCCACTGACCATGGCGTCCGGGAAGGTGCTGTTCATTGAGCTGATCCGGTGCTCGATGGCGGCGGGGTCGATGCCAACCTTTGCCAGGTTGCGCCGCAACTCGTCCAGGACATCCTTTGACCACAAGGGTCGGTAGGTGCCGCGTTCCGCGAGAGTCAGTAGCAGGTCCACCAGGGCGGCACCAAAAAGTCGCGCAAGTGTCGAAGAAGACGGGGGGACGCCATGGGATGCTCAGTCCTGGTCTGTGCCCGGCATGATTGTCAGGGCGAGCATGCCTGATGCCTGGTTGGTCCGGGCTGCCTGCGCGAGCACGGTGCGGCGCCGCGCCCGCTCGGTCTCCTGGTAGGCCAACACGTCATCCAACGTCACGCGGCGGTGCCGGCCCACCGTCTCGAACGGAATGGCGCCGCCTTCCAGCAGCTTGACCAGGGTGGGACGCGAGATGCCCAGGAAATCGGCCGCGCCCTGGGTGGTCAGCTTGGTGGCCCTGGGCACCACCGTCACCCCGTTCCCCGACGCGAGAGTTGCACCCACGAACCGCAGCACCTCGAACAGCGTCCGCGGCAACTCCAGGGTCTGGCCAGCCGCCGACATCAAGACCGCCTTGCCGGTGCCGGCCAGCTCTTCATCAAGCCGCGCGAACAGCTCCTGCGCCCGGACAATGTCATCCGGACTCGGTGCGTAGGTCCGCCCCCGCGCGCGAGGTTCTGTGGCAGACATGATCGCTCCTCCCACCCCCAAGCATACTCGAAATATCCGAAAGCCACCCCGCCGAAGACGACCCAAACTGCCCAAACCACCGCCCCACCCCAACCCCGGCACCCCCCCCCATCTCGGCAGGAGTGGTCACTTCAATCACCTCACCCAACCCACTTCTGGTCGCGGCCCTGGTCGGCCGCCACCAATCGCGCTCGCGTTGGGCCAGGGCGGCGTTGACCCAGCCCGCAGGCCCAAGACTCGGGCGAACAGGCGTTCACTCCCTCACAAGGGAATTCCAGCCTGGTCGGGTCAGGTTGGCGGGCGTTGACGCGCTCGTCTTGACACGGCCAGGCACCCGCATATTGGTTTGTACGGTCGGTTCGTCGGCGCTTCTGCTGGATGGTCCTTCGTTGGCGTTCGGCGACAGCGAGGATGGGGGTGTGTCTTGTCTGGCGTGTTGCTCGCGCTGGGTCGCGGTGGCTGGCTCCGTGGCGGTTTGTTGGCCGGTATCGCTGCGGTTGTTTCGCTTGTCTTGACTGGCTGTGGCGCCGTAGGGGTGGGTGGCTTGAAGGATCGCAGTGCTGAGGCGGACGGTCCCGCCGCGTTGCTCCGAGAGGTCACGAGTGGTGAGTTTCCCGGGTTCGAGGTGGTTGACGAGGCGCGGTGGTCGGTCGAGGACGGCTGTATGAGCGAAAAGGGTTTCGGGCACTTTGATGGTGTCACCACCACAGTGAGTGAGAAGTTCGAGAACGCTGACAGGGCTTTCTTGCATTCCTGGTTTGGTGTCTCGGAGGCGAAGTGGGGTGCGAAATACGGTTACCGTGAGGTCCCGACCGAGGAGCTTTTCACCACCGTAACGACGGAAGGTGATCAGCCTCCCGAAGGCTACTTTGACGCTCTCTATGGTACGGACGAGGAATGGCAGGCGACCGGCTCGCCAGGTGGCTGTGCTGCCTACGCTGAGAGCGTGATCAACGAGGGGACGCTTTCGCGAGAGAGGATTCACGCCATCGGCCGCGAAGTCGAAAGGCAGCTCAATACGCGAGCGCGTGCGGACTCGGCGGTCTCGAACGCCTCCCGAGAATGGAGCGAGTGTATGGCCGCTGACGGGTACGACTATCCGACTCCACACGAAGCGTTCCTCGAATTCGCTCCCTGGGACGAGGAAACCGAAACCCACCAGTACCTCACCCCTAGTGCAGGGGATGACGAGAAGAGGATCGCTGAGGCAGACGGTGCTTGCAAGGAGGCGGTGGGCTTTTGGGATGCCTTCTACGAAGCCAAGGACGGAGCGGAGGAAGCCGTTGGCGTGGCGATGCGTTCGGACTTGATAGCAGTCCGGGATTCCCACGCCCAGCAGGTTGAAAACGCGAACGCCATCCTGGCGTCCCCGAGATGACGAAGACATGGAGCGCTGAGCAGATCGCCCCCGCGCTGTCGTTGTGGAACGTGTGAAGCGTTCGGTGTGGCTCGCTGACAAGTGTCGCGGTAGAGCTGTGTTCGGCCGGTGATATCTAGGTGCGGATGGCGGGTTTGGCGGTTCCTGGGACGTCGGGTGAAGGGTGTGCACCCCCGGGCAGCCAGGTCCAGCTCCGTTTGGAAAGCGCCACCCGAACGCGCGTATGGTCTACGCCCTCGCCCACGCCTCGTAGCCAAACCAGACAGAGGTGTACTTCGCGATCATCTCCCGAAACCCTAGACCGGAAATCGTTCCACAGCACCGACCAATCGGCCGGCTCTACACCCTCCAGTTCCGCCCAATACCGCGCCACAACCGCACCCACCGCAGCCGATCGCTTGGCGACAAGACCCCGGTTCACCGGTTCACAGGGCTCACGGGTTGATCAGGTGTTTCTGGGGTGGGGTGGGCGTGGGTTGGTATGGCGCAGTCTTCTAGGCCTTACCCGCCCACACGTTCCCGGGCCGACCCCAGAAACACCTGATCAACCCGTGAGCCCAGACACGGAGGATGGTGACCTGGACGGCGGCGCTCATACCATCATCGAAGCCACCCACCCAGCCGCGAGGCTCCACTCCCAATGGTCAGGCACAGATGTGAACCGGGGTCGGTTTGGTGCCGTGTGTGTTGTGTGACGGCGCCTACCGGTTGGGAGGCTTGGTGACATCGTAGTAGGTTGCCTCGATTTCGTCCGGTGTGGAGTATCCGAGCGAGGA
>JAIRRT010000046.1 GCA_031255835.1 Bifidobacteriaceae bacterium | reverse complement strand
TCCCGCCCCCGCCCCCGCCCGCCCCCTGAGCACGAATCCGCGCTCCCTCCCCATCACCCCCCAACCCCAACTGCCCAAAACACCACTTCACTTCGATGTCCTTCTCCCGTTTTGGGCACTTCCGGTCGTCGCAGTCTCCCGTCCGG
The DNA here is from genome assembly GCA_031255835.1 of Bifidobacteriaceae bacterium. Classification (GTDB taxonomy): domain Bacteria; phylum Actinomycetota; class Actinomycetes; order Actinomycetales; family WQXJ01; genus JAIRRT01. Next base: position 22,733 of record JAIRRT010000046.1, on the reverse strand, counting down.
CGATGGCGTTCAAGTGTTGGGTGTTCGTGTTGTGGTGCGTGCGTTGGGTAGGGGGTTCGATGCCGCTGGCGGCATGCCTTTGAAGGTGGTCACCGAATTCTTCTGGGGATGATGCGTGTGGTCCGGGGTTTCGTAGTGTCGGTGGGTCTTGTGGTGGTCCGGCGGCGTAACGTTCTTCCGCACCTGCTTACCAGGCTCACCGGTTCCGCCATCGTCGGGTGGTCGGTTCAGTGGTGTTGGCGGCAAGACTGATCGAGGTGGTCACCGAAGTCTTCTGGGGATGATGCGTGTGGTCAGGGGTTTTGTGAATTCGGTGGGTGTGGTCGTGGTCCGATCCCCAGACGTCGAGTGGTTCGGATCCGATAGGTGGCTGCGGACAAGGAGGTGTGCGGGTGTGTCTCCCTCAACCTCACCTCCCGGCCGTGGTTGGCCTGGTCGGGGGTGCTTAACTGACCAATTGAGCCGCCAGGCTCGTCATTTGGTCACTTAGGCACATCCACCTCGATGGGGTTGAGCACAAGAGGGTAGGCGAACGGCCTGGTCGGAGGTGCTTAACTGACCAATTGAGCCGCCTGGCTCGCCAATTGGTCACTTAAGCACATCCACCTCGATGCGGCTGAGCACAAGCGGGCATGTGGACGACCCGGTCAGAAGTGCTTAACTGACCAATTGAGCTCCGGCCCCGGCGATTTGGTCACTTGGGCACCTCTGGTCCGGTAGTCGCGACTGTTCAACGGGTCCGGCGTGGCTGGAACTGACCAACTTTCCGAGGAGCGAGCCCCACCACCGCAGAAGTGGTCACTTCCATCACCTTCCCAGCCCTCGCGCCAGGCCGGCCGTGCTCAGCCCTGAACTGGGGCCAGCCGAAACTGACCACTTCTGCGGGGAACTGGCCCACCACCACAAAGGTGGTCACTTCCATCACCTTCTCAGCCCCCTCGGCGCCGGATCTGTGCTCAGCTCTGAAGTGGGGGTGGCCGAAAGGCGAGGCAAGGCTTGGTGGTGTTCCTCCCCAAATTGGGTTCAACGTGCTGGACCACAGACAAGACTGAACGAACCAGTGAACTACTGGACCACATGCATCATCCCCAGACAATCCAAGGTGACCACCTGAACCAGTCTTGCCGCCAACACGACCCCACAACTACCGGACCACGGCGCAACTCAGCTTCTGGGAGGTGAGCCGGCCGCCATCGGTGACTGTCATCGGCGACCTCAACTGCTCAAGACGGGGGGCAAACCATGAGGTATCCCACAGGTATGGGCAGTTGCGGTCGTGGGGGTTCCACCACCACCCGCTCGCTGAGCACGGATCGGGGCTCACCGCCCATCAACCGACCGCCGTAACTGCTCAAAACGGGGGAGAGAACCCAAATGGGGGCGCCGTGCTGTCATCGTCCCCATGGTGGTGGCGGCCATCCTCACCCCGGTCCTGGCGAGCGGCCAGGAGCGCGGGACGAGGACGGACCAATAGTCAAGCCCCCTGCGTCACTTGCAGATATAGACCTGCTGCATGCAGCCGTAGGTCAACTGACCTGCGAAGTTGTAGCCCGTGCCGTACTGGACGCACTCGTAGCCGCAGCGCATGGGAGAGGTTGGTGCCGGACGTGGCGTGTTGGTGGAGGTGGGGCTGGGCGAGGAGCCGTCATCGGACGTTCCAGAGGAGCCGGCGGGCAGCTTTCCGGAAGCGAAATACAGGTCACGCGACACGCCCCAGCCGCCATTCAGCGTCCAGGAGACCTTGCCCTCGGTGCCCGAGCCAAGCGTGTTCTTGAAGCTCACCGTGCTCTTTCCGCCCTTCAGCGTCACCTTGGTTGTCTTCACCGAAGTCCAGGAATCGCCCTTCTTCTTGTAGATGTAGACTATCGCCCTGCCGGTGATCTTGCTGCCGTCATCCTTGGTGAAAGTGGCCGAGAACTTGGCCGTCTTGCCCTTCTTGATAACAGTGGTGTCCGATGTCGGAACCTCGTCGCCGTTGACGCGGAAGGTGGCGCTGGCGGCCTTTTGCCAATACAGATCGGTTGTGCCTGCGGTCTTCTTGGCGCCCGCCTTGGTGGGCACGTGAATGGCCTTGATGGTGTGCTTGCCGAAGGACAGATCCGCTGGTAGATCGAGCGTTGCCTTGCCCTTCTTCAGCTTGACGGTGTCGAGTTTGGTCTTGCCGTCATAGAAGACCACCTTGCCGCTTGCCTTCTTGGATCCGTTGGTGACTTTGGCCTCCACGGTGAACGCGGGCTCCTCGTCGGGATCCGAGGTGATGTGACGGGTTGGGGAGGAGGACACGGAAACCGTGATGCCCTTGGAGGGTGCGCCAGGGGCGGCGGGCGCGAGTTGGGCTATGGGTGCGGCGGCCAGTGCGGGTTGGGCGAGCGGTGCGGATGCGGCCTGCGGTGCGGGGCAGGTGCCGATGGTGGGATTCGATGGGACGGCAGCGGCGGCGATCAGTCCGCCGAGCGTCACGGCTATGCAAATGGGGGCGATGGTGGGCATGCGCAACACTTCGGGTCACTTCCTTTGGTAGGCGGATGTTGTGCTTGCGCCCGCGGCAGCCCAGCCGCAGACGCAAAACCTCAGGCCCAAGAGTATGCGTGATTTTCCCCGAAAGCGCGTCCCGGCTCGGAGTTTGTGCTCAAAGCCGTTTGGCTGTGTGCGTAGAACCCGCGCCGGCGCACTGGCGTGGCGCCGCGGTGAGGTCGGTTTGGTTGGGGCGCTTGGCGGGTGGAGCGCTGGCGCCGCGCCTGCGCCGGAGTGGCACCACACCCCTGCGCCGGTCGGTTCAGCTGTTGGTCTCGGCCGGATAGCGCAGACCGATTTGACGGCGGATCGCGTCCAGCGTGCCCATGATGGCGACAGACTCGCTCAGCGGCTGCTCCGGACCCTCCAACTGACCGGAGGCGACTATCCGCTCCAGCGCCAAAGCCTGGAAATGGCGGCCCGAACCGATGATCGATGGCGTGTTGAACCGCTCGATCACCGATCCATCCGGTGCCCGGAGCGTGAAGTTGGCCGGGTTGTACCAGATGGGGTCGATGTCGATCCGCGCCTCGGTGCCGATCAGGCAGGCGGTGGTGGGGGTTGCGGCATCGGCCAGGGTGTGGAGCACGGCTTGAGCGCCGTTCGGGTAGGTGAACAGTAGGGCTGTCTGGCGGTCCACCCCCGTGGAGCTTGGCGTGGCAACAGCATCGATGTGCTCCGGCGCACCGAACACATCCCAGGCGAAGGCGATCGGGTAGATGCCCAGGTCAAGCAGGGCTCCGCCGCCCAGGTTCGTGTCCTGGATGCGGTGGGAAGGATCTGTGGGCAGCTTCTGGCCGTGGTCAGCGAACAGCGCCCTGACCTCGCCCAATGCGCCCTCGGCCAACAGCTCGCGCACGCGGATCATGTGCGGCAGATAGCGGGTCCACATCGCCTCCAGCACCACCAGCCCACGCTGCTGGGCCAGTTGGGCAATCTGCACGGCCTCAGGCTGGTTGAGGGCGAACGGCTTCTCGACCAGCACATGCTTGCCGGCGTTGAGGGCGAGGATCGAATCCTCAGCGTGGTACGGGTGCGGCGTGGCGACGTAGACAACGTCCACGTCAGGTGCGTTGACCAGCTCCTGATAGCTGCCGTAGGCCGTCGGGATCTGATGGCGTTTGGCGAAGTCAGCCGCCTTTGCGGCGCTGCGCGAGCCGACAGCCGTGACCGTCATCCCGTTGCCTCGAAGATCGGCAGTCACCACATCGGCGATCCACCCAGTTGCCAAGATTCCCCAGCGCAGTGCCATTTCGACTCCTTTGATCAGTTGGCCCGTCAGGCGTGAAAGGTGGCGCAGAATGCGCCCCACGCCCACCAGGTTCCCACACCCCACCCCCACCCAGGAAGAGTTGGGGGGTGGTCGGCGCGGCGTTCGGATTGGGGGTGGGGTTTGCGCGACCATGGCAGCGATGGCTCAGATGTCTTCCCCTCCGCCCAAAACCCCGGCACGTCCTGTGGGCACCGCGCTCACCAAGCCGCGGCCGGAGCGCCGGGCGGCCGCTAGCGCTGCTGGCGCTGGTCAGGTTGATCCGGCGTTGCGGTCGGTTCGGGCGGTGGCGCCGGCTGCTCGGCGGGAGCGGGACACCACTTCTTGGATTCGCGGCCTGATGGCCGGGGTGCAGGCAGCTGTGCTCTCGGTGGTGTGCGTGATGGTGCCGGCCGTGGCAGCGTTCTCTGCGACATCGGCCGCCACTGTGAACAATGGAATCTCTTGGCTTGACGCGGCTCGCACCGCCGCTGACCTGTGGCTTTTGGGTCACTGGGGCTCCATCGACGTTGCCGCCTTCGACGCAACCCCAGGCACGGCCATCGCAACCACCCCAGTCGCGCTGACGGTTGCCCCGCTCGGGATCGCCATCGTCAGCTTGTTGTGCTGCCGCTTCCTGGCCCGGGTCTCCTCGGCAAACGGCTGGTGGCTGATCGGGTTCGGCACGCTGGGCTACGTGGGCGTCGCGGCGCTGGTGATGTTCACGGTCACCACGTCGGCATCCCGGCCGTCCGCGCCAACTGGACTGGTTGGCGGACTGCTGATCGCCGTCATCGGACTCATTTGGGGTCGCGATGCCGGCCGAAGACCGCGCCGGCCCCTGGACGGACTGGTGCCCGCCGCGTGGCTGGCCCGGTTCCAGGCGCGGGTGCCCCTGTGGGTGCGCGAGGTGCCGCGGACCGCGGGGCTGGCGGCCGCGGTGACGGCCGGCGGCGCGTGCGTGTTGACGGCGGTGTGGGCGGCGATTGGCTGGGAAGGCTTTGCCGAGGTTTCGCGCTCGCTTGACGCCGGCATCGTTGGCGGGATGGCGTTGGCGCTGCTCAGCGCGGCATTTGCGCCCAATCTGGTGGCCTACGCGATCTCCTACCTGGCCGGCCCAGGCTTTGCCGTCGGGGCGGACACGGTGTTCTCGCCAACCGAGGTGGTGACGGGCCCAATGCCGTCGCTGCCGCTGCTCGCGATCCTGCCAGGAGGGACGGCATCGGCGGCGATTTGGCTGGTGGCGGTCCCGGTGGTGGCTGGCGCGCTGGCTGGCCTGCGCCTTGGCCGCCGCCTATCCGCAACCGATCCATGGTGGACGATGCCGGCCGCCGCCTGCCTAGCCAGCCTCGCCGCCGCAGGTGGGCTGGTACTGATCGCGGCGGGCGCTTCAGGGGCGGCGGGACCAGGGCGAATGCAGGAAGTTGGGGTGGATCCGCGGGCGATGTTCATTGCGCTGGCGTTGCAGTTTGCGGCGGGCGGGGTGGCGATGGTGCTGCTCTCACGCGCGCAGTTGGCCAAGCGGCTGCATGATGTGACCCACCGCGAACGCCCGATACGCGTGACCGGCCGCGACGAGTAACGCGCCTGGTTGGGGCGGCGTGGGGTTAGTCTCTTGGGCCGGTTAGGCGGTCGAGGACCATCTGGGCGTTCTCTTGGTATCCCTGCAGGCAGGCATCGGTGGACTGCTCGGTAAGCGCCTTGGACAGGCAACGCTGCAACTCCATCTGGGCGGGCCACTGGGTTGAGATCAGCCCGAAATAGCCCATTAGCAGCACCGAAAAAGCGAATCCGAGGGTGAAGGTCCTCGCCACCCCGTGGCAGGCGGGCAGCTTGCGGGCTTTGATCGCTCCGGTCAGGCAGAGCACCGCTCCAACCGCTGCAAAAGCGGCCCCCAGGGCAGGCCAAGGCAACGGCATCAACGAAAGGACAAACGCCGCCATCGCCGATCCAGTGAACCACAAAAACATGGGCCTGAACTGCGCGAACGTCTCCTTCTCCTCGGGTTTGAGGGGCATGGGCGGCGGGTACTGGCCGGGCCGTGTGCTGCCGGGAATCTGGAGGCGGCTGGGCGGTTGAAGTTTGCCCGGAAATGACTTGGGGCGTCGAGCGAACAGGATGCCTGGGGCGCGCGTGGGTGCGTCACTGCGGCGTGCGCAGGGCGCGGACCGACTTGGCACCTGCTCTCCTTCCCCTGGCCCTGTGCGGTTCGAAATCTGGGCCGGCACATCGCCTGCGGCGGCGACCGACACCTATTGTTGCGCATTGTTGGCGGTGGGCGCGCGTGGCCTATCCTTCCAACCGTGAAAAAGTCAATCGGATTGGTGGTGCTGGCTTCCGGAGCGGGATCGTTGGCCCGGGCAGTGATCGAGGCCACAAGTCAGGCTGGGATGCCGGCCACCGTGGTGGCACTGGGGGCTGACAGAGACGCAGCCGCTCTCAAAATCGCAGCTCAGGCAGGTATTGCGACGTTCCAGGTGCGGCCTGAGGACTTCCCCGACCGCGCGCTGTGGGACCGGGCCCTGACCAAAGCAGTGGCGGCGTTCAACCCCGACTTTGTGGTCAGTGCCGGCTTCATGCGTGTGCTTGGGCCGGAGTTCCTGGCCCAGTTCGAGGGCCGCACCATCAACACCCACCCGGCGTTGTTGCCCGCCTTCCCTGGTGCACACGCCGTGCGTGACGCGTTGGCCGCCGGAGTGAGCCAGACCGGCTGCACCGTCCACTGGGTCGATGCCGGCGTCGATACCGGTCCGGTGATAGCCCAACGCCAAGTAAAAGTCCTTCCCGACGATGACGAGTCAACCTTGCATGAACGGATCAAGACCGTAGAACGCACCATGCTTGTTGAAACCATTGAGCGTTTGGCTTCCGGGGATCTGAAGCCTTTGCAACCCAGATTGCCTGTCCGCCGCGCTTTGATTTCGGTTTACGATAAGTCGGGTATCGAGACGCTCGCTGCTCGCTTGCATGAGCTTGGTGTTGAAATAGTCTCGACAGGTTCCACTGCTGGGCGGATCAGAGCCGCTGGAATACCGGTGACAGCTGTGGAGGATGTGACGGGCAGTCCTGAATGCCTTGACGGACGAGTGAAGACTCTCCACCCGCGGATTCATGCCGGGATTCTGGCCGATCTCCGCGTGCCAGCGCACAAAGAGTATCTGGAGGCTGCTGGCATTGTGCCGTTCGGGTTGGTTGTGGTGAATCTCTACCCGTTTGAAGCGACAGTTGCGAGCGGTGCAAGCCGGGACGAATGCATTGAGCAGATCGATATTGGTGGTCCCGCAATGGTCCGGGCAGCCGCTAAGAATCATCCGTCTGTTGCGATAGTCACCGACCCATCGGACTATTCCTGGGCCGCTGAGCAGATCGCTGCCGGCGGGTTCACTTTGGATGAACGCACCCGCCTTGCCCGTGACGCCTTCCGCCACACCGCCACCTATGACGTAGCCGTTGCCACCTGGCTGTCCCCCAGCCCCGATGGTGCCGCGCAATCAGCCACTCAACCTGCGGCTTCACCCTCGGATAGCTGGTTGGGTGGAGCGTGGCAGCTGGCCAGCGAGTTGCGGTATGGCGAGAACCCGCACCAATCGGCGGCGGTGTATGGCGCCATCGGCGGGGTTGGAGGGCACCGCGGGACGGGACTGGCCTACGCCGAACAACTTGGCGGAAAGCCGATGAGTTACAACAATTATGTTGACGCTGAGGCGGCCAGGCGTGCGGCATTCGATTTTGCGGGGCCCGCCGTGGCCGTGGTGAAACACACCAATCCATGTGGGATAGCTATAGGCCGGGATATCGCAGATGCCCATGCGAAAGCGCACGCCTGTGATCCGGTGTCTGCCTATGGTGGGGTGATAGCTGCCAACCGGCCCGTCACGTTGGCTATGGCGGAACAAGTCAAGCCGATATTCACCGAAGTGATCATCGCTCCGGCATATGAGAATGAGGCGCTCGAACTATTGCGAACCAAAGCCTCGCTGCGCATTTTGCAACTGGATGGTGATCCAGGGGCGGCGTCAGTGGAATTGCGGGCAATCCAGGGTGGACTGCTTGTCCAGCAACGTGACCGTATTGATGCCCCCGGGGATGATCCGGCAAATTGGACTCAGGTGGCGGGGCCCGCGGCGGACGCTGCCACTATGGCCGATCTTGAATTCGCTTGGCGAGCGGTCAGGGCGGTCAAATCGAACGCCATTTTGCTCGCCGCGGGTGGAGCATCGGTAGGCGTAGGAATGGGACAGGTCAACCGGGTCGACGCTGCCTACCTGGCGGTGCGCCGCGCGGGGCCGGACAGGGCGCGGGGGGCGGTTGCGGCATCGGACGCGTTCTTTCCGTTTGCCGACGGTCTGGAGATTCTGATCGAGGCCGGCGTCAGAGCGGTGGTGCATCCGGGTGGGTCAATCCGCGACGGTGACGTGACGGCGGCGGCGGAGGCTGCGGGGCTGATGATGTTCCACACCGGCACGCGGCACTTCAACCACTGAGGCTTTGGGCACCTTGGGTGGGCGTTTGGGGCCGTCACGCGATAGTCTGTGCTGCGGCGGCGTCGCTCGCTCTGAGCGGGCACCGGTCCGCTGGGCGCCGTCAAACGTTGATCACCACGGGTAAGGAAGCGTCTCAATGGCACGTTCTGGCAAGGCAACCGTTATCGGTGCCGGTTTCTACGGATCTACAACCGCACAGCGCATGGCGGAATTCGACATTTTCGCTGAGGTCGTTCTGACTGACATTCGGGATGGGTGGTCTGAGGGGCTGGCTCTCGACCTGAACTCTTCGCGTCCAATCGAGGGATTTGAAACGAAGGTCGTCGGCAAGACGACCACCGTTGACGGCGGTGGCTATGAGGTGATAGCCGATTCCGACATCGTTGTCATCACGGCGGGGCTGCCACGCAAGCCCGGAATGAGCCGGATGGACCTGCTCGAGGTGAACGCCGGCATCGTGCGCGGGGTGGCGCAGAACATCGCGAAATTCGCCCCGAACGCTGTTGTTGTGGTTGTGTCCAACCCGTTGGATGAGATGACCCGACTGACCCAGATCGCCACCGGGTTCCCGCCAGAGCGCGTCATTGGTCAGGCCGGAATGCTTGATACCGCCCGGTTCACCTTCTTTGTGGCTGAGCGTTTGGGGCTGCCCGTCGGGGCGGTCAAGACGCTGACGTTAGGGTCCCATGGGGACACGATGGTGCCGGTGCCTTCGGCCTGCACCGTGAACGTCGATGGAACCACAAAGCCGTTGTCCAGCCTGCTTTCAGGCAGCGAGATCGACGCGATTGTTGACCGCGTGCGGGGCGGCGGGGCTGAAGTGGTCGCATTGTTGAAGACTGGATCGGCCTACTATGCGCCATCGGCGGCGGCTGCTGCGATGGTCAAGGCAATAGCTACCGATTCACACTCGGTTATGCCGGTGTGCGCTTGGCTTTCGGGACAGTACGGGATTTCCGACGTATATCTGGGCGTCGAGGCAAAGCTAGGCCGGGGCGGAGTCGAAGAGGTGGTTGAGCGGGCTTTGACGGCTGACGAGCTGACAGCGTTGCGCCAGGCAGCGGACGCCGTCAGGACCAAGTCTGCCGACGTGCTCAGCCTGTGAGCTGACCTGCTCCGACAATCTGCGGCCACGGAAGGGAGAGCGGCAAACGTGGCGAAAATCAGGGTGCCCGGACCGGTGGTGGAGCTGGACGGCGATGAAATGACACGGATCTTGTGGCATTTCATCAAAGACCGGCTGATCCTGCCCTACCTCGACATCGACTTGCTGTACTACGACCTGTCGATCCAAAACCGAGACGCGACCGATGACGCAATCACCGTGGAGGCTGCCGAGGCGATCAAAGAACACGGGGTGGGCGTCAAGTGCGCAACGATCACTCCTGATGAAGCCCGGGTGGCCGAGTTCGGCCTGAAACGGATGTGGCGCTCTCCCAACGGAACCATTCGCAACATTTTGGGCGGTGTTGTATTCCGCGAGCCGATCATTCTTTCGAACGTACCAAGGCTCGTGCCAGGGTGGCGCAAGCCTATCGTCATCGGACGCCATGCTTTTGGTGACCAGTACCGAGCCACAGATTTCAAGGTGGATGTCCCTGGAACTGTCACACTCTCGTTTGTCCCAGATGATCCTTCTGCTGGCCCTATGTCCTTCGAGGTCGTGCACCTACCTGAAGGCGGGGGAGTAGCGTTGGCGCAATACAATTTCAACCGTTCTATCGAAGATTTTGCCCACGCCACGTTCGCGTATGGTCTAAGGCGCGGATATCCGGTATACCTGTCGACAAAGAACACTATTCTCAAACAGTATGATGGCGCGTTCAAAGACATCTTTGCTGACGTGTTTGCTGAACACTATGCCGAGGCCTACAGAAAGGCCGGATTGACGTACGAGCACCGGCTGATCGACGATATGGTCGCTGCGGCAATGAAGTGGGAAGGCGGTTTTGTCTGGGCGTGTAAGAACTATGACGGGGACGTGCAATCAGACACAATCGCCCAGGGCTTCGGGTCGCTTGGGCTGATGACATCGGTGCTTATGACGCCTGACGGGCGCACGGTGGAGGCTGAGGCTGCGCACGGGACCGTCACTAGGCACTACAGGGCGCACCAGCGCGGTGAGGCGACATCGACCAATCCTGTTGCGTCGATCTTCGCCTGGACAGGTGGACTGAAGCACCGCGGCTTCCTGGATGAGGCACCTGCGGTCAGTGCGTTCGCCCAGACTTTGGAGGCCGCGGTGATCGAGACTGTCGAGGCGGGGTCAATGACTAAGGACCTGGCGGTACTGATCGGACCAGAACAGCCGTGGCTGACCACACAGCAGTTCCTGGACGCGTTGGACCGGGAGTTGGCTAGGCGTATCAAGGGGTAGGCCAGACTCCCTGGGTGTCAGCGGCCTGGCAGGGCCGCGATCATCCGACATTTCTACGGGTTGGGAGCACAGCGGGACGCAGGGCTTCGATATAGTACCCATGTCCTATTTTCCGCACGAAACACCAAGTCCCCGACGCGCTGAGGAAACAACGATGTTAATCGCTCCCAGGCCTTCCCGCCAAAACCCTGACAATAGCCCTGCCACCTGCCACAACGTCGTCCGCCCGTCCGGAGGGCGTCGTCGCCTGTACGGCCGTGGGCCGGCCAGCCGCCTGGCTGCCGTTCTTGCGGCGCTGGCACTCGCCGTCGGCGTCGTGGCGCTGCCAGCTGCCCCTGCGATGGCGGCTGTCGAGGGGCAGCCATCGTTCTCGATGTCGTATTTCGAGGTGGTCAATGCGCCAAATGTGCCGGCTGACAGCCACTCGACCCAGACTGTCCGGGCGGTGATCCTGGACGAACTTGGTCAGCCGGCTACCGCCTTCGACCCAGAAGCAGAGCCATATTTCACCTACTACCTGGATGCCTACACCCAGGAGCAGGAGTTCTGGTATGAGCGGTATCACCAAGACCCGATTGGGACACCAGGCCCCCGGGTGGCCGTGGGGACGTTCCACAGGACCAATCAGGCGAACGTCTTCGAGGCGCCCATCGTTGCATCGGAGGCCGGCGAGTACGAGGTCGAGGTGTGGTTTGCCGGCAACCAGTCGCAGTCTCCATGGGACTACTTCAACGAATCGCTGTCCTTCGGTGGCCGGCAGAACAAGGCGATCTTCTCGGCTGGGGTTCCGGGAGATCTAGTCTTGACCGCCGCAAGCGGCGGTGGTGGTGGAGGAGCGCCAGGCTCCCCGGGCGGAGCTGGCGGAGAAGATCCCTGGACGGGTGACTCGGTCTCGCTTGCTGGGGGCAATGGCGGACATGGCACGGCAAGTCTTTTCGGAGGCGGCGGTGGTGGCGCATCCCTGGTGGGCCCTGGCGGCGACGCCAACGGCATTCAGGGCGGAGCGGAGGGCGCCCTGTATGAGTACACCGACGACTATCCCTTCATGCCGGCGCCAGAGCCCGAATCCCGCGGCCTCGGCGTCGGTGGCGACGGCGATGACGGGCTAGGTGGCTATGGCGGTGAAGGAGAAAGCATTTGGAGCCACGGCAGGCAATATCCCAGCCGCTACGCCAACGTCACGTTCGCTGCAGGCAACGGCGGCCTGCCAGGCTCAGTGCCCAGCGGGCAGGACTGCTACCAGGCCGGTGCCGGCGGCAGCGGCGGCGATGTCGCGTGGTCCGGCGAATACTCGCTGACCGTTGACAACGAGCTCAAGCTTCTGCCCGGCAAGTCCGCTCCGCCGGACGGGTGCGACATCAATGGCCGCGGCGGATACGTGGACTTCCAGGTGAACGGCTCACTGCGTACCCCGAAGATCACCGTCACCGGTGAGTACACACCGAATCCCGAAGATGAATACAACGAAGGAGCACCGTCAGTATGGATGTACGTCGAAAGGCTAGTTGTTCCTGAGAACAGTTCTACACGCTTGACGGTCAAAGATACGATGCTGCGCGGTCAGATTGGGTATTTGACACTCCAGCGGAATTCGATGATGATTATTGACAATGCTGATGCGTTGACATCAGGATACTATGAATTCTCTCTCCGGACGCGCGAATTCGGGCAGGGCTCGCGATGGGTCATGGCTGACCCGACAAAGGCGTTCTACGATCCCTACTACGGCTCTATAGACTATGGTGCTCCGGCGCGCTACAGCGGTGAGCCGCTGACACTTCCAAATCAAGGCGGCGCCGTTTCATTCGAAGTGACTGACCCCGGTGGCATCGAAGAAGGCGCGATAGGTGCGTTGGTGAACGACAGTTTTGTGCCGCTGCCTGGAACAATCGTAAGGACAGGAAACGGACTGACTGTCAGTACGACAATTCCGCCCAACACAACTGGTGCGGATGTTAAATACGAGATTATTGTGTCCTCAGGACAAAATGATCGCTATTGGCTGTTGACGGGCGCTGATGTCACCCTCCGGGCAGATGTCATCAATCCAGTGGAACCCAGTGGCTCCTGGATGGAGGTATCGCAGATGCCCGGTGTCCGGGCAAATCGCACCGACACCCTCGATGTGAAGGTCTATCTCGATGGAGCTGGCGGAGCTGGTCCGGTCAGCGGATTCGGCCCGTACATCAAAGCCACGGTGGATCCTGCAGTAAGCGTGGGGGCATTCGTTGAATCGGCAACCGTACCTGGCCTGTATGAGGCAGATGTGAGCGCGTCTGCGGCAGGAACTTATCGGGTCAGTATCTCGGCGCTGGGCACCCCCGTCCTCCCCGTCGGATCGAGAAATGCTGATGCGGTGTTCGCGGAGTTCACGCCGCAGGATGTCACCCTCGTCGGTGGAGGCGGTGGCGGCGGTGGTGCCGCGCACGTTGGGCTGGCGCCGGGAGAAGGTGCTGGACCCAAGGAAGTCAACGGCGTCCTTGCATGGGGTGGCGGCCGAGGCGGTACGGCCAGTGGACAGGCACCCAACGCCTTGTACGGTGCTGGTGGTGGCGGCGGGTCCAGCCGTGGTCCCGGCTTGGATGCGCAAGGTGACCAGCCAGGCCAGGGTGGCCCCGGCTGGCCTGATGGTGTGGGCGAAGCGTCGTGGATCAACTCCTACGACGGCGTGGTGCTGGCCGGGAGAGGCGGCCTCGGGGAAAGCCATAAGCTGGCGACGGCCGATTTCGGGTCCTGGTTCGACAATATGACCCTTGTAGGCGGCACCGGCGGTGGTGGCGCGGACGGCTGCCCCTACTACCAGGCCGGCAACGGCCTGGAGCCTGGTGTTGGCGGGCACGGAGGCGATGTCGTGCTTGATCCAGAGATTGCGGGTCTGAGACTCGAAGGGACGCTGACTCTGAGAGAAGGCGAGCCTGGACCATACGGGTATTGTGCCGACCGCGATTTCGATTACGCGTCTGGCGGTGCGCCAGGGGTTGCCGCCATTGCCAACATGAACGAAGATGGCCGCCATTATGGGGACCTGCGGGCCAGCAGAATCCTTTTCGATAGTTCGCATGGGTACTCCGAGATTTTTGTGGGCGCCCTTGTGGTAGATGCTCTGAAGAGCACTCTAATCGATTCAACCAATGGGGGCTGGGCCAGTCTGCGGCCGTACAGGGTCACTGTCAGGCCGGGTGGAACTCTGGTTGTCGGCACAGAAGAAGTTGATGTTTCTCCGAGGAACATCACTGTGGAACCTGGGGGCCATATTGCCTGGACGCGGGCCCCTTACCTTTCAAGCGATACCGGGACCCTCAGAGACGACCTCGGTTGGGAGATCATCTATGAAGGACCAGCACTAAGCATGAGCCCGAACGGCACCCACTTGTCCTTTGTTGTTACCCATGATAGCTATGCCACTGAGGACATCCTGTCAGGCTCATTCCCTGTGGGTGTCCTCATTGACAATGTGTACTATCGAGCCCCAGGCCAAGCCGTTCAACTCGACGAGACCCGGATGCGCATAGAGATGGACGTGCCGCGGAACCGATCCAACAGGCCGGCGACATTCGAGATAGTAGTGGGCAGCAACCTCGCTGAAGGGCAGTCGCTGAGAGTCCTCGGTACAAAGACTGTTGTGCCGCCTGGCCTTGAGGCCGTGACCGCCTCCTTCGAGGTGTCCGATGGCGCTCCCCTTCCGGCGGATGGAGTGGCGGCCCACACGGTTACGGTTCGGATGAGCGATAGGCACGGACCGATGACCGGCCATGCCGCAACTATCGTGACCAGAATCGATCCTTCGGCTCGAATTGGACGGTTCGCGGAAATCGAACCTGGGGTCTACCGGGCTCGGATTGCATCCGGCGCGGGCGGCGACTTCCCCGTCGAGGTTTCGTTGACTATAGACGGTGTTCCGGTGCCCGTTTCGAACGGCTCCGACAATTCGATCGCGCGTTTCGTGGCGTCCGAGCCTGGTGACCTACGTCTCGAGGCGAGTGGCGGTGGTGGCGGTGGGGCCGGCATCGTCGGTGGACAGGCAGGCCAGCCGGGTTCTGGTGGACAGGTCGATCCTGCTGCTACGGGTCACTCTGGCGGCGACGGTTCGGCCAGCGCAAGCTACGGTGCAGGTGGCGGTGGCGGCACTGTGTTTGGGCCAGGCGCCAGCGCGGCGGGCGTCCAGCCGGGGGCGAGTGGTCCGGGCTGGTTGGGATATTCCTATCCAGTGGTCGGCGATGGCGCAGCTCCAGAAGCGGAGAAGGGTGGCGATGGCGGCGCAGGTGATGCCCTGACGTTCGAGTACGCGCCGGTGCCGAATATGGCTTACCGGAACATGACCATACTGGGAGGCCCGGCAGGTAATCCTGGTACGGGCTGCAACGCAGGAGATGGCGGCAAGGGCGGCATCGTCTACGTCAATCCGACGGCACCTTTGACAGTGCTGGACACGCTGACCATTGCCAACGGCAGCCAGTCGAGTGGAAGAGTCGATTGCCCGGCTGATAGCTGGATGTATCCGGTTCGAGGCGGAATGGCTCGGTTCTATGCTCAGAGTTCAGTTGAAGCCGAGCATTTGGTGATCCGCGGGCAAGAAGACGGCACTCAGTACGCCGACGTCGATGTCAACATTGCCCAGCTGACGGTAGGTGACGATAAGGTTGGCGAGGTCGCATTGGCAAACACTTCAAGCGACCGAATCAACATCCACAGCGTGAGCGTGGGAGACAACGGTACATTCATCCTGGAAAACAACGTAGGGTATGGTCTCGTTGGACCGGTAAGCCTGGGAGAGAACGCAAATGTGGTTTTCGCATTTCCCGACTATTCGCTGAGATTCACGGACTTCCTGCCTATTGAGTTCGGCGAGTTCCCGTGGGGTTATCAGGGCTATGGCCGTGCAGCTGGCGGAGAGACTGTGCGGTCCGCTGGCCGTACCATGCGCGCGCATTTGGACTGGACATGGACAGTCGAAGCACCGGTAATCGGTGCAATCGCCGATGGCAAGTTTGTGCCGGTAGAGTCACGTGTAACACCTGACCAAGACGGCTACGACATCTCTGTGACAATCCCACCGAACGTCTCGGAGGAAGAGGTTGTTTGGCAGTTGGTGGCAACGGTGAACCCGGACTCCCACTTCTGGATGCTTACGCCCATTGCCTACACCCAGACTGGTGTTTCACCTGGCGGGCCGGGTCTACCGACTCCGTCACGCACGTCATATGAGGTTACGAACACGCCAGGTGTTCCCGCTGATGGCGTCAGCTACCAGACTGTGACAGTGACGATGCTTGATACCGAGGAGCGCCCAGTCACCGGACAGGCACAGGTGCTGTCGGCCGAATCGGCCAGCGAGACAGCATTCGGGACGTTTACGGAGATGGGTGAGGGCGTCTATACCGCCAAGATGTTTGCCGCGCTACCTGGAACGTATCGGGTGTCGGTGATGGTGGGTGGAGACTTTGTCGCCTCAGGGCCAGGCAACTCGATAGCCGAATTCGTTGAAGGCGTGCCCGAGAGCCTGACTTTGGTGGCACCCGGTGGCGGTGGCGGTGGCGGTGCCGTTCGAGCGACCAACGCCAACGGTACGGAACGCAACGCTGGCGGTCAGGGAGCGGTCGCCAAGACTTGGGGTGAATACTCGGGGTCAGGTGGCGGTCGCGGCGGAGTAGGTTATTCGCCGGCCGGCGCAGGTGGTGGCGGCGGGTCTGTAATCCAGGTGGGCCAGAATGCTGAGGGTGAAGTTCCAGGGCTCGGCGGGCAGACAGGCCACCCGGACGATTCCTACAACGGCACTCGGTACAACTCCGAAAGGTCGGTTGGCGGCTCCGGTGGCCACGGCGAGAATCTGAGTGAACAAAACGTAGGCGATTTGACTCCGGTCTATGGCGATATGACGCTTATCGGTGGCGACGGCGGCGACTCGGGTGAGGCTTGCCGGCCTGGCCCAGGCGGCGGCGGCGGCAACATTTCCTTCAACCGCCAGACACTGACGATTGCCGGGACTCTTGACATGCGTGGCGGGCGGGCTGGTCGCTCTGCGGAGCGGTGCGCACCGAGCTCCATCTATCTGCCGGCCGGGCAGTATTCTGCCGGTGGATCAGGTGGAGATGTGGTGATCGAGTCCGACACGTTGCGGGTTCGCTCGGCGCTACTCGATGCCGGCCAAGGCGAGCGTGACGGTGTGGCCCAGTTGGCGGCTGACACCCTGGTGGTGGATGCGAACCGTGCCAGCCGGATCACTGTGTCCGGCTCTGACCAGGCACTATATGATCTGGCCGCAGTGGAAGTCGGTGCAAATGCGACGTTCACGCTTGATGACAATTCCGGCACGGCAGGGCACATCGGTGCTGCTTTCCTGGCACCAGGTGCGCACATGGTTGTGTCCAACCCTGCATCGCTGCCAGGCACAGCCTTCACTCCGATTGCCTCGTGGCAGGCACTGAGTCCGTCCATTAGCCATTGGCTCTCCGACAACGATGGCGTAAACATGTTTGGTGCCTCAACGCCTTTGCCGCAGGCCGGCTTGACCGGAGAACTCGGCTTGGCCGCCTTGGTAGATGACGTGTTCACACCGCTGGCTGGCACTGCGGTGGTGAGTAACGAGAGTATTCAGATCAGTACAACTCCACCGCCGGCAGCCAGCCATGACCAGGTAGTTGAGCTGCTGATCTCCGATAGCGCCTCATCGCGGTACTGGTTGAGTACAGGCATCAAGGTAATGGTGCGGGGCACAGGCAGCACCGTGGCGACTTCTAGTTTCGAGGTGACAGCCAGCAACGGCGCTACCGCCGATGGCTATGACTCCGAGACGTTGACCGTGCGCCTGAACGATGCGTCGGGTCAGCCGGTTGGCGGACTTGCAGCGCATCTGAGGGCCAGTGCCACCCCGGCTTGGGTTGGCCAGCTCATTGAAGGCGAGACCGGTGTGTACACGGCTCCGATCACCTCAACCGTTGCTGGCACAATTCCTGTCTCGGTGACCTACCGCGGGCGCCCGGTGGCGGCAGGGGTTGGCAAGACAGACGCCGCCTTCAACGCCGGTGCAGTCGACGTGTTCCGCTCCACCGTACTTGATGTGTCCGGCGCCAATACTCTCGCCAACGCCAACGTGGACAATCCCCAGTCCGTCAACGTGACGGCTCGCGATAGCTTCTCCAACCTCATTCCTGGTGCGAGCGTTCGAGTGCTATCCGGCGCCAACATCGAGCCTCCTGTGGATATCGAGACCACAACGGCGGAGTCCGGTGTCGCAACAGTGCAATTCCAGCCTGAACGGATCTGCACGCGCTGCGTGGTTTACGCACTGATAGATGGCAATGAGGTGCTTGCGCGGACCTACTACACTCTTTGGGCTGGGGCAGCTGTGTTGGAGGGCTCAACATTCACGGTAGACAGCCGTATCGCTTATGCCAACAACAATGATCAAGTTGGGATCACCTACAACATAAAGGACCAGTTCGGCAACAACGCTACTAATCCCGCGGGCGTCGTAGCGGTGCTTCCGCCTGAGCTGTCCTGTGCAACTGTTTCCATTCCATGCATATCCGTGCGGACATTGCAACCCGGCGAGCATGAGATCGGTGTAACTATTGGCGGTACTCCTATTCCGGCGGCGGGTAACGCCATCGCCCGCTTCAGGGACGTTGGCAACCCCGATCTTGCGGCGATCAAGGTTAACCTTTCGAGGAACGAATCCTGGGTGAGTGACTCTGTGACAGCCAGCCTCAGAGTGGTGGACGAACAAGGGAACCCGTTGTATGGGATACCTGTGAGCTTCGCCATCGAAGGACCTGAGGTGTCACCGGCGAGCGGCTCGACGTCCTCAGCATCGAATGGTTATGCAAGTCTCACCTTCACGCCAAACCTACCTGGTGACTACACGGTGAGCGCCACTATTGACGGTGCAGGGTTGAGCACCGACCCGGCCACACTGAGGGTGTTGGTGGATCCGAACCGGACCACGAACTACTACATCTCTGATGGTGAAGCCACTGCCGACCAGCGGGACTGGGCGACTCTTGCACTCGCCTTGTATGACTCGTATGGGCGCGGGATAACCAGCACAACGGGCGTCGAGTTTGAGATGGACAGCGACGTGGTAATGAGCGGCTGCTACTACAACTCCAGCCGCCGGCTTCACCAATGCCGGCTACAGTCCTCTGTTCCGGGTGAATACGAAGTCTCAGTGAGCTATCTTGGCCAGCCGGTTCCACTCTCGGCCGGCGACAATACCGTAAGGTTTGCCCAGCCAGAGGTTCCGCCGGAGTATCGGTCGACGTACTCCGTGACAGAAGGCGATAGGAAGGCTGACGGAGAAGAGACCCACACTGTGACCGTGTGGCTGCGCGATTCAGATGGTGCGCCTGTTGTCGGGGCAGCGGATTCCATCCGGCCGCTTACGCTTGGCGTCGGCCAGTTCACTGAATCTGAGGACACCGGCGGGATGTACACCGCGACGTTCCTCTCAGCAATCGCTGGACAGATCAAGGCGAACATCCAATACTCTGGGCGCACCATTCCGTTTGGCGGTGAGGGAGTGAGCTTCGGCAGCTTTGTTCCCGGTGCTGTCTGGGCCTCGAATACGTCACTACAGATCAACAAGACGACGCTCTCAACGGGCGAAGAGGCAACCGCAACTGTCAGGGTGGGCGATGAGTATGGCAACAGGATATCAGGAGCGGTTGTTCGCATATGGTCTGTGCCAGAGCTTTCGCCGCCACTTGATTTCACATCATCCACTGTCAACGGGACGCTGGAAAGGACGTTCCGCTCGAACCAGCCTGGTGAAGCGACTATCTATGCTCGGGTTGAGGGACTGGATCTGACTCCGATTCCGGTTGAGTTCACCGGGCCGGATGTGCCGGTTGCTGGAAATTCGGAGTTGGATATTAGTTCGCCTTCGGTGGGGGTGAATGAGTTGGCCGCGGCGTCGGTCTTGGTTCGGAACCAGCGCGGCGAGCCGATGCCAGGGGTCGATGTGTCATTCTCCATGCAGCCGGATGCTGCATTGCCGGGCGGCCGCACGGTTAGGAGTGGTCCGGACGGGGTCGCATCAGTCGGGTTCGATACATCGCAGCCTGGTGTCTACACGTTGACGGCCACGATAGGCGGAGATCCTGTTCCTGGATCAGGTGAGATTACGCTGACGGTGGGCGAACGGCCTGGGACGGTTGTATCGATTCCGGATTCTGATTTTGACGTGTCCGCTGACGCGGATGTTCCGGTTGGTGGGGTCCAGACGGTTACGGTGCGCCTGCGTGATGCGGGTCTTGCTGCGGTTGCCGACAAGGCTGACTTGTTGGCCGCCACTGCTGGTGATGCGACCGTTTCGGAGTTCACTGAATCTGAGACAACTCCCGGTACCTATACCGCTGAGGTCACTTCGACCACTGCTGGTTCGTTCCCGGTGTCTGTCACCTATGACGGTGCTGACCTGTCTGCTGGTTTGGCTAATGCTCTTGCCGTGTTTGTGCCTGCTGATGTGACTCTTGCGAGGTTGGTGGTTACCCCGACTTTGACGGGTGTTGGTGGGTTAGTGCAGATGATGTTGATAGTGACTGATGGTTCTGGTGCGGGTAAGTCTGATGTGCCTGTCAGGTTGTGGAGTGAAGGTATGCTTGATATGGAGGGTCGGACTGGCGCTAGTGGCACGTATGCGTTCTCGTACGGGAGTCCAGTTCCCATTGAGTATGAAGTCCATGGTTGGGTTGAAGGTGCGGTTGTGGAGGGCTCGCCTGTTTTGGTGAGGGTCTTGGCGATCCCACCGGGCACGGTTGTGTCGATTCCGGATTCTGATTTCGAGGTCTCCGCTGATGCTGATGTTCCGGTTGGTGGCATCCAAACGGTGACGGTCCGTTTGCGTGATGCTGATCTGGTTGCGGTTCCCGGCAAGGCCGATTTGTTGCGCGGCACTGCTGGTGACGCGACGGTTTCGGAGTTCACCGAGTCGATCATCACTGCGGGTACCTACACCGCGCAGGTCACCTCGACGACAGCGGGTTCGTTCCCGGTTGCGGTGACCTTCGATGGTGATGCGCTGTCTGCTGGTCAGGCCAACACCGCTGCGGTGTTTGTCCAGCCGTCCACTCCGGGTCCGGTCGTGTCGATCCCGGATTCTGATTTCGAGGTCTCCGCTGATGCTGACATTCCAGTTGGTGGCGTCCAGACGGTGACTGTCCGTTTGCGTGATGCGGATCTGGTTGCGGTACCAGACAAGGCTGACTTGTTGCGCGGCACTGCTGGTGACGCGACAGTTTCGGAGTTCACCGAGTCGATTATCACTGCGGGTACCTACACCGCTGAAGTCACCTCGACTACCGCTGGTTCCTTCACTGTCGCAGTAACGTTCGATGGTGAGGCCCTGTCAGCTGGTGGGGCGAACACAGCGGCGGTGTTTGTCGAACCGTCCACTCCAGGTCCGGTCGTCTCGGTCCCGGATTCTGACTTCGAGGTCTCGACTGATGCCGACATCCCTGTTGGTGGGGTCCAGACGGTGACTGTCCGTTTGCGTGATGCTGATCTGGTTGCGGTTGGCGACAAGGCCGACATGTTGCGCGGCACTGCTGGTGATGCGACCGTTTCGGAGTTCACCGAGTCGACCACCACTGCCGGTACCTACACCGCTGAAGTCACCTCAACCACTGCTGGTTCGTTCACGGTTGCAGTTACGTTCGATGGTGAGGCCCTGTCTGCTGGTGGGGCGAACACCGCCGCGGTGTTTGTCGAGCCGTCCACTCCAGGTCCGGTCGTGTCGATCCCGGATTCTGATTTCGAGGTCTCCGCAGATGCCGACATCCCAGTCGGTGGCGTCCAGACGGTGACGGTCCGTTTGCGTGATGCTGATCTGGTTGCGGTTCCCGACAAGGCTGACCTGTTGGCGGCCACCGCTGGTGACGCGACAGTTTCGGCGTTCACTGAGTCGACCACCACAACTGGTACCTATACAGCTGAGGTCACTTCGACTACCGCTGGTTCCTTCACCGTATCTGTCACGTTTGATGGTGAGGCGTTGTCTGCTGGTTTGGCTAATGCTGTTGCTGTGTTTGTGCCTGCTGATGAAACTCTGGCGAGGTTGGTGGTTACCCCGACTTCGGTGGGTGTTGGTGGGTCTGTGCAGATGGTGTTGGTGGTGAGTGATGGTTCAGGTGCTGGTAAGTCTGGTGTGCCTGTCAGGTTGTGGAGTGATGGTTTGTTTGATGTTTCTGGTTGGACTGGTGATAGTGGTGCGTTTGCGTATGAGTATGTGACGCGTGCTCCTAATGAGTTTGCGGTCAATGGTTGGGCTGAAGGTGCAGTTGTGGAGGGTTCACCGACTTTGGTGCAGGTTTCTGCGATCCCACCGGGCACAGTCGTGTCGATCCCGGATTCCGACTTCGAGGTCTCCACGGACGCCGACATCCCGGTTGGTGGCACCCAGACGGTGACGGTCCGTTTGCGTGATGCTGATCTGGTCCCGGTTGGCGACAAGGCTGACTTGTTGGCCGGCACTGCTGGTGATGCGACAGTTTCGGAGTTCACCGAGTCGACCACAACTGCCGGTACCTACACCGCTGAAGTCACTTCGACTACCGCGGGTTCGTTCACCGTTGCAGTTACGTTTGATGGTGAGGCCCTGTCTGCCGGTGGAGCGAACACTGCTGCGGTGTTTGTCGAGCCGTCCACTCCCGGTCCGGTCGTCTCGATCCCGGATTCTGATTTCGAGGTCTCGACTGATGCTGATGTCCCGGTTGGTGGGGTCCAGACGGTGACTGTCCGTTTGCGTGATGCTGATCTGGTTGCGGTTGGCGACAAGGCTGACTTGTTGGCCGGCACTGCTGGTGACGCGACCGTTTCGGAGTTCACCGAGTCTGAGACCACCGCTGGTACCTATACCGCGGAGGTCACTTCGAC
The DNA here is from genome assembly GCA_031255835.1 of Bifidobacteriaceae bacterium. Lineage (GTDB taxonomy): Bacteria > Actinomycetota > Actinomycetes > Actinomycetales > WQXJ01 > JAIRRT01. The sequence continues at coordinate 238 of JAIRRT010000046.1, read as the reverse complement.
TACCGCGGGTTCCTTCACTGTCGCAGTCACGTTCGATGGTGAGGCGTTGTCTGCTGGTTTGGCTAATGCTGTTGCTGTGTTTGTGCCTGCTGATGAGACTTTGGCGAGGTTGGATGTTTTCCCGACTTCGGTGGGTGTTGGTGGGTCTGTGCAGATGGTGTTGGTGGTGAGTGATGGTTCAGGTGCTGGTAAGTCTGGTGTGCCTGTCAGGTTGTGGAGTGATGGTTTGTTTGATGTT
>JAIRRT010000148.1 GCA_031255835.1 Bifidobacteriaceae bacterium | reverse complement strand
TGATCAGCAGGAACGTCGAGGTGCGTGAGGTACCGACCGGCCGCGGAGGTCTCTGTGCCGTCCTCGTCCAGCGCGGAGGACCGCACGGCGTAGGTGATGTCCGCGGACAGGTGCGAGGCCAGCGCCTCCTCCAGGTCAGCTCCGGCCCGCAGCCCCTGCAACGCCTCAGCAGCACCAGCCGCCGCGACCTGCACGTCCTCGGCCGCCAGCGCGGCTTCCAGTTCCGTGCGGCAGGAGTCCAACGCCCGAGCCATCGCCGACGTAGTGACCGCCACAAACCCCGGCACCGGCAACCCCCCACCAGCCAAAGCACCCAACACAGCCGCCTTAGCCCCCACAACCCCCGCCGAAAGCACCCCTCCCGACGATGCCGGCGTGGTGCCACTCGACCACACAAGGTTGGGGACGGCATCGGCGGCGGGATGGGGTGGGGATTTGCACGGGTGGACGGTGGCGATGCGGCCGCCCAGTTTGACGCGGGTTTCGATTCCGCGGCGCGATGCGTCCAGGATGTCGGGATCGGGCTGGCAGAGTCCCGGGCGAAGCAACAGCACCAGGGTCGAGCCGCCCAGGTCGAAGTAGCCCGCCTCCTGCCCGCGCCGGTGCCGCGCGCTGGATGAGAGGTGGATGCTGCCCACCATCATCGCCCCTACCGCGACCAGGCAAAACGCGCCCAGGTTTGCGCCGTCAAGCATGGTGACAATGCGGCTGTTTGTGGCCAACACGGGCAGGTCGCGCGATGCCGGACCGACGGTGTCCAGGCGGCCGCGAGCCCGCCAGCGCGAGGTGACCGTGGCGTTGTCGACCGAGATGAAGCGGTGGCAGTCCTCGATTGCGAGACGGAACACCAGGCACCATCCGCCCTCGAAGTCGCTGGCCGGCACGGATGGGCCGGTCAGGTCCGGCAGGGTGTACTGGGTGCCCTTGATATCGAGGCGCAGACCTGGGGTGATTGGCACTGCGAGCAGCCGCGAATCGGCCGGCGCCACCAGCGCGTCCTCAGCTTGGTCGATTGGCCTGGCGCTGGGCTTGAGGCGGCGGGTGAAGAACGCCGCGAAGTTGGGCCAGCTGGTCTCTTCGCATTCGCGCAGGTCAATGCCGTGTCTGGCAGCAAACCCGTCTATCGCCCTGGCCGATCCGGGCAAGCGGGCCGCCGCCATCGCCGCCCTGGACAGCCCCGGTCGGTTCGCAAAGGAACGGCCCGCCTCGCCCGCCCGCGTCCCCGAGTACAAGAACCGCAACACCCCCGCCGATGGCGCCACCTCCGTGATGTACCGGCCCGCTTCCCTGTCGTAGATCCGCGCCTTGGGCACCCCCGCTGCAGACCCGGCGGATGAGTCTCGGCCTGGCCGGCGCTCCTGCGGCTCCGTGGCAGACGGTTGGCCTCCGTCTTCCGTCAGCCGGCGCACCGGGTGCCGCGCGCCGGACAGGTAGCCTGCGCTTTCGCCCAGGCGGCGCAGCAACGCCCCAACGCCAGGCCGCTGACCTGCCCCTTCGCCCGGCCGCTGGCTCATATGATCACGAGTCCGGTGAACACGGCGACAGCGAGGATTGCGAACGCGGCGTACCAAGCGCCGCGGGGCTTTCGGACCGGCACGTTGGCGACGAACGCCACGCCCAGCGCGCCCAACCCCACCAAGAGAGCCCACACCACGGCGGCCGGTGCTACGAGCGCCGTGCCCAATCCGACCACCGGCAACACCAGGGCGGCATATGTGGTTGGCAACCCTCGATAGTGGGTGGCGGGTGCGGCATCGTCGGTGGTGGACAGGCGAGCGTAGGCCTCGACATCGAACGCCGCCAGCCTGGTCAGGCCGGCCAAGACGTATCCGGCAACAACCGCGTAAGCCCAGGCGGGCGGATCCAGGCTGGCCAGGATTGCCGCAGGCAACGCAAGGAAACTGAGCGTGTCCGCGAGTGAGTCCATGGCGATGCCCTGAGCCCGCTCCTGCTCCGTGCTGCCAAACCGGCGAGCCAAATGGCGGGCGAACGGGCCGTCAAACAGGTCAGCAATACCGGCTGTGACCAGCATGGCCAGCGCCAGGTGGGTCCGGCCGTGGACGGCCAAGCCGATGCCAGTCACGGCCGCGGCAACCCCGAGGTACGTCACGGCGCTAGCCAGCTTGACCGACCCGACCATCACGCTGCCTCCACCAGCCTGATTACGCCGCGTGCGCCATCGACCTCCACCATGGCGCCGTCCGGGATCGCGGCAAGCGCGCCGGGTACGGCGACCACGCAGGGGATGGAGCACTCCCGGGAGATGATCGCGGCATGGCACAGCATGCCGCCAAACTCCGTGACCAGCGCCCCGATCCTTCCCAGTGCCGATGTCCAGCCGGTGTCGGTGAACTGGGTGACCACAACATCGCCCGGGCTGATTCGGTGCAGTTCATCCAGGCTGGCGATCACCCTGGCCCGCCCGCGCGCCAGCGACGGCTGGCACCCCACGCCGCGCCACTCAGTCGCGCTACCGGCGGTGGGCGGCTGCGATGCGGCCGGGGACGTTTTTTCGGTTGGAGACTCCGGTTGCGTCGAGGCCGGGCGGGCGGTTTTCGTGGCCGGCTCGGCCGGCGAGGCACCCTGGCCCGACCACCCAGCCCCCGGCCCCAACTCTTCTGGGCCGCGGTAGTTGCGGTAGGCCGTGAAGTAGCGCCGGTTAGCCGCGATGTGCTCGCTGAACTGCTCGGGGGTTTGCTGGCCGCGCGCCATCGTCCAGATGTGTCCGATGTCGGCAAACCACAGGTCCTCCGGGCTCTCGATCAGCCCCTGGTCAGCCCACAGGCGCGCGAGGCGGACTGTCGCCTGGCGGATGAGGTGATACTGCCGGGTGGACAGGTCGCGGAACTCCTCGCGCCACCAAAGCAGGGTTCGCATGGTCCGCAGCCGCCACCTCAACCACCGCATCCGCACAGGTCCGATGCCGTCCCGCAGCCTTTCCAGGGCAGCTTCAGCGTCCGCGCGGGCGCGGCCCGCAGCGAGGTGGGGTGAGGCGGAATCATCCAACTCCAGCACCGCCAGCACCTGGCCGATTAGTGCGCTTGGGTCCTCGGCGAATGAGGGAGTGGTCAGGTCCAGCTCGCGCCGGGAGTGATGGCCATGATGGGCTATCAGATGTGCGAGGTCCGGAAGGCAGAACCGCTGGTCACCGGCCTGAAGATGGGACAGGATCCGCTCCTGTGACGAGGCGGTCCACCACATATGGGCCTGCCTGTCGGCGCGGATCTGGCGCGTCAGGTCCCACACGTCCAGCATCGGCTTGACGTGCGATACGCGCCGGGACCCCTCGCCTGGGTCGGCGCCAAGTCCGCCGATCAACGCCAGGTAGTCCCCCATACCTACGTGTTTGACCATGGTCGATTTGAATAGCGCCTGGTGCACGTGATTGATGAAGACCTGCTGGAAATAGGTCGTTTCGCTGCGCAGATAGTCTCGTTCCGTTATTCGGCAGAACACGCCTGGGAGGTGTTCTGGATCTGCTTGATCGAGTTGGCGCTGTTGTTCATCGCATGTTCGGCGCAGTGAAGCGGCCAGATTGCCGGCATTGCGCAGGCGCCGGCGGACCTGCGTCAAATGGTTGAATGCCACACGGGCCACAGTCAGGGCTGAACTTGGTGTCAGTGCGGTGACGCGGCCTTGGCCTTCGTAAGCTGGTGTGATTCCTAGATCCTCATCGAACTCGCGCTCTACGAAGCCGGGGACACGCTGCATTCCCTGCTTTGCCATCTGCGCATTCCAGTACGGCCGGCCGTAGAACATGCGCCCAGCTCGGCGGCGGGCTGACGGCGGCAGCATTCCTGAGCCGATCAGGAAATCAGGAAACACCTTTTCCCAGATGTACTCGTACAACGACCACATCAGCGGTGGGAACACCTCAGAGGCAACTCCTCCATCGCGGAAATTGGCCGTTGTCCAGGTGTCTTCCAACCCGGCGTGGCCAATCGCGGTGACCGGCCGCGCCTGCAAAGCCACCACCTCATCGCCAACAAATGCGAACTCCATATCGAGTGGTACCCCAGCCCATTCTTGGGCGGTCCATACGGCGTCCCAAAGGTTCTCCAGCCCTTGGCGAGTGACCGGATCGGTGAGGGGGTAGGAATGGGAGGGTGCGGCATCGTCCATGGTCTCGGGATTGGAGGGTGCGGCATCGTCCAGGGTGATTTGGCGGCGCCAATCGCGACGGTAGATGCGCGGGGCGTTGCGGCCTCCCACCAGGTCCGCGCCGTTGCCGCGGGCAACCTCGGCCACGGAGACGGTGTCCTCGCCGGTCACAGGATCGAGCGTGAAGACCACGGCGGCCGCTGTGGCAGGCACCATCGGCTGGATCACCACCCCCATGTCTGCATCCGGCGGCAGGTGAGACAGGTTCCGGTACGCCTCCACCTGGTCTGTTGCGGCCGAGCGGTAGCACTCGACGATGGCGCTGGGCACGTCTGCGGGGGCGACGTCGAGTGTTGTGCTGAACTGGCCGGCAAACGAGCTGTGCTTGCCGTCCTCCTGGATGGCTGAGGACCGCACGGCGAACGATGTCGCCTCCTGGCCTGCCATGGCGGTGGCAAGGGCCGAGACCACGTGGGCCGGCAGCTCGCCATCGCGCCAGTAGGCCCGGCAGGCCGAGGCCGGGATGACCCAGCCAGGCGGGACGGTCAGTCCGATTCCCGCCAGCTCGCCCAGGGTCGCGGCTTTCGCTCCGACTTGGGTGGGGTCGAGTCCGGGAGCCAGAGGCATGATGGGGGCGGTCATAGTGGGCTCCTACGCAGGTGAACGGCATAAAGCAGATTGTTTGTTGCCAGGTGCGTGACTCCGCCGAGGGCTATCCAGCAGCCGGCCTCGACCGGTCTGAGAGTGGCGGGCCACCAGGACAGGAGCACCATGCCGGTGACTGAATCGCACTGGTCCAAGATCACCAGACCGAGTCGGGTAGGCGTGGAAGCACGGCGGGCGGTGTGCCCAGGTGTCACATCCAGCCTGCGTTTGAGGAAGGAGTTGGGAAGCTCGCAGGCGGCATAGACGGCTCCGATGGCCAGACCCCAGATCAGACTGACGCTCCAGCTATCTCCGAAGGCCGCATAGATGCGGTGATGGCTCCCGATTGGCTCATGTGCTGCGCAGATCCAGCCCCAGATCAGCGAGAACGCAGCGGCCAGAACCACCATTCCGACCAGGCCCTTCCACGTCTTGTTGGGGCCAAACAGGGCACGGCCATCACGCCAGATGCGGCCGCCATCGATGGGGCGTAGCAAGGCCTTGGCGACAGGCAGGCGCACCCAGATCATGTTGGTGATGCCCGCCAGCAGGGCTGGCATCAGGGTGACAAACGGATCAGCCAGCAGCGTGCCCATTCACCCACCCCATCCGGCTAGATGAGCAGCGATCAGGGCGACTACGGTGCCTTCGGCAACGTACTCGTACCACTGGACGCGCTGCACCAGTGGCCAGCGGCCAGGCTGGCGGATGAACAGGACCGCCTGCCAGACCAGCCACAGGTATGCGGCGATCACCAGCGTTATAGACCACGGGTAGAGCCGATATACCAGATACGACGTCGTGATAACGTCGAATGCCATTACCACCAGAATGAACACAACTGGACGCCGCACACCGAACAGCTTCGAATAGGTGACGTATTCTGTCTCGTCCTCTGGGGCCCGGACCTTGCGTGAGATCTCCCAGATCAGGCCTGGGAAGTACAGCGTCAGGGCTATGGCGGCATTTGGTAGCGTCAGCATCGGGATGTCGAATTTGTAGCAGGCGAACGAGATGATGTATAGGTTCATCACAATCTGTACTGGATTGTGCGTGACGAGCGCAAGAGGAAGGTTAGGCTGGATCTTCCCTCTGGCGAAGAACCACATCGACAACGCTGTCCCGTACACGGCCAGCACAACGAACCACACCGGGTTGTTCATCCACAGCAGATTCGCCACAATCACAGGGGTATCCACTGCGATCATGACGGTCACGATGTCGCGTCGCAACACCCGGCCCGAGGGCACGGCTCTGTGCGGGAACAGCCGCTGATCGGTGTAGTAATCCTTCAGATCATCCACAATCCGCAGCGTCAGGAGGAAAGCGAAGATCGTCACCGCGCCTATGACTTCTTGCCAGCCCAGATTGAGCGGAACGCCGGCCGGTGCGGCCGGGCCGGCCGGCGCTGTGGGCGCGAGTTGGGATCGGTTGGTCAGAACCACCAGGAAATAGATCTCGAAGAACACCATGACCGCCAGGCAGAGCCTGGCAAACGGTGGAAACATCTCTTTCAGGTACACTCGCACGCGCTTCATCACGCCAGTCAGGCTATACAACGTGCCCAGTCCCCCGATCCCCCCAACCACCACACCTGTGGATAACCCATTTTCCACAGTCCCCGCCAAGAAGGCCCGTCCCTCCTCGGCACCACACGCCCGATCACCATCTCCGCCCCCGGCACGCGCCGAATGACGACCGGGCCTGCGGATGCACACGCCCGACGGGCCGGCCCTGCTGGAGCACAGCCCCACCGATCCCTCCTCGGGCACGGGCCAAGGCGACGACCCGACCCCGGCCGCGTGCCGCCTGACCCCCGAACCTGCGCGGTGGGCACACCACTAGTAGAAGAGGTTCGAGTACGGTCTTTCCACCGCGTAGGCGCCGCGCAAAGGCGCTTTTGCGCGGAACGTTCTGTGTGAGTTCACGTCGCCGTGGATGGCCATGGCGCCGGGCCCGGTGAGGATGGCGGCATGGCCGACGTCGAGCACCACGTCTCCAGTCCGGGCGGCTGCCAGGGAAAGCCGCAAGCCCGTCTGCTCGAGGGCATATCCCCGGTTCAGCTTGGTGGCCTTGACCGCAGCCTCGACCGTCTCGGCGCACCCTTTGGACCGTGTACCCACCAGGTTGCTTGCCGCCTGATAGATCGGATTTCCGGCGTCTAGCCTGGTACTCAGTCGCTGCCGAGTGTTCTTGATGACGACGGGAACGCTACGCTTCATTTTTGGAAACGACAGGTCCAGCTGAACCTGGTGAATGCCGTTCTCGTAGTAGATCGCGGTCAATGGCGGCGAACTCTGGATATACTTGCGGGTTTTCGCCTTATACACCACCGCTGGCTTTACGCCATATCCAGGTGAGATCTTGTCGAAGGAAATCTTGGGGTACACGGTGGCACGGTACTTCTTCCCAGCCTTGAAGCTCAGAGGCGAAGCCGTCGCCATCGATTTGCGGCCAGCCTTCCGAACCTTTCCCTGCTTTTGAACCGTGATCTGGTACTTGCCGTAGAGCACGGCCTTTCGGGAACCCTTGAAGCAGACGAGCGTGAGCTGCCCATCCTTGACCCTCTTGCGGATGGAGCCGGTTGACTTGAAGCTCTTCATCGCGTTGTTCCACAGACCGATGGGCACCACCATGTTCGCCTTGGCGGGAGCGGCGAGCCGAGCCGTGCCGATCTTGACATCCATCGGATCGGTCATTCCCTTGGTGGCGCTGTTCCAGATCCTGCCGACGTAGTAGGTGCCCATACGCTTGGTGAAGACTTGATTCTTCTTCCGGCTGACACCCAGTCCAACGTTTGTGGCCGCCTTGCCCAAGTCCAGCGGAACAGACACCGAGCGCTTGATATTCCACCGAACAACAGCGATCTTCACCCGCCGAGCCTCCCGCCCAGCAACCCCCCCAACCCCAAGACCTGCATCAACAAGCGTGAGCCCGCCACCGGCCGAGACGCCATCGGAAGGCTGAGCAGCATCGGCGAGCGGCAGGACGCCCGTTGCCGAGACAGCGCGAGCGCGAGATGCGGCGCCAACTGGCGGTACGGCATCGGCGGGCGTGCACACGGCGAGCGCTGTCAGCGCCGAAACAAACGCCGCAAGGATGTGGGGACCCCGCCGACAACCCATGTCGCAACCCTCCAAACAGTGTGCCAGGAACCGCGCCGCCGAGGTTCGCACCCCGCAATGGACGCGCCCGCCATGCTAGCGCTTCACTCAACACGGTCTCGTACAAACGCTTAAGGCGAGATGGCGACGCTAGGTCGTACCGGCTGTTGGGGGTCCAATCCAGAACTGGCGGCAGTATGACCACGCCCTCAGTCGGACCCTTGAGATCGGTCAGGGCGTCGATCACCAGCGTTGGCCGGGCGTTGTCCAGGGTCGCCACGCCGCCAGGCCTGACCGGCAAATACGCCTTCATGCTCAGCCTTCTTCCCCATTTCAGCGGACACCCACGCCAACCACTAGATGGTACCTGTTGCTCCCGGAC